>VBGS01000109.1 GCA_005889445.1 Chloroflexota bacterium
GGCCGGTCAACGACTTCTGGACGGTCGCGGGGGTGCTGGGGCACATCGCGTTCTGGGACGCGCGTGCGCTGTTCCTCGCCGGAAAGCTCGAACGCGGTCAGGCGTTCTCAGAATCCGACGCGGAGCCCGAGGACGTGAGCTGGATCAACGACTCAACGCGTCCGCTGATCCTCGCGATCCCACCGCGCGACGCCGCCAAGCTCGCGTTCGGCATAGCCGAGCAGACCGACGAGAAGGTCGCGGCGCTCCCGCCGGAGAAAATGTGGCCGCTCGACACAACGTGTCCACTCAATCCGCTCCGCGCATCGCACCGCGGCGAGCATCTCGACGAGATCGAGACGGCACTCGGAAACCTCGAGCGCGCCCGGTCCTCACGCTGAGGGAGACTTCGCCTCGAGCGCGAACGCCTTTCGCACGAGCCGCTTGACCGCAGGCCGTGCGGCCTCGGCGGGCGAGCGCAGCGTGACGAAGCGGAAGTCCTTCCCGCCGCCCTGCAAGAGACCGCTTCCGTCGTCGAGCTCTCGGCCTCGTGGGAAGAACAGGGAGACATGATCCGCGAACGTTCCGATGGCCGCGACGTACGCGTCGTCGAGCCGGTAGCGCACGAGCTTCCACATCGTCCGACTGGAACGTGGAGCCTTGCTCTGGTACGCGACCTCTCGCGCCTTCGGGGCGGCGGCCTTGACCATCCGCCGCGCGGCCTGCACGGTCGGGCGCGTTGCGCGGGGGATCTTTTTCAGGAGCTCGGTGGTCTCGCTCGAGGCTGGCATCGGGTGTCCCCTTTCTTTGGTCTGCCGCGAGAACGACGAACGCGCACCGGCCAAATCGACACGCTCAGAATGCGCCGGGTGGGCAACCGAGTGTGGATCCGGTGAAGATCCTCGCGCTCAGCGACGAGGTCGACGCGACGGTCTACACACCCGAAGCGCGATCGCGGTTCGGGGATGTCGATCTGGTCATCGGCTGCGGCGATCTCCCGTACGACTATCTCGACTTTGTGGCTACGCAGCTCCCTGCGCCGCTCTACGCCGTCCATGGGAACCACGACGTCCCGCTCGATCAGGTCGACGACGAGAGGATCCGCGAGTGGTGGGAGTCGATCGACCTCGATGGACGGGTCAAGCTCGTGGACGGCCTTCTCGTCGGAGGATTTGGCGGGTCGCCCCGCTACAGCAACGCGGCGTACCAGCGCAGCGAAAGCGACCTCTGGCTCGCGATCATCGGGATGATGCCGGCGCTCGTCCTCAACCGGATCCGCCGCGGTCGCTTCCTCGATGTCCTTGTCACGCACGCGCCGCCGCGTGGCATCCACGACCGGCCCGACCAAGCGCATCAGGGGTTCCGCGCGCTGCGCTGGTTCCTTCGAGTGTTCCGTCCGCGTTATCACCTCCACGGGCACACCCACATCTACGATCAGCGCACCGTGACGACGACGCGTTATCACGACACGACAGTGATCAACGCGTACGGCGCGCGCGAGGTGGACCTCGATGCTCGTCCATGAGTCAGCGCGCGCGGACTTCAGACGCGCTCGCCGCAAGGCGTTCTGGAGAGCGATCACCAGCTGGTTCCGGCGCAGTGACAACGCCCTCCTGGCTTTCGACGAAGTCCGCAAGCAGCTCCGTGCCGACGCGCAGCGCGAAGGGGGCATTCGTGCCATCCCCGTCGATCACGTGGTGGGGAGCGTCGGCAGGTACCGGGACTTCGACCGCGCGTTCCTCCCCCGCCAGGCCCGAACGCGCGATCGCTGGGAGAGCGTGGACACCGCGCAGTACAGCGGCATCGAGCTTCCACCCATCGACGTCTACAAGATCGGGGACGTCTACTTCGTGAAGGACGGGAACCACCGCGTCTCGGTCGCGCGCGAGCGTGGCCAGAAGTTCGTCGACGCTCACGTCATCGAGATCACCTCGCCCGCGCCGATCACCTCCGTCGAGGACGTGCTCGAGTGGCTCCGACACACCGACGGCGTCGCCTTCTACGCGACCACGCGTCTTCGCGACCTGCGTCCCGACGCGCGCATCGAGCTGACGCTACCTGGCCAGTACGAGAAGCTCCTCGAGCACATCGCGACCCACCGTTGGTTCATGGGCATCGAGCAGAAGCGCGAGATCCCGTACAGCGAAGCCGTGACGAGCTGGTATGACCGCGTGTATCTGCCGACCGTCGAGGCCATTCGTCGAGCCAATGCGCTCCGCGATTTCCCGAACCGCACTGAAGCGGACCTCTATCTCTGGGTGACCGATCACCACTGGTACCTGCACGAAGCCGGTCTCGCGAAGGAGCACGGGCTCGATGAGATCGTCACCGAATACGTGAAAGAGCACAGCCAGCACCCGCTGAAACGCGTCGTGCGCGGGATCGACGAAGCACGACCGCTGCGGTCCCCGCGACCGCGACGAAAGCCAACTGAGTGAGGCGCGCCGAGCACTGAGACCTCGCCGCTACACGAGCGCGGCGCATCGATCGGTCGGAACCGTGCGGAGTCCGTGCAGCCTGCCACGCCGCAGATGCGAGAAGCCGGGCGAAATTGGGCGCCACTCTCTCACGGCGGCGCGCCGCCGCACGCTTCTCGCCGCCGGGCACGGGATCGGGCCCTTTTACCGCTCGTTGCTCACCGTCTGTAGACGTTGACTCGGACGGTGCACGGGATATGAAAAGGAGCGGTGGGTATGTCAGGCGATTCGCTCGACTCTTTCTCCCCATCCCCCGATCGCGCGGCGGGCTCCGGTCCTCGTGGCCGGAGTCCATCGCGCACTCCCGGATCAGCCCTCGATCGCACTCGCATCTAGCAGGTACAGCAGCAAGCCCGCAGCCGATGGGCGTGCGGGCACCGCCTGCACGACGACCGTCATGACCCCGGCGTCGTCCTTCGCGCTTCGCTCCCAACCTGCGCGCGAGACCGTGAGCGTTCGGGTACGGCCGCCCGCGTAGGCGTCGTCGATCGCCGACAAGATCTCTGTTGATATCCCTGGATACGCATCGCGGAATGAGACGCCGATGATGTCTCGCTCGCCGGCGGCGCTGCGCCAGGCATCGTTGAGCGCCTCGACCACATGCTCGGGACCGCGCAGGAACGCGATCGCCATCGGCGCGAAGCGGAAGAGGAACGGAAGCCATTCGCCGCTCGCCGTGACGTCGCCGACGATCGCCGCGCGCGCGCCCACCTCCGCGAGGGCCGCTCGGTTGCGGACCTTGAGCCGCAGCAGAAGCGCCGAGATCTGCTCCTTGACGGCCTGCTCGCTGATGCTCAGATGGCTCGCGATCTCCTTATTCGGGAAGCCGCTAGCGACGAGGTCCATGAGCTCCAGTTGACGGGGCGTGAACGCACGGCGACCCTTTGGCTGATCGGGGTACATGCCTGCTTGATAGCGACCGGGTGCGGCGCGTTCTACCCCTACGTTCGGTTGCGGCGCGATGAGGGCCGTCGCTTCGGGCCGGCTCGCTTCGGGCGCGTGACCGAATCGGTCACGTCCACGGCGAACGAGATCACGCCGTTGACCGAGCCGTCTTCGTCACGCAATGGTTGGATCACCAGGTCGACGGCGCGAGCCTCGATGCCGTTCCCGCGATCCCAGCGTTTTGTCCGTTCGTGGAGGATCGCGGCCTCGCCGGTCGCGTAGACGCGCTCGACGCGCTCGAACACCCCTTGGCCTTCCAGCTCGGGAAAGGTTTCGCGCATCGTCCGTCCGATGACGGGTCGGTAACCGGTCGCTCGGCGGAACGCTTCGTTCACGGCCTCGTACCGGAACTCGGGACCGCGGGTGATGCAGATCTGCGGCTCGGCCTGACGGAAGAGCTGGGAGATCCAGCCGCGGTCGACCCCAAGGACGCCGGTCAGTTCGAGACGGGTTGCCGTCTCGGCGAGCGCGGCCCGATTGGGCACGTCGAATTTCTGCAGCAGGGCTGAGACATGGGCCTTGACCGATTGCTCGGCGATGCCCAGCTCCGCCGCGATCTCCTTGTTCTCGAGACCGCGCAGGACGAGCGGCAGCACCTCGCGCTCCCGCGGAGTCAGCTGGAGCGGGACCGTTCCCCCCGTGTCGCGCCCGGTGGTTTGCACCTCAGATCATCTGACGCTAGCTCACTTGGCGTTCGGGCGTTCAGGTAGTCGCGGCGCAACCTATCGATGCCACTAGAAACGACGATGACATGGTCGGCGTGCCATCGATACGCGAAGATGGTTCTGATGCGGGGGAAGGGTCGCGCGTGCGCCGTCATTTGTGTCCTTGCGGCCATGCTCGCGGCATGCTCGCCGGCACGACTCGACGAGGCGGCGCAATCTGCCGTGGCGATCCCCACCGCGAGCCCCACTCCCGAAATGACGGCGAGCGATACCGGGTACTCCAAGCTGGTCCTTCCGACCGCGTCGCCAACGGCGACGCCGGCTCCACGCTGGGATCAGCTCCCCGAGGCCGCGAATGACCCGGCCGCCCTCGCGCAGCAGCTCGCCATGGTCGAGGCAGCCCTGCGCGACCCCGCAGTGACCGGTGCGCAGCTCGACTGGATGGGTCATCTCCAGCAGCTCGCCTACGCTCGCCTCTTCGATTACCCCGACTGGAAGGACACGGTGCTCGCGGCATTGCCGGCGCAGACACGCGCCGCCGTGAACGGGAGCCTTGATGCCAGCAAGCAACTCAAGCTCCTGACCGGACCGATCCCGAGGACGCTGCCCGACTGGAAGATCGTCCAACCCGCGCCGGTCGAGGACCTGCTCCGCTACTACAAGGAGGCCGAGGCTCAGTTCGGCGTGCCGTGGCAGTACCTCGCGGCGATCCATCTCGTCGAGACGCGCATGGGTCGCATCCGCGGGCTCTCGACGGCCGGCGCGCAGGGACCGATGCAGTTCATGCCGGCGACCTGGGCGATGTACGGCAAGGGCGACATCGAAGACAACCACGACGCGATCCTCGGTGCGGCGCGCTACCTGAGGGCCGCGGGCGCTCCGGACGACATGCAACGGGCCCTGTACGCGTACAACCACTCACAGGCCTATGTGAACGCGCTCGTGCTCTACGCCGAGGTGATGAAAGCCGACCCCGCCGCGTACCGCGGTTACCACGGTTGGCAGGTCTATTACCCGACGAAGGACGGACCGGTCCTGCTCCCGATCGGCTGGACAAAGGAATAGCCGAGGCTAGGGTCCTCGCGTGGGTCTCGCGGCCGTCGCGCGCCTTCTGCTCTATGTGATCGCCGGCGGTCTCGTCGGTTTCCTGCTCCTCGGCGAGTTCGCGCTCGCGACCTTTCTACCGGTCCTCGCCGTGCTCACGACGATCGCGGTGTTGAGCGTCATCGGTGGGCTGAGGGGCGACATGCGCCTCTCGCTTTGGGGACCGTTCCTGCTCGCCGCGATGGTGACGCCACTGATGATCGATCTAGGAAGGGTGGGCCTTCCGCGCTGCGCCGAGGTGCACGCCGGGATCGCCTGCCTCGGAGGAACCCGCGACGTCTGGACACCCTTCCTCATCGAGCTCGTAGTCTTCGGACTCGCCGCGGTCGCCTCGCTGCTGCATCTGCGGCTCGCGCTGGTCGCGCCCCTACGTCGCAAAGCCTGAAGGAGCGAGAAACATGCCGTTCAAGAGCAAAGCCCAGCGGCGCAAATTCGCTCAGCTGCTCGTCGAAGGAAAGATCACCGATCAGACGTACGAGGAATGGAACCGCAGCACGGGCAAGAAAGTCCTGCCCGAGCGCGTCAAGAAGAAGCGTGTCACCGCGAAGACGAAACGCGCCACAAAGGCGAAGACCACCAAGCGAAAGAAACGCTAAGCGCCGCCAAGCTGCACGCGCCGCGCGCACACCGCTGCGCGTTCGACCAGCAGCGCCCGCTCGCGCGCGTTCTGCGTCAGACCCGCGGCGCGCTCGAACTCGGCGCTAGCCTCGGCGAATCGGCCGAGCTTGCGCAAAAGATCCCCGCGCACGCTCGGCAGGAGGTGATAGCTCCGAAGCGACGGCTCCGCGCGGAGCGCGTCCACGAGCTCGAGACCCGCTGCGGGACCGAACGCCATCCCGACGGCCACAGCGCGATTGAGCTCCACGACCGGCGACGGCGCGATCTGGGCGAGCGCGTCGTAGAGCGTTGCGATGCGCTCCCAGTCGGTATCCCCCGCGGTCGGCGCTCGTGCGTGACACGCGGCGATCTCGGCCTGCAGGGTGTACGTGCCGAGCGCTCCTCCGAGTCGCTCGGCGCGGTCGAGCGCGGCGAGCCCGCGGCTGATCAGCAGGTGATCCCAGCGCCCGCGGTCCTGGTCGAGCAGGAGGACAGGCTGGCCATCCGGGCCGGTCCGCGCTCGGAGACGCGACGCCTGGATCTCCATCAACGCGACGAGCCCGTGGACCTCGGACTCCGCGGGAAGCAGTCCGGCGAGGATCCGACCAAGGCGAAGCGCATCCTCGCAGAGTCCCGGCCGGACCCAATCCTCACCCGCCGTCGCGGCATAGCCCTCGTTAAAGATGAGGTAGATGACCTCGAGGACCGACGCGAGCCGCGCCGGCAGCTCGTCACGGCTCGGGACCTCGTATGGCACGCGTGCCTCGGCGAGGGTGCGTTTGGCGCGCACGATCCGCTGGGCCGCCGTCGGGACCCCAATGAGAAATACGCGGGCGATCTCCTCGGTCGAAAGCCCGCCCAGCACCCTGAGCGTGAGCGCGACACGTGCCTCGGTCGGCAGCACGGGGTGGCAGGCCGTGAA
>VBGS01000110.1 GCA_005889445.1 Chloroflexota bacterium
GGTGTCCATCGCGTACGCGAACTGCTCGTCGTAGCGCTGCGGATCGTGCAGGGCGACCGGACAGAACGCGCCGGCCATCGCGAGCCGCCGCCTGCCGAGCTCCTTCGCCAGGACCGGGGCATCTTTTGGCAGATATCCCCACGGTCCGAGCTCGGTCCCGGAGTAGCCGATCTCGGCCATCTCGTCGAGCACCTGCGTATAGGGCAGCATCGTGCCCCAGTTGGGCAGCTCGCAGACGCCCCAGGTGATCGGCGCGGTGCCGACTTTCATCGCAGCCAACGTTCGAGGACCTCCGGAAGTTCGGCCAGAGACTCTATCTGGGCGTCGGGCGTCACGGCGAAATCACTCGGCTCGCCGACCGGAATTGGACGAGGCCCCGGGGGCCGCAGCCAGACGCCACGCATCCCCAGGCGCTGCGCACCCGAGACATCCTGGTATGGCTCGTCCCCCACCATCACGGCATCGCGCGCCGCCACGCCGGCGATCGCGAGCGCGCCCTCGAAGATCGCGGGGTGTGGCTTGCGATAGCCGACGCTGTGCGACGTCACGACGCCATCGATCAGGCCGGCGAGCCCGAGCGACCCGAGATCGGAAAGGAAGTCACTAGCCGCGCTCCAGAGCGTGTTGCTCACCAGCACGGTCCGAAGCTCGTGCTCGCGACACCAGACGAGCGCATCCGCCGCGCCCGGCGCGAGCTCGCCCGAGACGCTTCCCGGAACGACGCAGACCCGGCGCAGCTCCTCGAGATCGATCGCGTCGTCCGGGACCGCGCGCTCCCTGAGCCAGCGGCGCACCATCTCGAGCGTGCGTTGGCGCAGGGGTTCGGCGGGGTCGTCGGCGAGCATCGCGGTGAGCAGATCGGCGTCGAGCAGCGATCCATACCAGTCACGCTCACC
>VBGS01000111.1 GCA_005889445.1 Chloroflexota bacterium
GGCACTCATCGCCGTGACGGCCTGCGGCGGAGGCGCGCCGAACGCGGGTGGAAGCGCCGCACCGAGCGCCGCCGCGGAAGACAAGGAGCTCGTCTTTTACAGCGGCGGCGATACGAACGTTCAGGATCTCCATGTGAAGCAGATCATTCCGGCGTTCGAGAAGGCGACCGGCATCAAGGTCACCTTCACGTTCCTCGAGCACGGCACCGGCGCGCAGGGCATCTACGACCGCATCAAGGCCCAGAAGGACACCGGCAAGGCGCAGTGGGACATCGACCTGTGGGAGTCGGACACCGGCTACTACACGCGGCCGGATGACCTCTTCCTTCAGGTCGGCGCGAGCGACATCCCGAACCTCGCGAAGGTCCCGAAGCCGACGCTCGACTTCGTTCAGAACAAGGCGATCCCGTACCGCGGCTCGAGCGTCGTGCTGGCGTACAACTCCGACAAAGTGACGAACCCGCCGCAGACGTACGACGACCTGCTCGCGTGGATCAAGGCCAACCCTGGCAAGTTCGCGTACAACGAGCCGTCCACCGGCGGGTCCGGCGACGCCTTCGTGATCGCGATGATCTACAAGTACAGCGAATACCAGAAGTACGTCACGCAGCCGTTCAGCGCGGCGAACGAGAAGGACTGGGACGCGGCCTTCGCCGCGCTCAAGGCGCTCGCTCCGTCGCTCTACAGCAAGGGCGTCTATCCGAAAGGCAACGCCGGCACGCTCGACCTGCTGAATCGCGGCGAGATCTGGATGGGCTCGGTCTGGTCCGATCAGTCGACGCAGGCTCTCGCGGCGGGCCAGCTGCCCAAGACGGTCAAGATCACGCAGATCAACCCGGCATTCAACGGTGGCGCCTCGTACATAGGGATCACCAAGAACGCGACCCATAAGCAGGCCGCGATGAAGTACCTCAACTTCCTGCTCGAGCCCGCGCAGCAGTCGCTGATCGTGACCGGAGCGATGTCCGGATATCCAGGCATCGACTGGCAGTACATGCCATCCGACGCGCGGAGCCGCTTCTCCGGCGCCGACAAGGAGTACCGCCTCTGGCCGGGCGGCACGTACGGTCAGGACATGCAGCGGCTCTGGCACGAGAAGGTCGCGCAGTAGCGAGAGGCTAGGTCCCAGGGGGACGGCGTGGCGGTCGTGACGTCCGCTCGCGCCGTCCCGCGCCCCCGGCGATTCGACCGTTCGCGCGCTGCCGGCGTCCTGCTCGTTCTTCCTTCGCTCGTCTACCTCACGCTCTTCGTATTCATACCCGTGATCAAGGCGTTCGCCACGTCGTTCACCGTCCGTGACCGCGACGATGCCGGCAACTACACCTACCGCGTCGGGCTCGACAACTACGCGCAGCTGGCCACGAGCGACACGCTGCGCGCCAACGTCATCTTCACGGTCTTCATCGCCGTGACGTCGGTCGCGATCGTCTTCGTCATCGCGTACGTGATCGCGCTCGCGCTGCGGTTCGGGAAGGGTCCGACAGCGAAGTTCCTTGGCCGGATCTACATCGTCCCGCTCTTCATTCCCTCGGTGATCGCGAGCTACGCGATGATCACCTTCCTCGCCAATCACGGATTCGTCGACGGCATCCTGCAGGCGCTTGGGCTTCCGGACGGCGCCTTCCCGAAGATCGTCTTCGACTGGAAGGGGATCGTCATCACCCAGGTATGGCTCTCGCTTCCCTTCATGACGGTGTTGCTCTCGTCCGTCCTCCTCGAGATATCCGATTCGCTCATCGAGAGCGCGCGCGACGTCGGGGCATCCTCATGGCAGATCTTCCGGCACATCGTTCTGCCGCTCTCGGCGCCCGGCGCGCTCATCGGCGTCACGTTCATGTTCCTCGGCGTGATCGGCGGGTTCACCGTGCCGTACCTGCTTGGTCCCAACGCCCCGCAGATGCTCGGCGTGTCGATGGTCTACTACATGACGAATTACTTCGAGCCGTATATCGCGAGCACGCAGGCCGTCGCCATCTTCCTGTTGTCGCTCGTCGCGGCGGTCTACTACGTGCGGCAGCAGTTCAAGCGGGAGATCCGCTGATGGCCGCCCAGGCTCCGGCGATGCCGGCGATCCGGCTCTCGTGGTGGATAGACGATCCGCGCATGCGCCGCATGTTGCTGCGACTCTTCGGCGGAGCGCTCGCCGTGTTCATCGGGATCCCCCTGCTCACGCTGGTGCTCTGGTCGTTCGCGGGTGAATGGTTCTGGCCGAATCTCATCCCGACCCAGTGGTCGCTCCGCTGGTGGCAGGAGGTCCTCGAGAACCCCCGAGTCATCGACGCGATGGTCCTCTCCTTCACGATCGCTCCGGTCGTCACGCTCCTGACGGCGGTCGTCGCGATCCCGGCCGGATACGCGTTCGCGCGCCTCGATGTCCCGTACCGGCGGACGCTCCTGCTGCTCTTCCTCATCCCGAACGCGTTCCCGCGGATCGGCCTCTACGTCTCGCTCGCGGTCCTCTACTACCAGATCGGCCTCATCGACACCTACTGGGGTGTCGTCTTCCTGCACATGATCGGCACGCTCGTCTACATGACCTGGATCACCACGGCGACCTTCCGCTCCATCGACCCGCACCTCGAGGAGGCCGCCCGCGACGCGGGCGCCTCGCCGCTGCGCGCCTTCTTCTCGGTCGTCCTTCCGCTCGCGCTGCCCGGCATCATCGTCGCCTCGCTCTTCAGCTTCCTCGCCTCGATCGACGAGGCGCAGGGGACGCTCATCGTCGGCACGCCGCACTACATCACCATGCCGGTGCTCCTCTACACCCTCATCTCGAGCTTCCAGCGGCCCGTCGCCGCGGTGTTCAGCGTGCTCCTCGCGTTGCCATCGCTGCTCCTGCTCGTCGTCGCCCAGCGTTATCTCCACAGCGAGTACGTCGCCGCGGGGCTGGGACGGGTATAGCCATGGCCGAGGTCGAGCTCCGGCATGTCACCAAGAGTTACAAGGACACGACCGCGGTCGACGACGTCTCGCTCGCGATCAAGGATCGCGAGTTCGTCGCGCTCCTCGGCCCGTCAGGCTGCGGGAAGACGACGACGCTGCGCATGCTCGCGGGATTCATCCGGCCGGATGCGGGCCAGATCGTCATCGACGGAAAGGACGTGACCGACCTTCCGCCCGAGCACCGGCCGACGGCGATGGTGTTCCAGAGCTACGCCCTCTGGCCGCACATGACCGTCGCCGACAACATCGCGTTCGGCCTACGGCTGCGCAGGCTGCCCCAGGCGGAGGTCGCCGACCGCACGGCGCGGATGCTCGACGTCGTCGGCCTCCCCGGCGTCACGAAGCGGTACCCCTCGCAGCTCTCCGGTGGCCAGCAGCAACGTGTCGCGCTCGCGCGCGCGCTCGTTCTCGGACCGAAGATCCTGCTCCTCGACGAGCCGCTCTCGAACCTCGACGCGAAGCTGCGCGTGCGCATGCGCGACGAGATCAGGCGTATCCAGCAGGAGCTGCAGATCACGACGGTGTACGTGACGCACGACCAAGAGGAGGCCCTCACGATGGCCGACCGCATCGCGGTGATGAACGGGGGCGTCCTCCAGCAGGTCGGCGACGCGCTCGATATCTACGATCGGCCCGCGACCGCATTCGTCGCCGATTTCATCGGCTCGAGCAACTTGTTGACCGGTATCCTGCGCCTCGCGGGCACGAGGGCCCTCGCGCAGGTCGGCGACGCGCGGGTCCCGGTCGAGGCCGACGGCCTTGCGGACGGGGCCGCCGTCACGGTGTCGGCCAGGCCCGAGGACATGGAGGTCCTGCGCGAAGCCGCGCCGGACGCGTTCCGGCTCGACGACACGCGGCTCGTGAACTTCGGTGCGTACAAGCGCCTGCTGGGGCGGCACCCGGCATTCGGTCAGCTCGAGGCGCGCGTGCCGAAAGCGTTCCGGCTGGGGGACGAGCCGGTGTATCTGCGGTTCACGAGGGCGCGCGCGTTCGCCGGCGACCCCAAACCGCGAGGCTAGGCGAGCTCCCGGCCGGCGGCCGCGAGGGCGGGCGCGGTGTTCGTCGTGACGATATCCACGCCCCCCTCGACGACCCGCGCGAATCGTTCGCGCCAGCGCGCCGTGCCCGCGTCGAGCGTCCAGACGTCGAGCTTCACGTCGAAAGAGTGGAAGATGTCCGCGGCCTCCGGGAGATCCTCGAGCATCCGCTCGAACATCCGCGAGCGGACGTGCACCTCACGTATCCCGGGAACGAGGCGCAACACGCCGCCGAAGCGGTCGCGCAGGTAGTCGGCCGCGCTGGTGAAGCGCCGCCGCGCGAGGGGGTGCGCATCCTGGTAGCCATAGGCGCCGCGCCGCAGATGGCCGCCGCGCTCGCCGAAGTCGATGTAGCTGTGTGGGTTGAGGCTCACGGGAAGGGACCGATCGACCGCCAGGAGCCTGCGGAGATTCCAGTCGGCCGGGCTGCCGAAGACGATGCGCCCCTTCACCGGCTGCACGAGCCGCGCGAGCTCCTCGATGCGCGCCCAGGGAAGAGGCTCCTGGTCCTTCATGTCGAGCTCGACGAGTCGCGGATAGGGTGCGCGCGCGAGGACGGCGACGAATTCGCTGAGAAGCGCCGGTCGCTCGTCGGTCCCCTTGAAGCGCACGCGGCCGAGGTCGGCGGCCTTCGCGGCGCTCACCTGACCCCGACCCGTCGTCCGTTTCTCGAGGCGGTCGTCGTGGAGGAGCGCGAAGTCGTGATCGCGCAGCATCGCGAGGTCGATCTCGGCACGGATGACGCGCTCGCGCGCGCACTCGGCGAGCGCCGAGAGCGAGTTCTCCGGATGGTCACTGCTCCACTGGAGCCGATGGACCTTGAGCTCGACGACGCGGTCGCCCACGCGAAAGAAGGAGTCGGGATTCGGAGGTGGTGGGCTCACCTACCCTCGCCGGCTACGCTCTTCGTCGGTCGCTAGACCGACGTGCTCGCGGGCGACCTCTGCGGAGCGGCCGCGAGGTCGGCCGCCAAGCACGTCCAGGCGAAGTCCTTCGCGCCCTCGCCCGCCGCGGTCCGCGGATCGAAGAACTCGCGAACGCCACCGCTCGCGATCATGCTGATGGTCCGGGACCGAAGCTCTTCGGCGACATCCTCGAAGCCGTGCTGTCGAAGCCCCCAGTAGAGGTACCAGTTCACGTTCACCCAGGTCGGCCCGCGCCAGGTGGTGTTCGTTTTCCAGGCCGGATCGAAGCTCGGCTCGGTCGCCGCGACGGTCGGGATCGGATACGGCAGCCAGAACTCCTTCTCGTTCAGCAGGTGCCGTTCGACGAGCGCTCGCACGATCTTGCGATCGAGATCCGGGAGGATGATCGGGAAGAAGATCGAGAAGGTCAGGACCTTCTGCGGCGTTTCGCTCCGGAGTCCAGAGAGATCCCAGAACGCCGCGGCCTCCTCGTCCCAACACTTGGCGACGAGCGCGTCGCGCACCCGCACGTACCGCTGCTCGCACTCGTATGCCTCCCCCTCGGGGAAACCCGCGATCCGGCACAGGCGCGCCAGCGCGCGGAGACCGTCGGCGTAGATCGCGTTGAACATCACGTCCTCGAAGTTGAAGACGTCGAGGAGCGGCTCGCGCTGAAGCCCGACGCCCTCGTATGCCTTGAAGAGTCGATGCATCGAGCGCGTGAGCTGCGGCAGCACCTCTTCCGGCCGCTCGTGCGAGATGCCCATCGCCAGGTCGTACTTGGGGCTCGCATCCAGACCGGTCTCGTCCGGCTGGATCACGCAGACCAGGCCGTCGTCGTCCGGATCCCGGACGGCCTTCAGCCACCGGAAGATCCGCAGCGTCGGCTCGAGCGTCTCGCGCAGGAACGCGACGTCCTTCGTCGCGTCGTAGATGCGCTCGATCGCGCGCGCCACGACCGGCGGCTGGGTCGTCCCGGTATAGAAAGGATGCGCGAGACGGATGGAGTACTCATCCTCGAGCCAGTGCAGGTAGCTGCTCTTCTCCCAGAGCAGCATGTGCGGCATGAAGCCGTCCGGCTGCACGCCCTGTAGTAGGCAGCTGATCTCGCGCTTGGCGAGCTCCGGATCGACGTGGAGGAGCGCGATGGCGATGAAGGCGGAGTCCCAGAACCACTGGAACGGATAGGACGTCGGCGACGGGTACGTGCATTCGTACCGTTTGCCGTCCCATGCGGAGATCCCGGAGTGGTGATTCCCGAGGAGGACCCGCTTGGACTCCGCCACGACCTCGTCGATCTCCGCCTGTGTGACAGTCATCGAACGACCTCCGGCGTGCGACGCGATCTCCGCACGATAAGCGCGATCCCACGGTCGCGCCTGTCGCTCAGCCGGTCTGGGCGAGCCGGCGTACTGTGGGCCGCGAATTCCGGCTTGCCGAAAGGAGGGCATGCGATGTCGAGATACTCGAGGCGAACGTTCCTCAAGGTCGCCGGCGCCACCGCGGTCGTGGTGGCGTGCGCGCCGGCCGCGCAGCAAGGCGGCGCTTCGCCGAGCCAGGCAAAAGGGCTCACCGGGACGATCACCGTGTCCTATCCGGATGAGCTAGGCGTGAAGCCGAAGTACGTGGACATGGCCGCGCAGGCGGTCATGAGCAAGAACTCGGGGTCGACGGTGAAGATCGACCTACAGAAGGTCTCTGACGACATCTACTACACCAAGCTGCTGCTCACGCTCCAGAGCGGCGACGTTCCGGACGTCTTCCACTTCGGCGGCGACAGCATCTCCGAGCTTGCCGACGCCGGCTACATCGAGCCGCTGGACTCCTATGTGAACGCGTGGGCGGACTGGAAGCAGTACCCCGACTCGATCAAGAAGGGCGCGACGTACAAGGGCAAGATCTGGGCGATCCCGTACGGCCTCGACACCCGCTGGCTGTACTTCCGGCGCGACGATCTGCAGAAGGCGGGTCTGCCCGCGGACTGGACGCCCTCGAAGCTGAGCGACGTCATCGCGGCGGCGACCGCGGTCAAGTCGAAAGTGTCGACCGTCACACCCTATGCGCTCTATGCCGGTCAGGCCGCGGCCACCGGCGCCCGCGACCACGCCTTCGTTCCACTTGTGTGGGCATACGGCGGCGAGATGCAGACGAGCGACGGCAAGTGGGTCGGCAACAGCGCGGCGATCCGCAAGGCGCTCGCCTATTACCAGACCGTGTACGGCCAGGGGCTCTCGCCCAAGGAGATCCTGACCACGACCAAGCCCTGGACGGCGATGCGCGCGAAGCTCGGCGACGGCAGCCTCGCCCTCCTCTTCGAGGGCGGCTGGGTGTACGGCGGGTGGGCATCGAAGGATCAGGCCGGCACGCAGAAGAACGTCGGCTACCTGCTGCACCCGACCGAGAACGGCGGGCCGTCCTTCACCATCGGCGGCCTCGGCACGTGCTGGTATCTCACCGCGAAGTCGAAGAACAAGGACCTCGCGTGGGAGTGGATCAAGACCTGGAACAACAAGGACACGGTCGCGAAGATCAACATCGAGGATCCGCACCCGGTCGCACGCACCGACTCAGCGGACGTCCCCGAGTTCAAGGCGCAGCAATACCTCGTCGACAGCACGAAGTCGCTCGAGAAAGCGCGGTTCCTGTCACCTGACGCGAGCCTGAGCAAGGTCACGACCGTCATCCAGAAGGCCACCGGTCGCGTCGCGAGCGGCGACTCGACCCCGGATGACGCCGCGAAGCAATATTCGGCGGACCTGAAGCAGGCCATCGGCGCGAGCCTCGTCGTCGATCAGTAGCCGCGACAACCGATCGCATGCGGAGCGGAGACGCGCAGTCTCCGCTCCGTTTCGTTAGCCCGGCAGGCCGCGCGCTCTATCCTCGGGACGTGGTAGCGAGGAACTCGCCGTACCTCCTCGGTGTCACCCCAGCCGCGCTTCTGCTCACGCTCTTCTTCATCGGACCGGCGCTGTGGGCGGTCTACTCGAGCCTTACGAACCTCGCCCTTGTGGGGATCGATGCCGCGAATCCCCGATTCGTCGGACAGGACAACTACGCGCGTCTTTTCCAGGATCCCGACTTCTGGACGGTCATCCGCAACTCGGTGACGTTCGTCCTCGGGTCGGCGGTCATCGGCCAGTTCGTCCTCGGACTGTCGCTCGCTGTCCTCATCGATCACGCCGAGAGGCGCGGCTGGCGACTCGCGACGCTCGCGTACGCCGCGGTGCTCCTCGCGTGGGTGAACCCCACCCTGATCGCGGGATACCTCTGGTCCGCGATGTTCGACTTCTTCTTTGGGTCGCTCAACCACGTCTTTTTGAGCGCGATCGGGGTCGGCCCCGTCGATTGGCTCGGGTCCTTCCCGATGCCGTCCGTGATCATCGCGAACGTCTGGCGTGGCACCGCGTTCACGATGATCATCTTTCTGGGCGCTCTGAAGACCATCCCGCCGGACATCTATGAGGCGGCGCGCATCGACGGCGCGAACGCCTGGCGACGGTTCTGGGATCACACCTTGCCTAGCCTGCGTCCGATCGCGGCGCTGACGCTGCTCTCGATCACGATGGCGACCTTTGGGACGTTCATCCTGATCCAGACGCTCACGAACGGCGGTCCGAACATCGCGACCGAGACGATCGCGCTCTACGCCTACCAGACCGCGTTCCAGTCCTACGCCATCGGGTACGGCTCGGCGATCGCGGTGGTGATGCTCGGGCTCAACCTGATCTTCGCGGTCTTCTATCTGCGCTGGTCGAGAGCACGCGCATGACCACGCGTGCGCAGACGGCTGGGCGCCAGGCCGCGGCGCGTCGACGCGAGGGCACATGGATCGAGGCGGTCCTCGCGCATCTGGTGTTCGCGGCGGTGATCGTCTTCTTTCTCGCACCGTTCGTCTGGCTCCTGACCGCGGCGTTCGACGCCGACGCGCAGGCGTACATACGCTGGCCGAGCCAGCTGACGCTCGACAACTTCGTGCGCGTGTTCACCGAGCACGATTTCGGGCGGGCGCTCGCGAACTCTGCCTTGGTCGCGGGGCTCACGATGCTTCTCGACGTCGTCGCGGTCTCGCTCGCGGGTTACTCGCTTTCGCGGATGGATCTCCGGTTCAAGTCCGCGATCACGTACGGCGTGCTCCTGCTGCAGACCATGCCGCTCTCCGCGACGATGGTGCCGATCTACGGCCTCGCCCGCGCGGTGGGCCTGCGGAACTCGTATCTCGGGCTCATCCTCATCCACGCGGCGATCGAGCTGCCATTCCTGATCTGGCTGATGAAGGGGTTCTTCGACTCGGTGCCGCGCTACCTCGAGGAGGCCGCCTGGCTCGATGGCCGCTCAAAGCTTCGGGCGCTCGTCGAGGTCGTGCTGCCGGTGGCGCGGAACGGCATCGGCGTCGTGGCCGGGCTTTCGTTCCTCGCGGCCTGGGCCGAGGTGCTGATGGTGATCATCCTCGTGGACCGGCAGGACATGTTCACGGTGCCGCTGGCCTTCTACCAGGTGCTCCGGACGCGGGGCGGCTACACCGAGGTCCAGTACGGCATGGTCGCGGCGATGGGTGTCCTCTACCTCGTGCCGGTGATGGTCATCTTCTTCGCGACACGACGGATGATGGTGCGCGGCCTGCTTTCGAGCGCGCGCGGCCTCTAAGATGGCGCGGGTCGAGTACGACGACGTCACCAAGCAATTCCTCGGACAGCAGGATCGCGCGGCCGTCGACCATCTGACCCTGGACGTCGCGGACGGCGAGCTCCTCGTGCTGCTCGGTCCGTCAGGCTGCGGCAAGACGACGGCGCTGCGGATGCTCGCAGGCCTGGAGTACCCCGACTCGGGCGACATCCGCATCGACCGTCGGAGCGTCGTGGGGCTCGAGCCAAAGGACCGCGACGTCGCGCTCGTCTTCCAGAGCTACGCGCTCTATCCGCACATGAGCGCAAAGGACAACATCGGCTACCCCCTGAAGATCAAGCGGATGACCGAGGCCGAGCGCGACCGGCGGGTCACGCGGGTCGCGGAGATGCTGGGCCTGGGGACGCTCCTCGACCGGCGACCGGCGCGGCTCTCCGGCGGCGAGCAGCAGCGCGTCGCGCTCGCCCGCGCCATCGTGCGCGAGCCGCGCGTCTTCCTGATGGACGAGCCGCTCTCGAACCTCGACGCGAAGCTCCGGACGCATACGCGGACGGAGCTCAAGGCGCTGCAGCGACAGCTCGCCACGACCACGATCTTCGTCACCCACGATCAGGCGGAAGCGATGACCCTCGCCGACCGCATCGCGGTGCTCGATCGCGGACGACTGCTGCAGCTCGGCACTCCTGACGAGCTCTACAACCGTCCGGTGAGCCTCTTCGTGGCGCAGTTCATCGGCAGCCCGCCGATGAACATCCTCGCGGCGCAGGTCCGGGACGGAACGCTCGTCGCCGAGGGCGTCTGGCGGCTGCCTCTCGGGCGGCGCGTCGACGCGACGGAGGTGAGCCTCGGCATCCGCCCCGAGGCGATCGCCCTCTCCGAGCCCTCGGCCGACGCTCAGGCCGCGGAGGTCCTCGTCTCCGAGCCCCTCGGGAGCGAGACGATCGTCAATGTGAAGCTCGGGAACGCGCTCGTGAAGGTGCGCGCCGCCCCGCACGTGCGTCCGGATGCGGGCGCGACCGTGCACCTGCGTGCCGATCCGGCGCGGATGACGCTCTTCGACGCCAAGACCGGAGCGGCGCTCCCGTGAAGCGGGACGCCGATGTCGTCCTCGCCGGACGCTTCGACGAAACGCAGCTGCGGCGCTACTTCCATCTGCCGTTCACGGTGCCGACCGGGACGCGGCAGGTCCACGTCCGCTACTCCTACGACCAT
>VBGS01000112.1 GCA_005889445.1 Chloroflexota bacterium
CGCGATGAGCGCGGTCGCGATCCCGCGCCGGCGGTAACGCGGCGCGACGCGACCACCCTCCAGCCACGCCTCGCGCGGGGACAGGGTCGTGAGCCTTCCCATCCCGACGATCCGGCCACGCGACTCCGCCACGAAGAACGGGCCGCCGCGGTGCGTCACCCATTCGTCGAAGAGGCCGGGAACGCGGTCGTGCCCGTTCCAGAGCGTGCGCACCGCCTCGCGAACACCGCGTTTGTCACGTGGCTCCGCGCGCCGGATGACCAGGTCCATCCCGTCATCCTGCCGCAGCGGTGCTAGGTGCGCGCCTCCGCGAGCGTGACGGCCGCACGCCGAAGCTCGCCCATCCGCACGAAGGAGACGTCCGACGACCGGCCGATCCGATCGCCGGTCAGCGCGCGCTGCAGATCCGAGAGCGTGCTGAGGCCGATGCCGTCGAGGCTCACGAGCAGGTCGCCAGCGACGATGCCCGCGCGCTGCGCCGGCCCGCCCGCCACGACCTCGAGGACGCGAATGCCACTCGTCGCCCCGAGGTGAAGCTCCGCTGCGAGCTGCCGCCCGATCGGCGTCTGCGCGGCGCCGATGCCGGGATGATCGCCGTATTCACGCCGACGACCTTCGCGTGCGTGTCGACGAGCGGGCCACCGGAGTTGCCGGGATTGAGCGCGGCGTCGGTCTGGATGACGTTGTCGATGAGACGGCCATCGTTCCCGCGCAGCGACCGCCCGAGCGCGCTCACGACACCGGTCGTGACCGTCGACTGGAAGCCGAGCGGATCGCCGATCGCGATGACCAGCTGGCCGACGCGCAGAGTCTCGCTCTCGGCGAGCTCCGCGGCAGGAAGCCCCGAGCGCGGGATCCGGACCACCGCGAGATCGGTCGCCGGGTCGGCGCCCACGACCGGCGCACGGACCGGCTCGGTCTCGTTCCGGAGTGTCACCGCGACCTCGCGAACGCCTTCAACGACGTGCGCGTTGGTGAGCGCGTACCCGTCGGGCGTGACGATCACGCCGCTGCCACCGCTCTGTCCGCGTCGCACGTTCACGACGCTGGGAGTGACGCGCTCGACGACCCGAACGACGGCCTGCGAGTAAGCGTCCAGAAGGGCGCTTGCGGGATCGGTATCCGTGGCCGCGGAGGCCTGCACGTCGGTGGCCATTTAGTTGAGCGGTCCCTGCGAGCGAACCTCGCCGACCTTCGTCATCGCTTCCTTGAGCTCGTTGATCCACGAAGACTCGTTCTTCTCGACGAGTCGCACGCACCAGGCGAGCGCGTGGGAGCGGCTGCGGGCGACGCCCGACCGCACCAGCGTGTCGAGCAGCTCGCGCTCGGGGAGCCGCAGGCGCGTCATGACGGGGACCGAAAGGTGCGTGAAGAGCGCGGTCTCGCCGCCGATCGTCGCGCCCCAGGCGAGGTTTCGCCGGAAGCGCTCGCGCGCCTCGCCGGCGATCTGGATCCGCTCGTCGCGGGTGCTCTCGCGGAACCGCTGGATGGCGCCGTCGCGGGCCGCTTTCCCCGCCTCGGCGCCGCCGCTCGCAGGAACCTCCGGCAGTGTCCCGATCACCCAGATCTCGTCCTCGTCCATGCGCACGTCAGGTGTCCCCGTGAACCAGTCCTTGGGAAGACGCCCCGCCAGCCAGCCTTTGACCTCGTCCATCGTCGCCATGTCGCTTCACCTCATGATTTTCAGTTTGTAATCATGTAAGTGCGCTTGCGCGGTAATGTCAAGGCTGGGCTTATTCCAGGCGGCGAATGACCCCGGCGACCTTCTTCAGGTCGGCCACGAAGAGACGCATCTCCTCGGTCCGCGCCTCGTCGTCGGGAGCGCGGAGGATGGAGGAGGGGTGGACGGTCGCAATGAGGTGCGGCGCAAGCGCGGACGGGATGAGCTTTCCACGCTCCTTCGTCACGCGGAAGGTCGGCGAGATCAGCGCCTGCGCGGCGGTCGCGCCAAGACACACCACCACCTGCGGCCGCAGCAGCCTGATCTCCGCCTCGAGCCATAGCTTGCAGGCCGCGATCTCGCTGCGGTTCGGCTTCTCGTGGAGGCGGCGCTTTCCAGCGGGTCGCCATTTGAAGTGCTTCACCGCGTTGGTCACGTAGACGGTCGCGCGATCGATCCCCGCCGCGGCAAGCGCTTCATCGAGGAGCTGCCCGGCCGGACCGACGAACGGCTTGCCCGCCAGGTCCTCTTTGTCGCCGGGCTGCTCGCCGACGAACATCACCTTGGCGTCCCGGCGCCCTTCACCGAACACCGTCTGCGTCGCGTTCTTCCAGAGATCGCACGCCTGGCAGTGGGCGGCGGCTTCGCGGATGGCGGTGAGGCTCTTGGCCTCGCTCAGCTCCGGGTAACGGTGTCCGGGCTCGGGCTTGGGTTCGAGGTCGCTGGCCTCAGTCATGGCGGTTGACGGAGCAATCGACGCGCCCGAGGGTGCGGGGGTGCGCTATCTCGCGATGGTCGTTTCCGTGGTCCTCCTGGTGGCGATCGGTACGATCGAGGCCGGCGAGAGCGCCCGTCAGCTCGCCGATCAGCCTGGCCAGGGGCGTCCGACGCTCGCGCCTGGCGGCGCCGCACTGACCTTCGTCGGGCTCGTCCTCTCGCTCGCGGTTTACGGGGTCCTCGGCTGGATCGTCGCGCGCGACCGCGGCACCGAGCGATTTGCGGTTTGGACCGGCGTCGTCGTGGGGATCTTCGCGGGGCTCATCGGTGGGAGCATCCGCGCCCTGTTCGTTCGGGATTACCTCGCGAGCACGCTCGGCCGCTACGGCCTGCCCGAGGAGATCACCTCGTGGGCGCTCGTCGTGTTCGTGGTGCTCTCGATCGCCACGAGCGCCGCCGGTGGCGGCGCGATCACTTGGCTGAGCTTTCGGTGGGCTCCGGCCGCCCGGCCGCGACCTCGCTCCTGATCCGCTCGACCACGCCCTCGCTCGAGAGGGCGACGAACGCTGCGACCACATCGGGGTCGAACTTCTCGCCGGCACCCTTCTCGATCGCCTCGATGCCGGCCTCCGCCGACCACGCCTCTTTGTAGGGGCGCTTCGAGGTGAGCGCATCGAAGACGTCGGCCACGGACCCGATCCGCGCGGCAAGCGAGATCTCTTCGCCCTTCTTGCCATCCGGGTAGCCCTTGCCGTCCCAGCGCTCGTGGTGCTCGCGCGCGATCCCGCGCGCCGTCTCGAAGAAGCGCGCCTCGCCGAGCATGGTCTCCCCGTCGATGCAGTGCTGCTTGATGACGTCGAACTCCTCGTCGGAGAGGTGATGCTCCGACTGAAGGATGTGATCGGGCGTGTGGATCTTGCCGACATCGTGCATGACGCTCGAGTACCCGAACTCCTCGACGAGGCCCGATGGAAGCCCGAGCCGCTGCGTGATGGCCTCGACGTATCGCCGCACGCGGAGGAGGTGCTCGCCGGTCGTGCGGTCCTTGAGCGTCGCGGCGAGGAGGAGGTGGCTGATCCCCTGGAGGCCGGTGCGTCGCAGCTCCTCGTTCGCGATGCGCTCGTGCTCGAGCGCGCGCTCGAGCTCGTGCCGCCGCTCGCGCTCGGTACGGAGCATCTCCGCGAGGTCCTCGGCGTAGCGGCCGGCCTGCTTCTCCATGAGCGTCATCTGACTGAGCTGCGTCTCGAACTCGCGACGGACGCCCTGCTCGCGCTCGTATACCTTCGCGAAATCGAGCGCCATCCGCATCGCCTGGGCATTGGCCATGTCGGCGACGCGGACCGCCTGGTGCAGGAGCTGACGGAACACGTCCGGCCCTGCCGGCGCGCCATTGCCTCCCGATGTGGCGGCGGCGGGCGGGACCTCGACGGTCTCGACCAGGTCCTTCGTCTCGTCGGCGGACATGGCTTAGCTGTGCGCCAGGATCCCGCGGATCGTGTCGATGAGCTCGAGCGGTCCGAACGGCTTGGTCAGGTATTGCGTCGCGCCGGCCGCGAACCCGATCGCGCGGTCGCTGTCGCTCTCGTGCGCCGTCAGCATCACGACGGGGATGTCCTTCGTGCTGGCGTCGGCCTTGATCTGTCGGCACACGTCGAAGCCGTTGGGCCCGGGCCCCATGTCCACGTCGAGCAGGACGAGATCGGGCTTCTCCGTGCGGGTCAGCTCCAGAGCCTCGTTTCCGTTCTTCGCCTCGACGATCGTCCATCCCTGCGTCGACAGGGTGATGCGCACCATCTGGCGGATGGGCACGAGATCGTCGGCAATGAGCAATTTGGCCATTTCTCCTCCCGGATGCTAGGGGTGGGTCCTAGTGGATCGACCCCCCGAATGGATGGTCTTCACTGACGCTCCGTGCCGTCATTTCCCCCGCGCGGGGGAGCTGGGCGCTCCCGGGTCCAGGACTCGAGAGTGACGAGCCCGAGCCGAGCCGCTTCGGCGACGGCCTCGAGACGGGAGTGGGCGCCGAGCTTGCGCAGCACCGCCTGGACGTGGGCGCGCAGCGTGGCGGTCGAGATACCCAGCGATTCGGCCGCCGCGGTCGTGCTCGTCCCGCTCGCGAGCAGACGCAGGACCTCGAGCTCACGGCCGGTCAGCGGCTCGACGATCTTCTTGTGGGCCGCGCTCTCGAGCAGCAGTCGCTGCAATTCGCTCGGCGCGAAGAGGATCTCGCCGGAGGCCGCGGCGCGCACGCTCTCCACGACCTCGGCGAAGCCGCGCTCCTTGGTCAGATGACCGACCGCGCCGGATCGCGCGACGTCGTTGAGCGTCGCGGCGGAGGGATCGGCGGTCAGAACAAGCACTGACGTGTCGGGCAGCGTGTTGCGCACCGCCCGCGCGATGTCCGCGCCGGTCCCGTCGGGAAGGTGATAGTCGGCGAGGACGACATCGGGCTTGTGCTGGTTGAGCGCGGCGACCGCGCTCTTCACGTCGTGCACCACGGCCTCGACGGAGATGCCGTCGGCGCCCCGGAGCGCGACACGCATGAGCTCCGCGAACAGTCGCTCGTCGTCCACGATCACGACACGGATCGTCTCGCCCATCCTTTAGCCTCCTCCGGTCGAACGGACCTGGGTCGCGAGTGCGGCGACGACCGCGGCATCGAGCTCGCCTCGCGAGACGCTCGCCTGAAGGACGCGAATGGCCTCGGTCCCCGAGACCCCGGGACGATCGGGACGATCGGTCAGGAGCGCCTCGAAACGATCGGCGACCGTCACGATGCGCACCTCCAGGGGGATCTGTTCGGCCCGGAGACCGTCGGGGTACCCCGTACCGTCGAGGCGCTCGTGATGGTGACGCACGATCGGCAGGAGTCCCGAGAGCCGCTTGAAGCCCCCCAGGATCTCCTCGCCGAGGAGCGGGTGGCGCTCGAGCATGGCTCGCTCCTCAGCGGTGAGCTCGCCCTGCTTGGCGAGGAGCGACGCGGGAAGTCGCGCGTTGCCGACATCCTTGAGAAGGGCACCGAGTCGGATGGTCATGCGCGCGGAGTCGTCCAGGCCGAGCGCCCGTCCGATCTGGACCGCGCGCGCGGCGACCCGCTCGCCGTGCCCCTGGCCCGGGCGATCGTGCGAGGCGATCGCGGATGCCAGGACGATGAGCGCCTCGGCACCGGCCTCGAGGTCGGAATCCAGCCGACGCTCGCGAACGACGAGATCGACGATGCGAGCGAGCTGCCCGTCGACAGGCGTGAGGTCCGGCCGGTCCTCGCTCGCGCGGCCCGCCGTGACGCGCACGATCGGCAGGTCCTCGTTCAGATCCGCCGGGACCGCGGCGTTCCCCTCGACGACGACGACGTCGGCGGGCGCCTCCGGTGCGCCGATCTCGAACCGCGGCGCAAGCAGCTGTCCCACGTGTGTCGCGAGCGGCGGATCGGCGATCGCGACCCGCACGACAGGACGCTCGCCCGCGGCGCGTTCGGTCGAACGCACCAGGCGCGGCGCCCGTGGGTTGCGCGCGTGTCCCAGCACGGCGTCGATGCGCGCGAGGAGCTCCGCGGCCTGGAACGGTTTGGTGATGTAGTCGGCCGCGCCGCAGGATAGGCCGCGCACCTTGTCGACGACCTCTCCCCGGGCCGAGAGGAAGATCACCGGGATGGGGGCGGTCGCGCCGTTGCTCTTGATGCGCAGGCACACGTCGTAGCCATCGGTGTCGGGGAGCATCACGTCGAGCGACCATCCCGTTCGCCTGGAGGCGACGCTGCAGCACGTCCGCGGAGGCGTGGTCATCCTCCACGACGACCACACGGACGGCCGGGGCGTCTGAGCGAATAGCCTCCTGCGCGGCCTTCACTTCGCCTCCCGACCGTTCTGACCGAGGAGCCAGCGGATGGCGACGATGAACTTCGAGGGACGTTCCTCCTTGGTGTTCTCCTTCAGATATTGATGGAGATCGACCGCCCAGTGTGGAAGCTCGCCGTACCACTTCATCTCGACGATCACATTGGGCTCCATTGAGAGGAGCGTTCCCAGCGGCGTCGGCTCCTCACGGTCGGTGGCGGCCTCCCACGGAAGGGCGAAGTACATGAGGTTGTGGTCGGCGGTGATCCGCAGCGAGGAGTCGAGCGCGCTATACGCCAGGCGGTTGTACTGCGTCACCACGACGGGTCGGGCACCAGCCCGGAGCAGCCGTGAGGCTCGCTCCGCGAGGCCATGGTCGAGATCGAGGGATCTGGGGTCCCCGTGGACGAACGACCGCGCGACCTCCATCGGGACCCCGTACCGCTCCTTGAGTGAGGTGTCCTGCTCGTCGTCCTTGAACTCGATCCACGCCGTGCCCGGACTCATCACCACGAGCGGGCGCGTGCGGTGGTACTCGCGGATACGCAGCTGCATCGCGGATCCTGTTTCGGCCGCCCGGTAGATCGACCAGTCGATGGTGTCGCAGTAGGTCGTGCTCGACCACTGATAGGGACGGTCGTCGCGCGAGAGCGGCAGGTTGCTCGCGGTCGTCCGCATGACGAGCCGTGCGATGTTCTCCGGCACCTGGAACCGGTGCTCGTGCCGCCGCTCCGCGTCGGTCTCGTGCATGGGGACCATCTTGGTCGCCGCCTTCTGCGCCGGCTTGGTCATCTCAGTCCGTCACGTCCGCAGCCATCGCAAGCACGCCGCGCCGCGTGAGCGCAAGGCGGACGCCGTGCTCGACATCGGCGGGGATCGTTCCGTCAAGAGAGCGCAACAGATCGTCAGGCACCGACCCGTGCTCGGTGGCCAGGATCTCCGCCGCACTGAAGCGGACGTCCGGCTCGACCGAGGTCACATTCTCGAGGATCCGCCTGCCGAAGACGCGCCGGAGATGCAAGGAGTTGTAAATGTAGACGGCCGACAGGCCCGCGCCGCCGAACAGCAGCATCCGCTGGCCGAAATCGGTCCCGTCGTAGTTGAAGCCGACGAGCAGGGCGATCGCCGCCGCGAAGTTGCCGAACGCGTTGACCCCGCCGGAGAGGAACGCGCGGGCGCGCGGGCGGATCGCCGCCCTCACCTGGCTGTAGACGAGCTCCGCCGCGGGCCGGTGCAGCGCGGGGATCCAAATGCGCTCGCCAAGCTGGAGCGCGACGCCGGTCACGAAGTTGAGCCCGACGAACGCGGCGGCCGCGTACGTCCCGAAGAACCACAGCGGGAGGAAGAACAGGACTCGCGCGATCCCCAGCCGGCGTATGAGGCCGCTCGTGATGAAGCTCTGGATCAGGAGGGCAACGAGCGACGAGCTCGTGTAGACGGACGCGTAGAGCTGGCTGAAGAAGTCCTCGCTCTCGACGCCGCTCCCGACGGCCGTCTGATTGAGGCCAAGGAGGTAGAGGAAGTTCGCGAACTGCATGAGGAAATACCAAAAGAACACGCCGACGCCGAACGTGCGCAGCATGCGGTCGGACGCGACGGTGCGGTAGCCATCGACCGACTCGCGGATGTTGGCGCGGAGACCCTGCGGCCGGAGCTTGTCCTCGACCGGCCCGGTGCCATGCCCCTCCGGCAAGCCTCGGTAGGCGACCAGCGCGATGAAGCACACGAAGAAGCCCACGGCCTGCGCGCCGATGAAGTTCTCGGCGTGCACGACCGGCGCGATGCCCGCCCCGATGAAGCCTCCAAGGATCTTCCCGACGAGGACCGAGCCCGCGAAGAAGGGAAAGAGTCGCTTCGACTGCTCCGCGCTGTAGAGATTGCCGGCGTAGACCCAGAAGAGGATGTAGATCGTCTCCTTGACGCCGTGCGCGAACACGTAGGAGATCGGCTGGATCACGTTGCCGATGACCGGATACCAGATCGCGAGCTGGATCCCGATCGACAGCAGCGTCGTGCCCGCGACGTACCAGAGCAGCATCGTGCGCCGGCGCACGCGATCCACGAAGAAGAAGATGAGCGCCGAGACGGCGAGCATCGCGACGGGCGTGATGATGTACATCCACGGCACGTACTGAACGCCGTAGCGCTTGACGAACAGGGCATCCGCGCCGAGCTTGCCGATCCAATCGGCGCCGACCATGAGGGTCAGCAGGACGTACAGGAAGACGGCGAGACCGCGCTCGCCGCGGCGCAGCGGAATAGCGTCACGCAAGAGCCGTCCGAGCACGGAGCTAAGCCCTCGCCGCGATGCGATCGGCGGCGGGAAGCGTGAACTGCACGATGGCGCCGGGCTGGCCCGGGTTCGTGACGGTGATCGATCCGCCGTGCAGCTCGACGGCGAGCTTGCAGAACGCCAGACCGAGCCCGGTGCCGCCACGGCTTCGGCCCTGGCCCTGATAGAACCGGTCGAAGATGTGCGGCGCGTCCTCGGCGGCGATGCCTGGCCCGGTATCGCGGACGCGCACGATCACCGAGCCCTCGAGCGACGGATCAGGAAGGCTCTCGATGCGGACGCTCCCGCCGCTCGGGGTGTGTTTGACCGCGTTCGCCAGAAGGTTGGTGAGGACACGCACGATGAGGCCGTCGTCGACGAAGACGGACGTGGCTCCGGGAAGCGCGGTCACGACGGTGATCCCCTTCGCGATGGCCTCCGGCGCGACCTGCGCGCTGCTGCGCTCGGCCAGCGCGGTGAGCGAGATGACCTGCGGCATCGCCTCGAGCTTGCCCTCTTCCATCTTGTAGACGTCGAGGAGGGCGTTGACCATGCGGAGCAGCTCGCTGATGTTCGACTCCGAGAGTCGCAGGAGCTCGTCGAATTCGCGCCGGCCGGGCTCGAGCTGGCCCATCCGCACCAGCTGCATGAACGCCACGACGCTGTTCGCGAGATTCCTGATGTCGTGGCCGAGCATGCCGATGAGCTCTTTGCGCGATTGCTCCATCCGCTGAAGGTCGGCGGCCGTCTTGCGGAGCTCGTCCTGCAGACGCTTGGTGAAGATCGCGCTGCGCACGCGCGCCGCCAGCTCGACGGGCTCGATCGGCTTCGCGATGTAGTCGACCCCGCCGACTTCGAAGCCCTTGCTCACGTCTTCCGAGCGGTCGCGCGCGGTGACGAAGATGACCGGGATGTCCGCCGTCTCGGGCTGGGACTTGAGCCGGCGGCAGGTCTGCCAGCCGTCGATGCCGGGCATCATCACGTCGAGCAGGATCAGATCTGGCTGCTCGGTCTTCGCGAGCGCGATCGCACGCTCGCCAGAGCTCGCGACCTGGGTCTGGCAGCCGATCGCCTCGAGACGCCGCGCCAGCAGCTCGACGTTGGCGACCTCGTCGTCGACGATCAGCACGCGGCCGAGCGGCGTGACCGGCTTACCGGGGGCGCGTGGTAGCGCTCCGTCGCGCGCCGGCGTCGGCGCCGCGGGCCCATTCGGGAAGTACCGCGTGAGGATCGCTCGCAGCTCCGCGGGCGCGAACGGCTTGGATACGAAGTCGTCACATCCCGCCTCGATCGCACGCGCGCGGTCCGAAGGGAGCGCGAGCGCGGAGACCGCGATGATCGGGATGCTCGATGCCCACGGCTCCGTCCGGAGGGAGCGCGTCAGGCTCCAGCCATCCATCCGCGGCAGCAGCAGGTCGACCAGGATCGCGTCAGGCCGCTCGACGCGCGCGACTTCGAGCCCCGCGACACCGTCCGAGGCGACCAGCGCCTCGTGGCCCGAGGCGCGGATGATCCGGGAGGCGACGTCGAGGTTGTTGGCGTCGTCTTCGACGACGAGCACGCGTGCCATTAGTGGGCGGCCGTCGCCCGCGTGAGCACGGTGGTCTCGCTTCCCGCGCGCACGCGGATCGGGAGCGTGAAGTGGAAGGTGCTGCCTCTTCCGACCTCGCTGTCGACCCAGATGCGTCCGCCGTGGAGCGTGACCAGACGCTTTGAGATGGCGAGGCCCAGGCCGGTCCCACCGTAGCGACGCGTTGTCGAGCTGTCGGCCTGACGGAACTCGTCGAACACGTATGCCTGCGCCTCAGGGCTGATGCCGACCCCGGTATCGACGACCGAGATCGTGACCCATCCTTCGGCGGCGGCCGCGGTCACGGTGACAGAGCCGCGCTCCGTGAACTTCACCGCGTTGGCGAGCATGTTCGCGAGGACCTGGCGCACGCGCGCGCGATCCGCCCAGACCGTCGGCAGGCTGAGCGGGATGCTCGACCGAACAGCCAGACCCTTTTCGTCGGCGTGCGGACGGACGAGCTCGAGCGCCTCGCCGGCGACCTCGATCATGTTGACCTCTTCGACGTTGAGCTCCATCTTTCCGGCCTCGATCTTGGCGAGGTCGAGCAGGCCGTTGATCAGACCGAGGAGGTTGTCCGCGGCCTGCGCCACCCGGAAGAGGTCGGTCTGCTGCTGGGCGGTGAGGTCCCCGTCGAGACCGTCGAGCATGAGCTTCGTGTAGCCGATGATCGCGTTCATCGGTGTCCGCAGCTCGTGGCTGACCGAGGCAAGGAACTCGCTCTTGAGACGGTTGGCGCGCTCCAGTTGCAGGTTGTTCACCCGGAGCTCCGAGACCAGATCGGCGTTCTCGTTCGCCACAGATACCAGCCGCGCGATCGTTCGGAGGGCGCGCGCCTGGGTGTCGGTCAGCTCACGCGGCGTGCGAAAGTACGCCGAGAGGAGCCCGATGGTGCGCCCGCGGGCGGAGAGCGGAACGTGCGCGACGAACTTGAGCTCGCCGGCGGTCACGCTTGAGAGCCGGATCCGATCGGCATCCGCCTCGGAGCGAACAAGCACCCGCATCGCGAGCGTGACCGCGGTCTCCGGTTCGATCCCGACCGTCGCCGGTGCCGAGAGGCGCCCGCCGGATCCGGGAGGAGCTCCGGGGGGATCCTCGCGGATCACGATCGCGCCACCGTCGGCGAAGAGGAGCGACACCATGCGATCGAGAGATCGCGCGAAGATCCGCTCGGCGTCGGTCACACCGACGACCGCGTCCGCCACCTCGTTGACCGCGCGGACCTCATCGAGGTACTCGCGTTGGGCGCGCTCACGTTCATAGAGCGACTGGGCCATCGTGTCGAACGCGCGCTCGAGCGTGCCGATCTCGTGCGGGGATCGCTGCGGCACGCGGGCCGCCAGATCGCCAGCCTCGATCCGCTGCGCCGCGGACGCCAGGCTCGCGAGCGGGTCGGTGATGCCTCGGGCCGTCCGGTAGGCGAGGAGCGTGACGATCCCGGCCAGCCCGAGGCCGATCACGATCAGCAGGGCGACGAGGGTGCGCTGCGCCTGTTCGACGGGCGCCGTCGGCACCAGGACCGCGAGCAAACCGGGGTTCTGCCGCGATGAACGGATGACCCGGAAGATCCCGTAATAGTTCGTGCTGGGGGTGCTGACGTTCTTGATCAGGACGTCGCCGGGCTCCGCGTCCACCTCGCTGATCGACGGGAACATCGTGTTCGCGCCGAAGTCGACGGTCGACGCACGGACCTGGCCGTTCCAGATAAGGGCCAGATCGGCCTCCGATCGGGTCCTCAGGTTGGCAAGGAACGTCGAGCCGAACAGGTTGCCGACCTCCATCATCCCGATGGGCTCCTGATCGGCATTGAAGATGACGTGGATGGCACGCACCACGAGGCCCTGCGGCTCGTCGAACAGCACCGATGACTGCTGCACCTGAGCCTGCGCGAGGGTCACGAGCTCCGGCTGCAGCGTCTGGCCCGTCTGCTCCTGCGCGCTGGCGACGATCTGTCCGTTGTTATCCGCGACGTCGATGTAATCCACGCCGATCCGCGACTTGAGCGGCAGCAGGAAGTTCGTCAGCCCATCCTTGTCCCGGGCCTCGGTCAGCTCGCGTGTGGTCTGGAGGCTGGCGAACAGGTTCGCGGCGCGCTCGGTCAGGTCGCGGGTGTCCTGGATCTCGTTCAGCGCGACGCTCGCAAGGAGGCTCGACTCGTCCGCGAACTGTCCCGCGATGAGCTCGTTCGACTCGTAGATCGCGGTCGCGACGACCACCACGAGCGCGATCACGCTCACCAGCACATTTCGGCTGACGAGCGCTCGGAGGAGCGTGGGCGCAAACAGCTTTCGCATCTAGCCCTCGCTCACGCTCCTCCTCAACGTTCTCTGCGGCGCGTTGCTTACAGGCCCGCGAGGATCTTCTGTCCCTCTGGACCCTTCGCAAAGTCGATGAACGCCCTGATCGTCGGCTTCACCTTGACCGCGTCGGAGTTGTAGACGAGGTACAGCGGGCGGCGCACCTGGTATTTGCCGCTGTTGAGGTTGTCACGCGACGCAGCGATTCCGTCGATCGTGGCGAACGCGATCGTCGCGTTGGAGAACGTGCTCGCGTTCATCGTGACCATGCCGATCGACTCCTTGAACGAGTTGATCGCCTTCACGGTCTCGTCGATGTTCGTCACCTCGACGGCGTTGGTCGCGTAGGTGGGCTTCTTTCCGTCGAAGAAGTAGGCCTCAAAGGCGCTGCGGGTCGAGGCACCCTGCTCGCGGATGAGGATGCGGATCTTGCCGGGCGTTCCGCCGACGTCCTTCCAGTCGCTGATCTGGGCGGTGAAGATCTTCGCGACCTGATCCTTGCTGAGCGACTTGACGGGGTTCGAGGCGGCGACGGCAACTGCGGTTCCGCTCGCGCACATCCGCGAGGCCCTGCCAGGTGATGGTCGGATGAAGCTTGCCGAATGCGTCGGTGAGCGCCTTCACGTTGTCGAGGGCGCCGCCTCCGCCGTTCACGATGTACAGCCCGGCGAGCGGATCCGCCGTCGGCTGAGATGTCCCGGGAAACGACGCGCCGCCGCAAGCGGCCACAGCGGCGGCCGCGAAGACGGACAGCACGACTGTGCGCAAAGAACGCATTCTTGCCCTCCCTCATGGGCTGAATCGAGACATTAGTCTCTTGCCTTTGTGTAGATGGGTCTATCCCTCCGAAGTCGGATTCGCGTTACACATTGGGATACGCGGGGCTACAGCAAATGGCGTAGTGGAAACCGAAAGTGCACCAAAAGCGGTCGTTTTGGCCGCATACTGCGGCCGGGATGAGCGAACGGGGCGCCACGATCCGAGCCGAGTCAGCGCCCACGACGGGTCTTCGCGATCTTGATCTGCGCGGCCGCGGGCAGGTGCTTCCGTTCACGATCCTTGCCGCGCTCGGCGTTGGAGCCATCTGGCTCGTCGACATTTCGACGGGTCCCGAGTACGGCTTCGCCATCTTCTACCTGATCCCCATCGGGCTCACGAGCTGGTGGCTGGGCCGGTACGCCGCGGTGTTCATCGCGCTCCTATCGACTGTCGCGTGGATCCTCGCCGACCTCGCGGCTCGGCCCGGGGTCCCGGTGCCGGCGAGCCTTTGGAACGGCCTGACACGTGCCGCGATCTTTCTCTTGCTCGCGTTGCTCATCGATCAGGTGCGCCGCGAGCGGACCGCCCTTCGCACGGTCGACGCGCACCGCGAGGAGTCGCTGGCGCTCATCGCGCACACGCTGCGTCGCTCGGCCGCGGAGATCCAGGTCGCGATCCCCGATCTGGGCAATGCCCCCGCGCTGTCCGCCGCCGAGCGCGATGCGGTCCTCGAGCTTCGCCGCCAGAGCCGCAACTTCAATCGTTTCGCCGAGGACGTGCTCGAGGTCGGCCAGCTCGAGGCCGGTCACTTCCGCCTCAACCGGGGGCGTTTCGACCTCAGCGAGTTCGTCGCGACGCTGGCCAGGGAAACGGATAGGGAACGCCTGCAGCTGGTCATGGAGTCGGATCCGGTCTGGGTAGACGCCGATCCAGAGCGGCTGCGCACCGCGATCGAGCATCTGATGAACAACGCGCTGCGCTTCTCGCCAGCTGGTTCGGCCGTCCACGTGACCGTCAGCGGTCGTGGCGGATCCGCGCGCGTGAGCGTGAAGGACCAGGGCATCGGGCTCGCGAGATCGCATCTGCAGAAGGTCTTCAAGAAGTACGGTCGGATCGATACGCCGCAGAGCCGCGACCGGATCGGCGTCGGGCTTGGTCTCTACGTCTCGCGGCTGATCGCTGAAGCGCACGGCGGGACGATCCTCGCGGCCAGCGTGGGCCTGGGCCTTGGATCGACATTCACCCTCGAGATCCCGCTGGCGGCGGCTCCTCCGTACGACGGAGTGTCCTAGGCCGCATTCGCCGGCAAAAAGAAAGGGAGAGGACCATCGCACGGGTCTGATGCCCCTCAGCCCTACCGTGCCCGGCCGCTCTCCCTGCTCGACAAGCGCCGCGGCGAGTGTCGTGGTCACCGGGCTGTGAGTAAATCGGCACGGTGAACGAGCCGGCCTTACGCCAGATTGATTAGGCCCGCACCGCTCCCGAGCGCTGGGAGGCCGTCTGGGCCTCGATCGTGTCCAACAGGCGCCGCGACGCCCGGCCGACCTCGGCAACGGCCTCGTCGAAGGCTTCGGTATTACGGCGCGACGGCGAGCGGAAACCGCTCACCTTGCGGACGTACTGGAGAGCCGCCGCCGCGATCTCGTCGTCCGTCGCCCGAACGTCTGGCCGCCTCAGGGTCTTGATGCTCCGGCACATGCGATAACCCTAACGCCACCTCGGCAAAGTTGGGCATCGCCCTTGACCTGCGGGCCGCCGCGCGGGATGTTGCTGCGGTGAGCCCCAACGTCGTCCTCCCGCTGTCTTCGTCGGTGGTGAGCTTCATCTTCGCCGCGGCGGTGCTCGCGCAGTGGTCGACGCGACGGCGAGGCTTCCAGCTGGTCTGGGCGGTGGGGCTCCTGTGGTACGGGATCAGCGCCGGCACGGAGTTCCTCGGATCGGCGTTCGGCTGGAGCGAGCCGCTCTACCGAACCTGGTATCTCATCGGAGCGTTCTTTGTCGCGGCGTATCTCGGCGCCGGCACCGTGGTGCTACTCGCGCGGACGCGCTTCGGATACTTCGTCGCGGTGAGCTTCCTGCTCGGCGCGCTGTACGCGTTCGCGATCCGGGGACGGTACCCGAGCGACACCGCGTCCTTCGCGATCGTCCTCGTGGTCTGCGGGGCCACCGCCATCGCTCTCGCCCTCGCGACCTGGCGCGCACGCGCGCTCGTGGCGCCGATCGCGCTGGCGGTGCTCGTGCTCGGATCGATCGCAGCCGCGATCGCCGTCCTTGGCGCGACGCTCGCGGCGCCGTACGCGCTCGACGCCCAGACCGGCGTGCCGGTCGGCGAGGCGATCCCCGGCAACGTCCGGATCCTCGCGGGACCGTTCAACATCATCGGTGCGGTCGTGCTGGTGGTGGGAGCGCTGTTCAGCGCGTACGTGTTCATGCCGAAGAATCGCGTCCTCGGTCGGCGCTCCCTGCCGCCGCTCGTCGCGCAGGCGTATGGCGCGCTCGCTATCGTCGTGAACTTCTTCGCGTCGCTGCCGCGTGCCGTCATGGCGCTGATGCGCGGGCAGCTGCACTCACGCGTGCCCGCCACGCTGCTCATCGCACTCGGCGGCTTCATCCCGGGAGTGACGAGCGGCCTCAACCGGTTCGGCATCACGTGGGCGTTCTTCCTCGGTGAGCTGCTCGGCGTGCTCCTCATCTTCGCGGGCTTCGTCGTGAGCACGGAGGTCTTCGGCGCGCGGGTCCGCCTAGGGCCGATCGTTATGCGGCGAGAGGAAGAGGCCCCCGCGACCTAAGATCGCGCGATGCTCCTGCTCTCCCGATCCGAGATCGAGCGGCTCCTCGATCTCGACGCGCTGCGCGATGCGGTGGCCCGCGCCATGGTCGAGCTTTCCGCCGGAACAGCCTCGATGCCGCAGCGGATCGCCGCCGTGGTCCCGGCGCGCGACGCGCTGCTGGCCGCGATGCCCGCGTATCTGCCCTCTGCGGGCGCGCTCACGACGAAGCTCGTCTCGCTCTTTCCTCGTAACACGGACCGTCCCACACATCAGGCGGTGATCGTGGTCTTTGATCCGGACAACGGGACGCCGGTGGCGTTCATGGACGGCGAGGCCATCACCGCGGCGCGAACCGCCGCGGGCTCCGCGCTCGCGACCGACCTGCTGGCCCGCCGCGATGCGACCGTCCTCGCGGTCGTCGGCACGGGGGTCCAGGCCCGCGCCCATCTGCGCGCGATGCCACGCGTTCGGCGGTTCCGCGAGGTACGCGTCGTCGGGCGGGACGGGGCGAAGGCCGCAGAGCTCGTCCGAGAGGCGAGCTCCTGGCTCGATGGGGTGAACGTCCGCGTCTCCCCGAGCTTTGCCGAGGCTCTTGCCGGCGCGGACGTCGTCGCGGCGACGACCCACTCGCCCGACCCAGTCGTCCGTCGAGAATGGCTCTCGCCGGGGACCCATGTGACCTCCGTGGGCTTCAACACCGCGGGCCGCGAGGTCGACGCTGCGACGATCCGTGACGCGCTGCTTGTCGTCGAGTCCCGGGCCGGCACGCTCGCGCCGCCGCCCGCTGGATCGAACGACATCGCCATGGCGATCGCCGAAGGGACGATCGGCCGCGACCACGTCCACGCGGAGCTCGGCGAGCTCGTGAGCGGCGCTCGTCCCGGACGCACCGACGAGCGCCAGATCACGCTCTACAAATCGGTCGGGGTGGCGGTCCAGGACGCGGCCGCGGCGGCACTCGTCCTCACCGCGGCACGACGCGATCGCGTCGGCCGCGAGGTGGATATCTAGGAGACGGCGACCTTCAGCGCTTTGCGGCCGATGCGGCAGCCGGTGTCCGACAGCTGAGCGGAGAGCCACTCCTCGCCCACCCTGGCCTCGAAGCGGATCGGCCCGGCCCCGCCCGCGTCGAACGCCGCGACGACGTCGCTCGAGACCCCGATCACGACCCACGCGACGCCGGCTGACTCACCCTCGGGCAGACGTGCGTGCCCCTTCTGGCCGGGTGCGAGCGGAATGCACTTCCTGGTTTCGATCACGTTGTCGTCAAGGTCGAGCACGCGGACCGCGCTGGGGGCGAGCTCGCCAGTGCCGCCTTCAAGCTGCATCCAGTGCAGGTCGCCATCGTCGTGCACGCAGAAACGGAAGGGCACTTTCGGCAGCAGGCGCGGCGCCGGCAGCGAGGCGATCTCGGCCGGGGCGGGGACGAGGGCGCGGACCGCGGTTGCGATCTTCTCAGCCGCCTCGATGAGTGCCATGTGGCCGCCGAGCATCGTCGCGCCATAGGCGAGCTCCATCGTCGCGCGCGGAAGCTCGCCGACCGGCAGCAGGAAGTCGATATACCGCGCGTACTCGTTCGCGGCGCCCTCGACGTCGCCAGCGTTCGCGAGCATCGCGGCGAGGCGTCGGTGCGCGCCAAGATCAAGCGGGTCGATCGCCACCGCCGACCACATCAGCGCGAGCGCCGCGACGCGGTTCCCGGCCTGCGTCAGCATCGCCGCGCCCTCCTTCAGCGCCTCGATGTCCGAGCGGTTGCGCCCATCTTCGGGTGCAGGCGCGGAGAGGGCCGAGCCGGCCTCCTCCAGCGCGGCGGACGGCTGCTCCAGACCGAGCGCGGCAAGGCGCGGATCGTCGCTCATCCCTAACAGTCTTGCCAACGCGTCAATCGGCAAGGTGGAGTACGCCAAATGACTATCGTCGCGAACGTGCCCCTCGATCTCGAACGGGCCGAGCGCTGGCGGCCGCCGGCAGGCTGGCAACGGATCACGACGGTGGAATCGCACGCGGCGGGCGAGCCGCTGCGGGTGGTCACCGGCGGTCTCGCTCCGATCCCGGGACGTTCGATGATCGAGAAGCGCCGCTTCGCGCGCGAACGACTCGACGGACTTCGTCGGACCTTGATGTTCGAGCCGCGGGGTCACGCGGACATGTATGGAGCGGTTCCGACAGAGCCGGTCACGCCTGACGGCGACCTCGGCGTGCTCTTCTGCCACAACGAGGGATGGAGCACGATGTGCGGCCACGGCGTCATCGCGCTCGCAACGGTCGCGACCGAGCTGGGACTCGTGTCGCCGGCCAACGAGATCGCGCTCGACACGCCCGCCGGGCGGGTGCTCGCACACCTGCGGCGGGATGGCGCCCGCGTCAGGAGCGTCGCGTTCGAGAACGTGCCCTCATTCGTGCTCGATCTCGATCTGACGGTCGACGTCCCGGGGATCGGCACGGTGTCGTACGACCTCGCCTTCGGTGGCGCGTTCTACGCGTTCGTCGACGCTGCGAGCGTCGGTCTGGAGATGACAGCCGAGCGCTTTCGCGACCTCATCGTCGCCGGGACCGCGATCAAGCGCGCGGTGATGCGCTCGCGCGAGGTTCCCCACCCGCGCGAGGCGGAGCTCTCCTTTCTATACGGGACGATCTTCACCGGCCCGGCGCTGTCCGCAGATGCCGACTCCCGGAACGTGTGCGTCTTCGCCGAAGGAGAGGTCGATCGCTCGCCGACCGGCACCGGCGTGTCCGCCCGCGTCGCGATCGAGCGCGCGCGTGGGCGGCTCGCCCTGGGAACGCGGTTCGTCGTCGAAAGCATCATCGGCACGCGCTTCGTCGGCCGCGCAATCCGCGAGATGCGCTGGGAAGGTCGCGAGGCGGTCATCCCCGAGGTCGAAGGCAGCGCCCATGTCACAGGCCGCGGCGAGATCTTCGTCGACCCGAACGATCCGCTCCGGGAAGGCTTCATCCTCCGCTAGGCTGACCCGGCGGGTATCATCCCGCGCCGGGGAGCGGTCATCGCCACAGATTTGGGGAGGTCACCATGCGTCGCGCCATCGCGATCACCACGACCGCGGTCCTTCTTCTCGTGCTCGCGGCGGCTCCCGCCGGGACGGCGACGACGTCGCTCTCGGGCAAGACGCTTCCACAGGCCACGCAAAGCGACGGCGACTACGCGGCCAGCTACGCCGCGCACAAGGTGAAGAACGTGGTCGCGACGACCCAAAAGACCAGCTGCTACACGCCGGAGGATCAGTTCTTCACGAGCGACGGCCCAAACGATGGCTACACCGGCATGAGCGCCTGCGAAGGCGCGGCGAACACCGGCGAGGACCAGGGTCCGTATGCGACCCAGGCGGGAAGCAATCCCGGCTATCCGGCGGCCTCGCCGATGCTCGTCAAGGACCACTCCGAATCGGATATCCGCGTTGATCCGACCAACGCGAAGCACCTCATCGGCCAGTCCAAATGGTTCGTGAGCGCTGAGGGGTACAACCACCTGCTCGGGTTCTACGAATCATGGGACGGCGGCCTGAGCTGGCCGGTCCAGGGCCATATCCCCGGATACGAGGGCTGGACGGACAACACCGACCCGGTCGGCGCGTTCGACCGGTGGGGCAATTTCTACTCGCTCATCCTTCCCTACCAGTTCGCGTACACCGCGACCGGCCATCACGACTTCAGCATCAACCAGAATGTCCAGCCCAATCCCGCGCTCCCGGCCGAGATCATCTCGGTGAACGTGCGTCCGCATGACGCGTCAGGCGCGAACGACTGGATGTCCGTCCGCACGGGCACGACCGACATCGTGGCGCCGTACGCGCCGCAAGGGCGCGAGCCGGACAAACAGTGGATCGCGATCGACACCAACCCGCTGAGCCCGTTCCACGATCGGATCTACGCGATGTGGGTCGT
>VBGS01000113.1 GCA_005889445.1 Chloroflexota bacterium
GGTCAGCGCGATCCGGGCGAGCGATGCGGCTTTTTCGACGACGGAGCGGTCGATCGCCATCGACCGAAGTCTAGGGTCCCAACAGACGCGCGACGAGCCGCGGACCGAAGAGGAACAGCCCGACGACGACCGCCCCCAGAGCGCTCGCCATGACCGCGGCGGCGGATACGTCTTTCGCGGCCTTCGCGACCGGATTCGTCTGCGGCGAGGCCAGCGTGACCGCGAGCTCGATCGACGTATTCACCCACTCGAGGCAGACGACGAGCGTGATCGTGAGCGCGAGCACCGCCCATGCCACCGGGTCGAGGCCGAGCCAGAGTCCCGCGACGACGGCGAGAAATCCGATGACGAGCTCGACGCGCGCGTTGCCCTGTGTCCGAAGGATGTGGGCCGCGCCGGCGATCGCGTACCCGAACGAACGCAAGAGCACACTTGTAGTCTGCGGTACGGCTCGGGCCGAAGTCCTTGGAGGCGGATCGATATGGCGAGCGATCAGAAACTGGAAAGCCGTCGCGCGAAGCTCACTCCGTTGCAATACGCCGTCACCCAAGAGGCCCACACTGAGCCGCCCTTCAGCGGCGTCTATTGGGACCATCACGGCGAGGGAACGTACCGCTGCGTCGTGTGCGGCGAGCCGCTCTTCGACTCTGGGACGAAATTCGAGTCGGGAACGGGATGGCCGAGCTTCTACGACATCGTCGAAAAGGGCAAGGTCACGACGAAGGACGACGACTCGTTCGGGATGCGGCGCACCGAGGTGACCTGCGGGCACTGCGGCGCTCATCTGGGGCACCTCTTTCCCGACGGCCCCCGACCGACCGGCATGCGCTACTGCATCAACTCGGCGGCGCTCGACTTCAGCCCGCGAGACGACCCCAGCCGGACGTAGCTGTGCGCGACAGCGGGATCCTCGCGGCGGACAGCGTCGCTCGCCGCATCAACCGCGAAAGCTTCCTCCTGCTCGGCGGCACGGCAGCGCTGCTGATGCAGGTCGCGCATCCTCTCGTCGCCGCGGGCGTCGACCAGCACTCGGACTTTCGCCGGTCACCGATCCCCCGCCTCATGCGCACCGTCGACACGACGCTCGCGATCGTATTTGGCGACCGCGCCACGGCCGAACGCGCGTTCCGGCGCATCGACCGGGTGCATGCGCCGGTGCGAGGCAGCGCCAGCGACGGTCGCGCGTACAGGGCCCGCGATCCCCGACTGATGCTGTGGGTGCAGACGACACTCGTGCTCACCTCGCTGCGGTGGTACGAAACGGTCATGGGTCCGCTCGCTCCCGCGGAGCGCGCGTCGTACTGGGAAGAGGCGAAGGTCTTCGCGGGGTCGCTCGGCGTGCCGCACCATCTGTGTCCCGCGACCCTCGCGGACCTGGAGGAGTACGAGCGCGTGATGCTGCGGACGGAGGTCATCCCTGACGCGACCGCGATCGCCGTCGCGCGCGATGTCCTGAGGCCGCTCGGACCGGTCCCGCTACCGATCTACTGGGCAAATGACGCGATCACCGCGGGATTGCTGCCGCAGCCGCTACGCGATGCGTTCGCTCTTCGCTACGGACCGACGGAGCGGCGCGTCCACCGCGCCATCGTCTCGGCGATCCAGCTTTCGCGTCCGGTGTTGCCGCGATGGATCACCGTCGTGCCACAGGCCAGGCGCCACGAGGCGGTATTCCGACCGAGCCTCGGAGCCGATCAGGCTCCCGGTGGGTTCCCGCTCGGGTCCAGCGACACGAAGTAGCTGTCGCACGCCATCTCGATCAGGTCCGGCGTGAGCTGCGCCGGGCGCCCGAGGAACCGCGCGGTGTCGATCAGCTGCTCGACGATGTCGCGGGGATGGCAGCTCCGGAGGCCCAGGTTCTTCTTGCGATAGTGCGCGAGGATCTGGCTCATCGCCTCGGTCTTGTAATCGATCCCCTTGCGGGCGCAGATCCGCTTGAAGATCTCGTCGTACTGCTCGACCGACGGCGCCTCGATGCCGATCTTGTACCGGATACGCCGCAGGAACGCCTCGTCGACCAGATCGGCTGGATCGAGGTTCGTCGAGAAGATGATCAGCATGTCGAACGGGATCTCGATCTTCTTCCCGGTGTGAAGGGTCAGGTAGTCGACGCGCTTCTCGAGCGGGACGATCCATCTGTTGAGCAGGTCCTTCGGGGATACGCGCTGCCGGCCGAAGTCGTCCACCATGAAGATGCCGCCGTTCGCCTTCATTTGGAACGGAGCCTCGTAGAACTTCGAGGTCTCGTCGTAAATGAGGTCGAGCGTCTCGAGGGTCAGCTCGCCGCCGGTCATGACGATCGGCCGCTTGGAGACGACCCAGCGATGATCGAATCGCAGCCGCTCGGCGACGACTGGATCCAGAGCGACGCGGTGATAGACCTGGTCGTAGACCTTCACGACCTGCTGGTCGATCTCGACCGCGTACGGGAGTACGACGTCGCCCTTCATGAGCGACGCGAGAACCTCGGCGATCGTGGTCTTGCCGTTGCCGGGAGGGCCGAACAGGAAGATCGACTTGCCGGAGTTCACCGCCGGACCGAGCTGGGCGAGCGTTTCGCGAGGGATGACCATGTGCGAGAACGCGCGGACCAGGTCGTCCTGGGTGACGTGCAGGTTGGCGATCGACTGACGCTGGACCGCCTGGATGTACATCGCGAGCGGCACCGGCGCCTTCCCGACGTACTGGCTTCGCGCGAGCGCTTCCTGCGCTTTCTCGGAGCCGCGATCGACGATGACGAACTGGTAGTTCGACGACGAGAGGCCGGCTCCGCCCCGGATCTCCACGAGCCGCTCGCCCTTGAGGAAATCCATGATCCGCTCGGTGACGTTCGGGATGGGAAGCCCGAGGGCTGAGGCGATCTCCGCCATCGTCATCTGACCGCGCAGGTACAGCGTCTTGAGCGCGAGGTCGGAGAGGAACCCGAGCGTCAGGCCGGTCTGTTCGACCGACTGCGGCTCAGGGGGAAGCGGGATCTCCGGAGCGGCTGGCTGCGCGCCCATCGGCGCAGGCGGTCTCGTCTGCGTCGGCGTCTGGTACATGAGGCCCCTTCCCTATGAGTGAATGCCCGCTAAAGACGCTAACGGAGCATACCCTCGAAGGTCTCCTCATCCACCACTTTGACACCCAAGGACTTGGCCTTATCGAGCTTTGATCCCGCGCCGGGACCTGCGACAAGAAGATCCGTCTTTGCGCTCACCGATCCCGCCGGCTTTCCACCGAGCGAACGCACCAGCGCCTCCGCTTCGTCGCGCGATCGATGCTCGAGGTTGCCAGTGAAGACGACGGTCTTGCCCGCGAAGGGCCCGCCGGTGACCTGACGCTGCGCTGGCATCAGTGGTTGGATGCCGGCACGCACGAGCTTGTCGAGAAAGGCCTGCTCCTCCGGTCGCGCGAAGTAGTCGTGGATGCTCTCCGCGACCACCGCGCCGATCCCCTCGACGGCCTGCAGCTCATCGACCGATGACGCGCGAAGAAGATCGAACACCGTGCCCATGTCGGCGTCCTGGGGCAGCTTCAACGCGATCCATCGTGCGAGGTCGTCGGCGGTCGTCTCACCGACATGGCGTATGCCGAGCGCGAGCAGGACGCGGGCGAGCGGGCGACGCCTCGCGGCCTGGATGCGCTCGTAGATGTTGGTCGCGCTCTTCTCCGCGAATCGATCGAGCTCGAGGAGCTGTTCCTTCGTAACGAAGAAGAGATCCGCGGGATCCTTGACGAGCCCGCGTTCCATCAGCTGCGTGATGAGCGCCTCGCCGACCCCTTCGACGTCCATGCCGCCGCGCGAGACGAAGTGGCCGACGCGTTGACCGCTCTTGGCCGGGCAGTCCGGATTGCTGCAGTAGTACGCCACCTCGCCCTCCGGGTGGACGACCACTCCGCTACAGACCGGACATCGCTCAGGCATCTCGAATTCGGGCTGCGCCGTTCCCTGCTCGCGGGCGTCGGTCTCCACGCGCACCACCTCGGGAATGACGTCGCCCGCGCGCTGGATCACGACGCGGTCGCCCTTGCGCACGTCGAGCCGACGGATCTCGTCGAGGTTATGGAGCGTCGCGCGGCGCACCGTCGTGCCGCCAACGATGACCGGCGCGAGGGCGGCGACAGGGGTGAGGGTCCCCATCCGCCCGACGTAGACGAGGATGTCCTCGACCGTGGTGGTGGCCTGCTCGGCCGGAAACTTGAACGCGATCGCCCAGCGCGGATTGCGCGCGACGTACCCCAGCTTCTCCTGATCGGCGACCTTGTCGACCTTCACGACGACACCGTCGGTGCCGTACTCGAGGTCGTGCCGCTTGTCCTTCCATTCCCCGATAAAGGCGATGACCTCATCGAGCGTCGCCGCGTTTCGCCAGCTCGGATTGACGCGAAGGCCGAGCGCCTTGAGGCGTGTGAGCAGCTCGCTCTGCGATCCGACGTCGAGTCCCGCCGCGCTGTACGCCCACATCGCCAGGTTCCGCTTCGCGGTCGCCTTCGGATCGAGCTGACGCACGGCGCCGGCTGCGGCGTTGCGCGGGTTCGCGAAGGCGGGCTCGCCGCGTTCCAGGCGCTCCTTGTTGGTCGCCTCGAATGACGCTTTCGGCAGGTAGACCTCTCCGCGAATGTCGACGCGGCCCTTCATCGGCTCGCGGAGCGTCAGCGGGATCGAGCGGATCGTGCGGAGGTTCGCGCTGACGTCCTCGCCGACCAGCCCGTCACCGCGCGTCGCTCCCTGGGTGAACTTGCCATCGACGTAGGTGAGGTTGATCGCGAGCCCGTCGATCTTCAGCTCGCAGACATAGCCGACCTCATCACGGCCGAGGAGCCTCCGGACTCGCTGATCGAAGGCGCGCAGCTCGGTCTCGTCGAAGGCGTTCGCCAGCGACAGCATCGGCGCCGCGTGCTCGACCGCGGCGAACCGCGCCGAAGGCGCCGTCCCAACTCGCTGGGTCGGCGATTCGGGGGTGACGAGCTCGGGGTGTTTCGCCTCGAGCTCGGTGAGCTCGCGGAGCAGCGCGTCGTAGGCTTCGTCCGCGATCGACGGCTGGTCCAGGATGTAGTACTCGTAGTTCGCCTTCTCGATCTTCTGGCGCAGCTCGGCGACGCGTCGTTCTACGCTGGCGGTGGGCATGGAACGATTCTGCACGGACGACGGTCGTGAGTAGCGCGCCGCCGATCACGCCGATCGACCTTTTGGTCTTCGCCGAGATCATCGACAACGCGCGGACCGACAACAACACCGGCGTCGTCGCCACCATCGGCCGCGACGGTCCCGATGTCGCCCTCAAGGGCAGCCTCCTCGTGTGGGACCGGGATCACGTCGCTTGGTGGGAACGGACCCTCCGGGAGACCTACGCGGCCATCCAGAACGACCCCAGGGTGTGCGTTCTCGTGCGCAACCCGACCCGCGACCGTCGAACGATCCGTCTGTACGGCACGGCGACCATCGTCGACGATCTCGACCTCCGCGAGCGCATCTGGGAGCGGGTCCTGCAGGTCGAGAAGGACACGGATAAGGACAAGAAGGGCGCCGCGGTGCTCGTGCGCGTGGATCGGGTGCGCGCCGGCTTGGATACGGTCCAGCAGCGGGCGTAACCGATCAGGGCGAACCCGTCGCGCCCCCGACCCTCACGATCGCCGCGTTCGCGGGCGCGTAGGTCATCGGATCGACGAGCACGCCGTTGGTGCGCGCCTCCCAGTGGACGTGCGGCCCGGTCGAGACTCCGCTCGACCCGACCGCCGCGATGCGCTCGCCGGCCACGACCCGCTCGCCGAGCTCGACGTTCGTCGCGGAGAGGTGGTAGTCACAGGTCTCGAGGCCCCAGTCGAGAAGGACGCAGACGGCAAGCCCGCCGTCGCCGCGCCAGCCGACCCACGTCACCGTCCCAGAGCCGCTGGCCACCACCGGCGAACCGTACGGTGCCGCGATGTCCACGCCGGTGTGCGCCGCGGAGAACAGCTGCGTGACGACTCCGTTCGTCGGCCAGCCGACTCGCGGCGTGAGGACGCGTGGCGCCTCGTGCACGAGGAGGCGGAAGCCTGGATACCGCCCGTCCGGCATCGGCACGAGCAGCACCCGCCCGGGAGTGACGTCCTCGGGCTCGAAGACGACGCTGTTGAGCGCGCGGACGCGGTCCGGCTCGGCACCGTAGCGCGCGGCGATCTGCGCGATCGTGTCGCCTTCGTTGACGACGTAGATCGCCGCGTCGAGCGGCGGGACGACGATGGACTCGCCGACGCGCAGCGCGGCCGTGTCCGACAGCCGGTTGTTGTACGCGAGCGTCTGCGGCGTGATCCCGTACTGCGCGGCGATCGACAGCAGCGTCTCGCCGGGGGCGACCACGTGCGCCTCGAGCGCCGGTGGATCATTGCGGACCGCGGTCATCGGCGCGGCGCGCGCGCGCAGAACCGGACGCGGTCGGTCGAGCGTCGGCACGAGCCGGGCCGCGTGGGCACGCTCGGGCAGGACGATCCCGGCGAGCCGGCCAAGATCGTCCCCGCTTGCGGCGACCGCGGACGGACCGAGGCCGGCGACGACGATGCAGAGACCGATCCCCGCAGCCCTGCCCCACTCGCGCAGGTGCCCGCGGCTTCTCGGCCGTCGGCGCGGGGCCCGGAGGGTGATACCAAAAGCGATATCTGTAGATCGCGTGAACGCGATCCGCAGCTCCACGCGCTTGGTCTTGCGGCGCTTTCCCCCTTGGCGCTGCATGCGTGTCTTGCGGGCAAGCAGCGTGCCGGTCGTGCCTGCTGCGAGACGGCGGCTATGCCCTCGCTAGCTTGGCGAAGCTGGCCATGAGCTTTTTCACACCTTTGTCCGGAAACGCGACGGTGACTTCTTCGTCGTCGTCACGCGGAACGCTCGACACCACCATCCCCTCGCCCAGGGATGGATG
>VBGS01000249.1 GCA_005889445.1 Chloroflexota bacterium
GCCGGCAGGCGCCGCAGCCATCCGTCGACGCGCCGGAGGTAGAGGCGACGCAGCACGAGCGCCGCGAGCGTGTTGAATCGCCGGTAGCGGGTGGGGTAATAGCGATCGAGCGATCCGGGGACCGGGTCGGTCAGGCCAAAGCCGCAGCGGCGGCAACGCACGACGGAGAACTTCTCGCCGGTGATGTAGTCGACCACGTCGGGCAAGACACGTGGCGCGTCGCTGGAGCCGCACGCGGCACAGGCGCTGCTCCTCATCCCGCGGGCTCGTCGCGGCGCATCGCCCGGAGCGCTTCGTACGAGGATGGCAGGCCGTGTCCGAGCTGGCGCCGGAGCTTGTCGGTGCGCAGGCCGGCGCGAAGCGGGCGCGGGGCCGCGAGGCCAAGCTCGGCGGTCGGCACAGAGTCGAGGAGCGCCACGTCGAGATCGAACGCCGCCGCGGCCCGCCGCGCGAACTCGGGTCGCTCGAGGATCTCGGGCCCAGCGGCATGGAACGTCCCATATGCGCCTTGGTCGACGAGATCCACGATCGCTGCCGCGAGATCGGGCGCGGGAGTCGGCGTGACCAGCTGGTCGGAGGGAACGCGAAAGCGTTCCGCCCGGCGGAGCTTGTCGACCAGCTGGGCGACGAAGCTCGTTCTCGCCCTCGACCAGCCGTAGACGCCCGACACGCGAAGCACCAGATGCTCCGGAGCTTCCCGGGCGATGCGCTCGACCTCGACCTTCTGTCGCCCGTACTCGTTGATCGGTGCTGTCGGGTCGTCCTCCGCATAGGGTCCGTTCCGTCCATCGAAGACGTACTCGCTCGAAAACACGACCAGCAGCGCGTCTCGCACCGCTGCGGCCACGCCCCGGAGGGCATCGACATTGACGGCGCGCGTGGCCCGCGGCTCGCGCTCGCAGCGCTCGACGAACGCGTCCGCCGCGGCGACGACGACGACGTCGGGACGCGTGTCGCGAACGACGCGCGTCACCGCCTCGGGATCGGCGAGGTCGAGGGGCATTCCCCCGGGCACCGACTCGCGGTGGTACGTCATCGCCACATCGCGTCCCGCGAGCGCCGCGCGCAGATGAGTACCGACCAGCCCGCTCGCGCCCAATAGCAACCAGCGCGCGTCGGGTTTTCTCGGCATGCGACCCTATACTCGCGCGCTGTGTCCGGCGCCGGCCCCGCGTCGCGAGGCCGGCGGCCCTATTTGATCCCCGTCCTTCTCTTTCTGGCGAGCGCGGCGTTCGTCCTCTGGCGCAACACCGACGTCGGTGTGCTCGTCGATATCGCCTACGTTCTCAACACCGCCACGCGCATCGCCGCCGGCGACGTCCCGTACGCGCAGTTTCCCCTCGCGCAGGCCCCGCTCGAGTTCGTGATCCAGGCTGTGCTGATCAAGGCGTTTGGCCCGCACTTCGCGGTCACCATCGCTTACGCGTCCATCCTCGGCGGGACAGCCACCGTCCTCACCTACCTGATCGTGCGCCGAATCCTCGCGGGGATGCCGGGGTCAGAGGCGCTCGCCGCGATCATCACGCTTCCGCTCATTCCGCTGGGCATCTACGCGATCTATCCGCATCCGTTCTATGACTCGGACGCGTGCCTGCTCATCGTCGGCGCGATCGCCGCGATACTCGCCGCGCGCGACCAGCCGACCGCGCGGCGGTNNNNAAGCAGAACATCGGCGGCGCTTTTCTCGCGCTCGCGGTCACCGCCCTGGCCATCCAGGCGTTCCTGCACCCCGCGACCCGTGCCGGCTTCCGCTGGTTCGCGGCGGGTGCGACGGTTGCGCTCGTCGTCGGGATCGGCATTCTTCAGCTTGTCGTTGGCCTTGACAGCTACATCCGCTGGGCCTGGACGTTCGCGCTGGCCGGGCGCGGGGTCGCCCTCGGTCGGCTGCAAGAATTCGTTGACCCGAAGGCTCTGTTCCCCGCCGCGCTCCTGCTGATCGCGGTGCTTCTTGCCCAGCGCATTCCGGTGCGCGCCCGCGCGCCGTTGTTCGCGCTGAGCTTCGCCCTGTTTGGGATCTGGGGAGCTTTCACCCTGGCGCTCCTCGCCCCACCGATCTCGTTCCCGGCGATCCTCGTCGCCGCGTCGGTCCTGGCGGTCGCCCGGATGTCGCGAGAGCGCGCGACTTTCGACCACATGCTCCCGCTCGTCGTGGCGGGAACGACCCTCGGAACCCTGCAGTCACAGGGAGTCGCCGGGTCGACCTTCGGCATCTTTCCCCTCCTGGTGATCGCGATCGCTTCCTTGACCCGGGATCTCGCTCGGTTCGTGCCGCTTCCGTCGCGGATCGCTCCGCTCACCGGGGTCGCGATCGCGGGCGTCATCGCGATGTCGGGCGCCTTCTACACGATCGCGAATGTTCGCCTCACCTTCATCGACGTCAACGCGGCCGGCCCGGTGCATCACGCGACGTTTCCGTCGCTTGCCGGCCTCTCGGCGCGGGGCTCGTACCTTGCGGATCTCGACGAGATGCTGACCTGGGCCCGTGACAACATCCCTGCGAACGACCCGGTCGCGTTCCTCCCAGGAGAAGAGCCGGCCTTCTACGCGCTCGGCTGGCGCCCGCGCCTTCCGTCGGTGTACTTCTACGACGTCGCGACCCCATACACCCCTGCCGAGATGGCACGATTCGCGAATGACGTCGGCCTGCGCTGGGTCTTCGTCAAGGACCGGCTCCAGCTCGGGGAAGAGCCGCCCCTCGAGCAGGCCCTCGTCACCGAGCTGACCAGAGACGCGACGCTTTTCACCCGCGTGGGGCCGTACCGCGTATACAAGCGCGGCTGACCTCGCCCATGTGACCGCGTCGATCGGAGGCGTTCGCTAC
>VBGS01000114.1 GCA_005889445.1 Chloroflexota bacterium
TCACGCTCACCGCCGCCCAGCAGCGATCTCTGCGAGAGATCCGCGCGGACCTCGCGCGGCGCGTGCCGATGTCGCGCCTGCTCGAGGGCGACGTGGGCTCGGGAAAGACCGTGGTCGCCGCGCTCGGTGCGCGGATCGCGGTGTCGTCCGGCGCGCAGGCCGCGCTGATGGCGCCGACCGAGCTCCTCGCGGAGCAGCATTCGCGCTCGCTGGCCGTGCTCTTCGAAAACGGACCGACCCATGCGCTGCTCACCTCGAGCGTGACCGGCGACGCACGCCGCCGGATCCTCGGGGGACTGGCTGATGGCACGATCGACGTCGTCGTGGGGACGCATGCTCTCGTCGAGGAGGGCGTCGCATTCAAGCGGCTCGGCCTCGCCATCGTTGACGAACAGCATCGGTTCGGGGTGCGGCAGCGTTCGACGTTCCGCGAGAAGGGCGACGGCCTCGACCCGCACCTGCTTCTGACGACCGCGACACCGATCCCGCAGACGCTCAATCAGACGATCTATCGCGATCTCGACATCTCCCTGATCGACGAGCTGCCCGCCGGCCGGCAACCGATCATCACGCATCTCCGGACGCCCGATCAGCTCGCGAAGGTCTGGGAGGGCGTGCGCCTGGCGGTAGAGCGGGGCCAGCAGGCCTTCGTGGTGACACCGCGCATCGACCCGGACGAGACCGGAGATGACGTCCCGAGCGCGATCGCCGTCGAGCGCGACCTGCGCCGCGCGGATCTGCGCGGGCTTCGCCTCGCGCTCATGCATGGGCGCATGCCCGCGCGCGAGCGCGATGACGTGATGCGGCGCTTTGCCGCGCGCGACCTCGACGTGCTCGTCGCGACGACCGTGATCGAGGTCGGGATCGATATCCCGAACGCGACCGTGATGGTCATCCTCGGTGCCGACCGCTTCGGCCTCGCGCAGCTGCACCAGCTCCGCGGTCGCGTCGGCCGCGGCGCCGAGCGCGCGTACTGCGTGCTGGTCAGCGACGCGTCCGACTCGGCGCGGCTCGCGGCGATGGTCGAACAGAAGGATGGCCGGCCGCTCGATGGCTTCGAGCTCGCCAATCGAGATCTTCAGATCCGCGGCGCGGGCGAGTTCCTCGGGACGCGGCAGTCGGGCGCCCCGGAGCTCCGCATCGTCGACCTCGCGGACGTCGACCCTCGGCTCATCGACGAGACAGCGTCGGAGGCCGACCGGATCCTCTCGGCCGATCCGGTGCTCGAGCGCCCGGATCATGGTCTGCTCGCGAACGCGGTCGATCAGCTCTGGCGCCGCTATGCCCTCGCCTGATGCGGGTGATCGCGGGCGAAGCGAAGGGCCGGACCCTGGTCGCGCCGCGCGGTGGCGACACCCGCTCAGCGACCGACCGCATACGCGAGACGCTGTTCGCGATCGTCGAGCCGACGCTTCCCGGCGCGACCGTCCTCGACCTCTTCGCCGGTGCCGGAACGCTGGGGATCGAGGCGCTCTCGCGCGGCGCCACGCATGCGACCTTCGTCGAGCGCGGTCATGACGCGGTGCGCGCGCTGGAGCGGAACCTGAAGGCGACCGGATTTCTGGCGCGGAGCACGGTGATCACCGCCGACGTCGCGCGGTACCTGAGCTCGCGGCCGGCGGGCCCGTTCACACTCGCGTTCGCGGATCCGCCGTTCGCCGACGTGATCGGACTCGAGACAACGCTCGCGCATCCCGGACTTCGCGCCGCCCTCGCGCCGGAGGCGCTGGTCGTCGCGCGGTTCCTTCGCAAGCACCCGCCGGCCTTTCCGCCAGACGCGGTCGCGGTCCGCGTGAAGGAGATTGGCGAGGAGAACATCGTGTTCCTGCGGTACGCTGAGCCTGCTGCGGGAGGGTGACGTGGACATACAGTTCCTGGTAGAGCGGCTCGAAGCGCTCGTCGTCAATGCCCGGAAGGTCCCGATGACGAGCAACATCATGCTCGAGCAGGCCGCCGTCCTCGACCTCATCGACCAGCTTCGCGTGGCTATCCCCGAAGAGGTCAAACAGGCCCGACGGATCAATCAAGAGAGCGACCGCGTCCTCTCGAAGGCGCGTGAGGAGGCCGAGCAGATCATCGGCGCCGCGCAGGAGCAGGCGGCGCTCCTGCTGCAGGACCAGTCGATCATCCGCGAGGCCGAGTCGCGGGCACAGGACGTCCTCGACAAGACACAGACCAAGGCGGAGGAGACGATGCGCGGCGCCGATCAGTACGCGGCCGACGTGCTCGTCAGGCTCGAGAGCGACCTCGTGAAGACGCTCTCGATCATCAAGAAGAGCCTCGAAGTGCTTGAGGAGAGACGGGCGCAACCGACGGAGGGCTAACGTGAAGATCAGCGTCGCGCCTCTCTTGAAGGCGCCGGTGGGTGCCCAGATCGAGTACGACGTCGTCGAGTCGCCCGTGGATCCACGGGGCGACAACGCCGGGTTGCTCGACGCTGACATCACCAGCATCGACGCTGAGATCCTCGCCACGCACACCAACCCAGGCGCGCTGATCGAAGGTGACGCGAAGGCGAACGTCGCGGAGGAGTGCAGCCGGTGCCTCAAGCCGATCGAGACGCCGGTCCGCGCCCAGTTCGCCGAGCAGTACTACGCGACGATCGACGTGATGAGCGGTGATCCGAAGGCCGAGCCGCCACGTGACGCGAAGATCGTCGGGTCGGACTTCCGCATCGACCTGACCCCGCTGTTGCGCGAGGAGATCATCCTTGCGACGCCGCTCGCTCCGCTGTGCACCCCCGATTGCAGGGGACTGTGCGAGACGTGCGGCCGCGACCTCAACCTCGAGCCCCACGTCCACCATGAGGCCGTCGATGACCGCTGGGCCAAGCTCGAGGCGCTCAAGGACTTTCACCCCGAGCGCGAGTAGCTCCGAGCCTGTCCGCCAGTCCCTAGAATCGATGGCGAAGACACGAAGGAGCTCTCGAATTGGCAGGTCAACCCAAGAAGCGAATTCCGCGAGCGGCGCAGGGTGAGCGGCGGAGCCATCTCGCCCTGAAGGCCATGACGCTCGTGCCATGCCCGCAGTGCAAGAGCCCGAAGCCGCCGCACCAGGCGTGCCCGCACTGCGGTACTTTCCGCGGCCGTCAGGTGATTCGCATCAAGACGAAGCGGACGGCCGCTTAGCCCTAGCGACTCGCGAATGAAGATCGCCGTCGATGCAATGGGCGGCGATCACGCCCCGGACGACATCGTCCGAGGCGCGCTGTTGTATCGAGAGAAGGGCGGCACCGCCGACCTGATCCTCGTTGGGCGGGAGCATGACGTCAGGCGCGCCGCCGGGACGCTCCCGACAGGGATAACGATCCGCGACGCGCGGGATGTGGTCGCGATGGACGAGCACCCCGCGAACGCCCTGCGGCGACGCGGAGACACGTCCATCGGGATCGCGACGAGCCTCGTGAAGCAGAACGAGGCAGATGCGGTCGTCTCCGCCGGAAACACCGGGGCGACGATGGCCGCGGCGTTGCTGCTGCTCGGGCGCATCCGTGGGATCGACCGACCGGCCCTCTGCGGGATGCTGCCGACCGCAAAGGGAAAGCCGGCCTGCCTTCTCGACGCGGGCGCGACGATGGACGCCGACGAGCACAACATCCTCCAGTTCGCCCGGATGGCGTCGCGCTTCATGGAAAAGGTGCACGCGGTGGATCGGCCCTCGGTCGGGCTGATCAACGTCGGCGAGGAGGCCGAGAAGGGCGGGCGGATGCAGCAGGCCGCCCACGCGCTCCTCGAGGGCGCGGAGGATTTGAACTTCTACGGGAACATCGAAGGGCGCGACGTGGTGCGCGGGATCACCGACATCTGCGTCACCGACGGGTTCACCGGCAACGTCCTGGCGAAGGGGATGGAGGGCGTCGTCGACGTCTTCGTCGATGGCATCCGCCACGACATCTTTGGCGGTCCGCTGGGCAAGGTCGCGGGCCTCTTCGCGCTCCCGGGCCTCGGCAAGTTCCGGAGCCGGATGGACTACGACCCGTACGTCTCGGCGCCCCTGCTCGGTGTGGCCGGCGTCTCCGTGGTCACGCACGGGCGCGCGCGAGCCAACATGATGCGTCGCGCGATCGAGGTCGCCGAGCGCGCCGTCGCGACGCGTCTTGTGGAAGCGATCGGCGAAGGCGTGTCATCGTCAGCCGCGTGAGCACGAGACCGCCGCGTGGCGGGCGCCACCCCGCGCGGCGGCTCGCGCTGCAGACGCTGTTCGAGATCGACTTCAATCGGGCGGACGCCCGGGAGACCTGGCAGCGGGGCGCGTTCCGCGCCGGGCTGACCGAGGAGGCTGCCGCGTTCGCCTGGGAGCTCGTCGAGGGGGTGCTCCAGCATAGAAAGGAGCTGGACTCCGAGATCGCCACGCTCGCGCCGGAGTTCCCCATCGAGACGATGGCGCGCATCGACCGGAACATCCTCCGCATCGCGCTCTACGAGCTGCGCATCTCGGGCGACGCGCCGGCCGGCGTCATCCTCGATGAGGCGGTCGAGCTCGCGAAGATGTTCGGCTCCGAGGCCGCGCCGAAGTTCGTCAACGGCGTGCTCGCGACCGCGGTCGGCGGCCGGGAGCGGCCCTCGGCCTAGCCGACCTTCAGGTGCACCCGCACGAGCCCCTGATCGCTCCCGTCTTTGGGGCTCGCCCAGTAGACCTCAAGGAAGAGATCGCCCGTCCCCGGAGGTGGCGCGGGGAGCTGCACGTCGAACTGGAAGGTTCCCCATTGCTGGCTGGTTCCGATGCTGGCCGTCGTCGAGCCGCTCGCGACGATGCGGTTCTGCCCATCGCGCACGCGCCAGAGGACCGCCGCCTCGAACGTCCGCGCCAGCCCGTTGACGCTGAAGCGCCGGAGAGGTGGATCGCCCTGACCTGGGCTGTACACCGCGATCGTGTCGCTGATCGAAGCCGGATATCCGCCGAGATCGATGACGATGCGCTCGGGATTGGGCAGGATGGCGACCCGCCACGGCCGCAGGTCGTCGAGCGCGAGCTCGTAGACAGTGCGGGCGCCGCGGACCGAGGTCCGAATCGCACGCAGCGGTGACGAGTTGACGAGCTCGGTCCCGGTCTTTGAGTCCGTGCCGGCGATGTCGATCTGGAGGACGGACTTCCCGGGAAGCTGGCTTCGCGTCTGGTCGTTCTTCAGTGGCGACACATAGAACTCGGACGGCTGTCCAGATTCGACCAGGATCATGAACCGCATCGCTCCGGCGGAAACCGGAACCTTGTCGACGAAGAAGGTGTTGCTGAGCTTCGCGGTCGAAGGGCTGGGGCAGGGTGTCGTGCAGGTCAGCGGCCAGGTCTCGCCGATCAGCTGCGGACTCACGCGGCTGTAGCCCGAGACGTCCTCGCGCGACAGCGGCTTGTCGACGACCAGCTGATCGATCACCGCATTCCGCTGGCCCCGCTCCGTGATGACCACCGAGTCGATGCCGGGTTCTTCAGTGACCGTGTAGACGATCTGCTGCAGCAGCGCCTGCGACTGGGCGCTTCCGCTGACGCCCCAGCCGGTCGGCAGATTGAATTCGACGTAGGCGGTATCACCGCTGGTGTGGACGCCGAGGCCGGTCTGCCGGCTTCCGTTCACCGCAGGCGATACCGACCCCAGGGGATTGAGAAGGCCGGCCGGAACCCGGCTCGGTTGGAGGCCCATGAGCAGGCTCAGGCGCGATGTGGTCCGACCTTCGGACGAGCTGTCATCCAGGATCCCTTGGAGATAGACGCCGACCGGCGGGAGGCTATCGCGCGCGAAGTACACCCAGATGCGGTCGCGGTTCGGATCGATGGACGCGACGGGTGTGGCCACCGCGGCGGGTGCGGTGGTGGCAGGAACGGCGGTGGGGGAGCCGACCGCCGGAACCTCGCGGGCCTCGCGGACGCTGTTGAACCACGCCCCTAGCGCAACGGCGAGAACGACGACCGCGATCGTGGCCGCGACCTGCGGCAATCCGAAGAGTGCCCGGCGTTCCGCTGGGCTTGCCATCCGCGAGCGCTCGTATGGGGTCTCGTTCACGTGAAGCGTCTCGATCGCGCGCCCGAGGGCGCGGCCGAGGATCTCGTCGTCGCGTCGTTCGTCGCTCATCGCATCACTCCTCGCGCGAGCCGGCCGGCGAGCTGTATCTGGCGCAGGCGCTCGATCGCCTGATGGAGGGTCGCGCCGACCGTGCCGCTCTTGATGTCGAAATGGGAGGCGATCTCGTCGTAGGAGAGGCCGTAGAAATAGCGGGCGACGACCACCGTCCGCTGGCGCTCGGACAGCTCGCCGAGCGCGGCGAGGAGGTCCGCACGGTCGGCCACCGTGTCGATCTCGTCGTGACGCTCCGGTAACGAAGCCCAGAGCTCGAGCTCGCGGCGCGATCGGCGGGCACGCCGGAATACCTCACGGCTGCCGACCACCAGCAGCCACGCTGCGGGCTTTTCGATGCGGTCCAGGCCGGTCCGGTGAGCCTTCACGAACGCCTCCTGTGCCGCGTCTTCAGCGGCGGCCGGATCGCGACCGAGCGCGACGAGCGCGCGCAAGAGACGCGGGTACTCGCGCTCGTAGAGCTCGCGCCACGGGTCGGTCATCGGCCTTCACCATAGAGAGGCGCGCCACCCCCTATTTCTTTAGTCCCCGATTGACAGGCCAGATGGGTCGCCGTGACACTTGCGCGGACCTGTCCGTGGGCGGACGGTCGGGGGTCGACTTGACCCGCGGAGGAGGTAAGTGTTGGCGCAGGGAAACACCTACGAGCGCCTCAAGAAGATCATCGTCGAGCAGCTGGGCGTGGATGAAGGCGATGTGAAACCTGAGGCGTCGTTCGTGGACGATCTGAACGCTGACTCGCTTGACCTGGTCGAGTT
>VBGS01000165.1 GCA_005889445.1 Chloroflexota bacterium
GACCTCTCGCGGCGCGTGGAGCGCGACGCCGAGGATCTCGACGCGGTGACCGGCGCGCTCGCGGCCCTTGATCTGGTTCTCGCGAAGGCCCATCTGAGCGAAGCGCTCGAGGCCTCACGCCCGGCACTCAACGATGAGGGGATCGTCGACCTTATCGACGCGCGGCATCCGCTTCTCGTCGACCAGGGGAAGGTCGTCGGCATCGACGTGCAGCTCGGCGGCGAGTTCCGCGTCCTCGTCGTGACCGGCCCGAACACCGGCGGCAAGACCGTCACGCTGAAGACGATCGGCCTTTTGACGCTCATGGGGATGTCCGGGCTGCAGGTCCCCGCGCAGCCGGGAAGTCGAACGCCGGTGCTCCCGCGCGTCTTCGCGGACATCGGGGACGAGCAGTCGATCGCCCAATCGCTGTCGACGTTCTCGTCGCACCTGCGCAACGTCGTCGCCACCCTCGCCGACGCCGAGCCAGGAGACCTGGCGCTGCTCGACGAGATCGGCGCCGGGACCGACCCCGATGAGGGCGCGGCGCTCGCGATGGCGGTACTCGAGACCCTCCTGGCGCGCGGGGTCCTGGTCGCGGCGACGACGCATTACCCGGAGCTCAAGGCGTTCGCGCTCAACACGACGGGAGTGCGCAACGCGAGCATGGAGTTCGACGGCGCGACCCTGCGCCCCACGTACCGTCTCCGGCTGGGCCTTCCCGGCGCGTCGAACGCCTTTGCGATCGCGGAGCGTCTCGGTCTGAACCGCGATGTCTTGCGACGTGCGGACACCCATCTCTCCGAGCTGCACCGTTCCCTCGAGCGCACCCTCCGTGAGGCGGAACGCCAGCGCACGGAGCTTTCTGCCGCGCTCGAGGAAGCGCGGGTCGCCGTCGCCGACGCGGCTCGCGCGACGACCGAGGCGGAGCACGATGCCGCTCGCGCGCGTGACGAAGCACAGCGGGCACTGCGGCGAGCGCGGGCCGAGGCCGACGAGCTCATCCTTCAGGCGCGGCGGGCGCTTCGCCAAGCGGAGGAGGCGAGCGATCGCGCCGCGAAGCGCAGCCTCGTCGACGAAGCGCGGGCCGCCCTTGCCGAGGCCGAGTCGGCGCGCGCTGCCGCGGTCGTGCCCGTCGGAGACGCACCGAAAGCGAGCGCGCCGATCGCGATCGGGGCGCCGGTCCTCATCGAGGGCGTCGCGGAGCCTGGAACGCTGCTTTCGATCGACGAGCGCGGTCTCGCGGACGTCGCGGCCGGCTCGCTTCGTCTCCGCGTGCCCGCGACGCAGCTGCGTGAGGCGCCGCGGGCCGAGCCGGCGATCCGCTCGGACCGCCCCGTCGTCCAGGGATCCGCGTCGAGCGTGCCGCTCCAGCTGGATATCCGGGGCGCGCGTGCCGAGGAGGCGCTCGCCGTGCTGGACCGCTATCTCAACGATGCGGCCGTCGCCGGGGTCGGTCGACTGCGCATCGTCCACGGAAAGGGGACCGGCGCGCTCCGCACGGCGGTCCGCGCCGCGCTATCCGAGCATCCTCTCGTGCGCGCGCACGAGCCGGCCGGGCCCTCCGAGGGTGGCGACGGCGCGACGATCGTGCACCTGTAGGCGCCGGTAGGGCTAGAACAGTCTGCGCATCTCGATGCCCGCCCGCGCGAGATCGCCGAACAGCTTCGCGCGGTCGCGCATGATGGCGCCGAGATCGGCGAGCTGAACGGCCATGACGGGATGCGCGTCGAGCTCACTCGGGATGACCCAGCGCAGCTCGCTCCCTGTTTCCGGGCGCGGGTCGCCCGCGACCTCGCCGCCACGGAACATGAAGACGACGAGGTCATAGCGGCCGGGCGGCACGCTGCGCACCTGATAGAGGGCGATCGCATGCAAATCGTCGACGTCGTACCCGGTCTCCTCGCGGAGCTCACGGCGGGTGCCGTCTCTCGTCGAAGCAGGCGACGATCCCCGCGACGCGAAGGCCGCCGCTCAGGGCCTTCCGCGAGTCGGCGTGGGGAACGGGGTCGGCGATCGCCCGGGTGGCAGCGTCGGCGGCCCGCCCCGCTGGGTCGGTGACGGGCTGGGCGTCGGCGACGGACTCGGGCACGGATCCGGCGGCACGAGGTTCCACGAGTACCGGCCATACGTGCGCAGGCCCGCGATGGCGTCGCGGACCCACTGGTCGGTGTAGCGCTGCCAGGTGGTGGGCGCCCGAACATCCTGGATCTTCATCGCGACGTTGGTCGTGCCCGTCGCCGTGGGGCAGCCCTGCACGAACCAGTCGTCGACCTTCACGGGCTGCGTCCCCTTGACGAAGATCTCCCCGGTCGCGAACGGCGCGAGGCCGGAGGGAAGGAGTCCCGATCCGTAGCCGCCGAAGTCGCCGGGAGCGACGACGACTTTCGCCGTCACCACGTTCGATGGCCGTTGCCAATCCGTCGATGGGAATCCCGAGAAGATCTCGCGCATGTAATCGCGCCAGAGCTGCCCGGGGCCGATCGCGCTCGAGAAGTCACGGGAGCTCATCAGCTCGCCGTTGCTGTTGCCCATCCACACCCCGGTAACGAGCGTGGGCGTGAATCCGACGGCGTAGACGTCTTTCAGGTTGTCGGTCGTTCCGGTCTTGAGGCCCGCGGGCCGGCCGATGTTCGTGAAGCTGGTGAAGATGGGGGAGTGCGTGGTCGTGTCTTTCAGCATGTCGACCATGACGTAGGCCGTCCCGGCGTCGACGACCCGCGTCTGTTCGTAATCCTTGTGCTCCCAGACGATGTTCCCCTTGGAATCCTCGACCTTCATGATGTAGGTCGGCGCGACGTGCACGCCGAGGTTCGCGACGGTGCCGTACGAATTCGCCATGTCGACGAGCTTTACTTCCTTCGAGCCGAGAGTGAGCGACAGGCCGACCGTCGTTGGATCGATGGGCGTGGTGATTCCGAGGTCGTGCGCGGTCTGGATCGTGTCCTCGACCCCCGAGTACTCGGCGAGGAACCGCACGGCCGGCACGTTCCGCGATTCGCGGATCGCCTGTCTCATCGTGATCGGACCGTGGTATTGCAGGTCGGCGTTCTCGGGGCAGTAGCCGCACGCCGAGGGGCTGAGCCCGGTCGGGCTGGCCTTCCCGCCGAAGTCGGTCCGCGCGTCGATCACCACGGTCGCTGCGGTCGCGCCCTTCTTCAGCGCGGTGAGGTAGTTGAACAGCTTGAAGGCCGACCCGGGCTGCCGCACGCCGATCCCGGCGACGTCGAACTGACCCTGCACCCTCGGATCGTCGCGGTTGTAGTAGTCGACCGAGCCGACGTACGCGAGGATCTCCCCGGTCCGCGTGTCCATCGAGACCAGCGCGGCGTTCCAGACGTTGCTCCGGTGAAGACGCTCCACGGCATCTTTCACCTGCTGCTCGGCGGTCTGCTGGAGCCGCATGTCGAGCGAGGTGGTGACCTTGTAGCCGCCGCGAGTCACCGCCGACTCGTCGCCACCGAGGATCGCGGCCAGCTGGTTGCGGACCTGGAAGACGAAGTGCGGCGCGGTGATCGAGGTGCTCTGCTTCCCGGCGACCGTGATCGGCTCGTCTGCCGCGACGTCGGCCTCTGCGCGCGATATCGCGCCGTTGTCGACCATCTGGTCCAGCACGTAGGCGCGACGTTCCTTCGCCCGGTCGGCGTTCTCGGCCTTGGTCGGATCGAGCAGGGACGGGGCCTGCGGGAGGCCGGCCAGGAGCGCGGACTCGGCAAGGGTGAGCTTGGTCAGGTCGGACTTGCCGAAGTACGTCTCCGCCGCGGCCTTGACCCCGTACGCCTGGTTCCCGTAATAGATCTGGTTGAAGTAGAGCTCGAGGATCTGTTGCTTCGAATAGGTGCGCGTGACCTCGACCGCGAGGATGGCTTCGCGGATCTTGCGCTGCAGGCTCACCTCGGCTCCGACGATCCGCTGCTTGACCAGCTGCTGCGTGATCGTGGACGCGCCGCCCTGTCCGCTTCCGCTGTGGGTGAGGTCGGCGAAGATCGCGCGCCCGATCCCGACGATGTCCACCCCCGGGTTGGTCCAGAAGCTCTTGTCCTCGGCCGCCACGGTGGCGTCGACGAGCACCTGGGGGATCTCGCCGTAGGTCACGACCTCACGGCGCTCCTCCTCGAACTGGTAGAGGAGGTGCTCGCCGGTGCGGTCGTAGACGCGGGTCGACTGCGCGAGGGCATCCCTGGCAAGGTCCTGCGGGGACGGCAGATCGGCGGTGAAGTAGGCGAACGCCGCGACGCTGCCCAAAAGGGCGAGGCCCGCGAACGAGAAGAGCACCCCGAGGAGGGTCGACGGCAGCATGAGGCGCCACCCACCGACCGGACCGCCGCCCCGGTCCCGCCTGTTGCGATAGGCGCCGCGCCGGAGCGCGTGTTCATGCGTGATTTTCGATCGCGCGATACGTCCATGGTAACCGTGAGCGAACGTATCCTTTGACGGTGCCGACACGTCCTGCACAACGTGAGCTGGACGAATTCCTCACGCGTGCCGTCTCGAACGTCAGCGTGCTCGGGGATCTGCGCGCGCTGCTCGCATCGGGCGAGCGTCAGTTGCGTATCAAGCAGGGATTCGACCCGACGTCAGCCAACCTGCATCTCGGCCACGCGATCTCGTTACGCAAGCTTCGCAAGCTCTCGCAGTGGGGCCACGAGGTCGTGCTCATCGTTGGCGACTGGACCACGCAGATCGGCGATCCGACCGACAAAGACCTCTCGCGACCGCTGAGGTCCCGCGACGAGGTCATGCAGAACGCGCAGACCTACCTTGACCAGTTCCACCTGATCGTGCCGAGGGAGAACACGCGCGTCGTATTGCAGGACGAGTGGTACGGCACGTTCGGACTACGCGACGTCATCCAGCTCACCGCGCGCTTCACCGCGCAGCAGATCCTCGCGCGCGAGGAGTTTCGCAAGCGGCTCGAGAAGAAGACCGCGATCCCGATCAAGGACCTCATCTACCCGCTCCTGCAGGCATACGACTCGGTCGCGATCGAAGCCGACGTCGAGTTTGGAGGGACGGACCAGCTCTTCAACATCCTCACCGGCCGCGAGCTGCAGCAGCAGGTCGGCCAGCCTCCGCAGTCCGTGTTCATCGTCGAGCTGCTCGAGGGGCTCGATGGCGAGAAGATGAGCAAGTCAAAGCCCGCGCAGAGCATCTGGCTCGTCGATCCGCCACACGAGGTCTACGGCAAGGTCATGGCGATCGAGGACAAGCTCATGTCGCACTACTTCGAGTGGGCGACGGAGCTCCCGATGAGCGAGGTGCAGGCGACCCTGCGAGCGATCGCATCTCGGGAGCTCCACCCGCGTGACGCGAAGCGCAAGCTGGCGCGGACGATCACCGCCGAGCTGCACTCGGCCGCCGCCGCGGAAGAGGCGGAGCGCGACTTCGACCGCATCCACAAGGAGAAGGCCGCGCCGTCGGAGGTCGAGGACGTGCGCGAGGTCCGCGTCGACGGCGCGAAGGAGATCCCGATCGTCGATCTGCTGGTCATGGCCAAGCTCCGACCGAGCAGGAGCACCGCGCGCCAGCTCGTGGAGGGCCGGGGCGTGAAAGTGGACGGCTCGACGGCGAGCCTCGACACGAGTGTCCCGGTCAAAGGCGAGCCGGTCGTCCAGTACGGCAAGCGCAACTACGCGCGCATCCGTTTCCGGTGACGACCGCGAGGCCGGTCGTGGCGGTGGTCCCGTTCGGGGCACGGGGGCGCGATGCTCGCGCGGGCGCGATCGGCCGTCAGCTCGCACGCCGGCTCGTCGATCGCTTCGCTGGGAGCGACGCGCTCGACCTCCGTCCGGTATTCCTCGTCGCGATCGGGGAGACGAAGGCGGACGCCGGCTTCCTCGTCTTCGGGTCCACGCCTGACGCGACGCTTGCCGCGAGCTACGGCCGCTCGCTTGGCACGACGCACGCGCTCACCGGCCTGTACGTGGACGACGGCGAAACACGGTCGCTCTCCTTGACCCTCGTGGACGTCGGCAAAGGCGCCGCCACGGTGGAGCACGTCGTCTCGATCGCGCCCGGTGCGCTCCAAGACGCGGAGCGCCGCGTCGCGGAGTGGCTCGGCGACGCCCTCGACGTGCCGGTGCCGAGCGTGGATCCTCCGGCGGCGAACGAGCTCGCGTACATCGCTCTGCTCGAGGGCCTCGACGAGGAGGTCAACGCGACGCTCCTCCGGGCCGGCGACCCGAGCGGAGAGCTGGCCGCGCGATCGCGCGCGTTCGACGCGTTCGGCGCGAGCCTGCGGGCAGATCCAGACGCAACGCTTGCCGAGGACCAGCTCCTGGTCCTCGCGGCGGAGTCGGTCGAGCGAAACGACGAGGCGCGCGCGGTCCGAGCGCTCGAGGACGCGACCCTGGCCCGCCCGCGATCCTGGCGCGCGCACTACCTGCTCGGCCAGCTGCGCGTGGCCATCGGCGAAGGGAGTGCGGCAGTCGTCGCGCTCGAGCACGCCAACGCGCTGCGGCCGCTGCGCGACGCGGATCTTGTCTCGCTCGCGGAGCTCTACCTGGCCGCGGACGCTCCGGGACAGGCGACCTCGCACCTGCGGCGCGTCGACCCCTCCACCGTCGCGTACGTTCGCGCCCAAGAGCTGCTCGGGCTGCTCGCGCTCGGAAAGGGCGATGCCGCGGTGGCCCGGACGCATCTGGAGCGCGCCGCCGAGCGCGGATCCGCATCGGCCCGCGTCAGCCTCGCGCGCGTCTCCATCACGCAGGGAGACCTCGCTGAGGCCAGGCGCGAGATCGATACGGTCCTCGGGCTCGGCGCATCCGCCGACGTCGTGGCGCAAGCGCGACGCCTTCGGCTCGGCCTCGAACGACCCGACCTCGAGGTCGATCTCGAGCGCGCCGGTCGCGCGGCGCTCACGGTCGATGGCTCAGCACTCGACGAGGCGCGCGCGGCGTTCGAGCGCGTCATCGCGTTCGACGGTGCGATCTGGGAAGCGCACTTCGGTCTTGGCCTGGTCGCGCGCAAGCGCGAGGATCACGCGGCGGCTGCGTCGGCGTTTCGTCGGGTCCTCGAGCTCGCGCCTGAGCAGCCGGATGCGCTCCACGAGCTTGGCGTCGCGGTCCTGGCGTCGGGTGAGGAGGACGAGGCGGTCAGTCTGCTCGAGCGGGCGGCGGCGCTTCGACCCGGCGATGCCGCGTATCTGGCCGACGCCGGGTTTGCGCATCTGCGCTCGGGCGATCTCGCGACGGCCCGCGAGCGGCTGCGTCTTGCGACGTCGATCGACTCCGAGGATGCCCTGACGCGCACCTATCTCGAGGAGCTCGAGCGGGCCGAGGCCGCGAGCGCGAAGCGCAACTGATCGTGGCGGCTATGACGACCTCGTACCAGAGTCATGCGGAGTCAGAACGCTAGGCGACGACCCAGCGCGAGCGCCGCGACGACGACAGCGATCAAGATGGCTGACAGCGGCGTGAGCCTGATGACGCCCAGCTCGTCAGCAGGCGCGGGAGTCGTTCCGGTAGACGTTGACGGAAGTTGCGACGCTGCGGCAGACGGAGGCTGTGGCGTGCCAGTGACAGTCCGTGGCGCGCCGGCAGATGAAACGATCTCCGCGTTGCCCTGCGCGTTCAATTCATATTTGAAGCACTGGTTGCCCGTGGTTTGCGCGCTCGACAGGCTCGTGCCCGCGCGTACCGGGAGGGTCCATTCGACGTTCGTTCGGATGGTGATGGTGCCCGATGCGATTGCCGAGGGCGGCGTGTAGGCGACGACCGCACCGCACAGGCTGTCGCCGAAAGTGCTCGCGGTCAACGAGGTGAAGGCACCCGATGCATCCAGTTGGCCGGTGAGGCAGAGTGCGGCGCCGACCGCGATCGGCGGGGGCGGGTTGGGAAGCGATCCGGCACGGGCGACGAATGTCCTCGTCCCGATCGTGATCGAACCCTCACTCGTGGAGCTTGGTGCCGCAAAGGCGGTCACGCGTCCGCACGGATAGCCAACTTGCGCCTGCAACTGCTGAGCGATTGCCTGGGTTCCACTGAGGAGTAAGGCGACAACTGCGACGGCCAGTACCACGGTGGTTCTAAATGTGGCAATCACGCGTACCTGGCCCGCAGGATCGATGCCGGACCTGCAGAGAGCACTTGGCTACCATCCCCAAGTGTCTGACCCAAAGCGGGTCGTCATCGTCGGCGGTGGATTCGGTGGGCTGCACCTGATCCGCCGGCTCGAGCGCCTGCTCGAACCGGGCGAAGCGGAGATCACACTGGTCGACCGGCAGAACTACCACCTCTTCACCCCGCTCCTCTATCAAGTCGCCACCGGCGAGCTGCCGCCGCATGCGGTCGCGTACCCACTCCGCGACGCGACCGCCCCGGTCGGATTCCAGTTCGTGCAGAGCGAGGTGAGCGCGATCGACCTGGTAAGCCACGTGGTCGTGACCGCGGACGGTCGGATCCCGTTCGACCACGTCGTCATCGCCGTGGGCTCGATCACGAACGATTACGGGATCCCCGGCGTGCAGGAGAACGCGTTTCCGGTGAAGTGGCTCTCGGACGGCGAGCGGCTCCGCCGCCACGTCCTCGACACGTTCGAGAGCGCCGCGATAGAGAGCGATCCCGCGCGGCGGCGCGAGCTCCTCACCTTCGTCATCGTCGGGGCGGGTCCCGTCGGCGTCGAGCTCGCCAGCTCGCTGCGCGACCTCATGGATCACACCCTGCGCAGGATCTATCCCACGATCGACTTCGCGCACGAGGTGACCATCCACCTGCTCGACGGCGCGGATCGGGTGCTGCCGCAGATGGACGGCCGCCTCAGCCGGATCGCGATGAAGCGCCTCGCGCAGCAGCGGATCAACGTGCTGTTGAAGACGCTCGTCTCGGAGATCGGGCCCGATCGGGTCCGCACCAAGGACGGCGTCGAGCTCCGCGGCCGGACGATCGTCTGGTCGGGCGGCGTCAAAGTGAATCCTCTGGTGACGACGCTCGACCTGGAGAAGGCCAGGGACGGGCGCATCCTCGTCGACGAGTGCTTCCGCGCGTCGGGCCGCGACGACGTGCTGGTCGTCGGAGACGCGGCCTTCTTCGCCTTTCGGGACCAGCCGTTGCCGCAGCTCGCGCAGGTCGCCGTGCTGGAGGCGCCCGCCGCGGCGCGGAACCTCGCCGCGCTGGTGCGCGGCCAGCCGCCCACGGCCTTTGTCTACAAGCGAAAGGGCGACCTGATCGCGCTCGGGCGACGTCAGGCAGGCGCGGAGTTCGCGAGCCTTGGCGGCCTCGTGGTGAGCGGGCTGGCGGCCTGGACGGTCTGGCGAGTGAACTACCTGATGCAGCTCCTGGGAGCGCGCAACCGCGGGACCTTGCTTGTCGAGTGGATCCTCTCGTACTTTGCCGGGCGACTGGTGGCCAACACGCCGTGAGGACCCTGTCCCTGCGTCGTCCTTCGATGACGTTCGGCGAGCGCGCGCTCTACCACCAGATCCATCCTGCAAAGCTCTTCACGGACATCTCGACCGCGCTCATCGGGTTCGACCTCTTCTGGCGCCACCAGCTGGCGATTGGACTGCTCATCGCGCTGCTGCCGCCGGTGCTCGTGTCGATCGTTCTCATCAACGAGGTCGACCTCGAGCCATACCGCCGGAGTCCCATGGGCGCGTACCTGCGGCGCTTCATGCCGCCCTGGGTGCAGGCGGTGCGCCTCTTCGGGATCGCGCTCGCGTTCTACGCGGCGTGGTACCACGTCCCGGCGGGCATCGTCTTGGGCCTCGGCCTGATCGCGGCGTGCTGGGCGAACGGGATCGGGCGGCGCCGCTGAAATGCGTGACCTCGAGCTCACGCCGATGCTCACCGTCCGCGACGGCCGCACGGCGGTCGATTTTTACAAGCGGGCGTTCGGCGCGAACGAGCTCTCACGCCAGACGACCCCGACCGGCCAGCTCATCGTGGAGCTCTCGATCGGGGAGGAGCGATTCTTCGCCGTCGAAGAGAATCCCGCGGCGTTCAACCAGAGCCCGGAGACCCTCGGTGGAACGACCGTCCGTCTGAGCGTCGTCGTTGCCGATCCGGATGCCCTCTGGCAGCGGGCCATCGCGGCCGGCGGTCGCGTCATCTTCCCGATCGGGGACCAGCCCTACGGCATGCGGCAAGGACGGATCGCGGATCCCTCAGGACATCACTGGCTGATCGGGAAGTACATCACGACGGCCAACCGGTGATCTCGCCGGCCGCGTAGCGCCGACGGACGCCGGCGGACGGCGTTGCCAGTATGGCATCATAATCAGCCATCATAGCAACAATCATCGGGGGCGCCTCAGAGGTCCGAAAGGACCTTCTTCGCTTCTTCCACGTCAGCGCGGATGCCCACGGGCACGTTCGAGCCATCGCGAGGCAGGTAGGGCACGACCCAGGAGCGGTCTCGCGGGAGCTTCGCCGCCTCGAAGAACAGGGCCTCCTCCGATCCGATCTCGTAGGCAGAGCCCGCGTCTACCGGTTACAGCCGACCTCGAGGTACGGACGAGAACTGCGTGGCCTGATCCAACGGACGTTGGGCGTGGAGTCACGCCTTCGGGAAGCACTGACCGATTTGTCAGGGGTCGAAGAGGCCTCCATCTTCGGATCGTATGCCGCCGGCACCGAGCGGCCCGGCAGCGATGTCGACCTTCTTGTTATCGGGCGGCCTTCGAGTGATGAATTGCGGCGGCGTGTTTCAGCCGCCGAAGCGGACCTCCGGCGCGAGATAAACCTTGTCGAGCTGACGTCGGCTGAGATTCGCGAGCTTCGGTCGCGCAAGGATCCGTTCATCCGTGACGTGCTCTCGGGCAAGCGTGTGATATTGGTCAAGCGCGGCCGCCGTGCCTAGTCCTCGGACCCTGCGCCAACTCGTTGATGAAGGCGCAATCGAGAAGAGGGCCGTTGGGCAGCAGCAGATCGCACATTGGCTTTCGCGAAGCCGCAAGGACCTGAGGCTCGCGGCTCACGCGTCGCGAACCGGCGACTCGGAACGCGCGATGACGATCGCCTACGAGGCCGGACTGCGAGCGTGCATAGCCATTCTCGCCGCGGCAGGCTATCGGTTGAGGAGTGGGGAAGGGCATCACCGCGCAGCGCTCGACGGCGCGCTCACGATCGCTGGCAGCGGAGTTGAGGTCGACATCTCACGCCTGAACGACGCCAGACGCCAGCGCAACGAGAGCCTTTACGCGACAAGCAGACCTGTCGGGGCCGAGGAGCTTAAGCGGCTGGTCGCGAGTGTTGAAGCTCTGATCAAGAGGGCCCAGGCCGGGCGGTCCTAGCCTGCCTAGCGCGCCCCGGCGGTCTCCTCGACCTGTTCCTCGTGCGCGGCGATCACCTTCTGCGCGATGTGCGAGGGGCACTCTTCGTATCCGAGGATCGTCGCGCTGAAGGTCCCGCGTCCGCCGGTCATGGAGCGAAGGTCGGTCGCGTAGCGGAACGTCTCGGCCATCGGGACGTGCGCCTTGATGCGCTGCAGGCCGGCGCCCGTGCTCTCCATGCCGAGGACCCGCCCGCGCCGTGAGTTGAGATCGGCGAGGACGTCACCCATCTGATCCTCGGGGACGCGGACCTCGAGATCCATGATCGGCTCGAGGAGAAAGGGCTGCGCTTCCTTCACGCAGGCCTGCAAGGCCAGCGACCCGGCGATCTTGAAGCTCATCTCGCTGGAGTCGACCGCGTGGTAACTGCCGTCGTAGAGGGTCGCCTTGAAGTCCGAGAGCGGGTAGCCGGCGATGACGCCCCGCTCGGCCGTCTCGCGCACGCCCTTTTCGACCGCGGGCCAGAAGTTTCGCGGCACCGAGCCGCCCACGATGCGGGTCGCGTACACGACCCCTGAACCTGCGGGCTGCGGCTCGATCTCGAGGAAGACGTCGCCGAACTGGCCATGACCGCCGGTCTGCCGCTTGTACCTGCCCTGCGCCTGGGCCTTCGTGCGGATGGATTCCCGGTACGGGACACGCGGGGTGCGAACCTCGACCTGCACGCCGAACTTGTCTCTCAGGTGATGGACCGCGACCTCGATGGCGGACTCGCCGATCGCCGACAGGATCGTCTCGTGCGTCGCGTCCTCGCGGCGGACGTGCAGGGTCGGATCCTCGTCGGTGAGCTTGTGCAGGGCGGTCGCGAGCTTATCGAGGTCCGCCTTGCTCGATGGTTCGATCGCCACGGAGAACGACGGCGGCGGGAATTCGATCGCGTCGTAGAGGATCACGGCGTCGCGATCGCTGAGGGTGGAGTTGGTCGTCGTGGCCGTCAGCTTCGGCACCGCGCAGATGTCGCCCGCGGCGACGGCATCGGTGATCTCCTGCTCCTTGCCGCGGAGGAAGAAGATCTGGCCGACGCGCTCGGCCTCCTGCTTCGTCGCGTCGAAGACCTGCGAGTTGTGATGGAGCGTCCCCGAGTAGACGCGCACGTAGCTCAGCTTCCCGACGAACGGGTCCGCCAGCGTCTTGAAGACGAACGCCGAAAGCTTGTCTCCGGGATCGGGCTTGCGGGCGATCTCGTCGCCGCCGCCGGTCTTCCCGATGATCGACCCGGCCTCGGCGGGCGAGGGGAGCATCTCGCGGATGGTGTTGATGAGGGCCGCGTAGCCGATGTGCTTGTGCGCCGAGGTCGCGACGACCGGGATCACCCTGCCCTCGCGCACGGCCTTGTGCAGCGCATCGCGGAGCTCGTCGTAGCTCAGCTCCTTGCCGTCGAGGTACCGCGTCAGGAGGTCCTCGTCGGTCTCGACGATGGCTTCCACGAGCTGCTGCCGATACTGGCCGACCCGCTCGGCCTCGTCCTTGGATAGATCGGCGACCGGGTCCTTCGGGCCCCTCAGCACCTGGCCGTGCAGGAGATCGATCGTCGCGGCGAGATCCTGGTGCGCGCCGACGGGGACGTGAAGGGGCACGACGCGGATGCCGTAGGCCTCGCGCAGCTGGCCCAGGACGTTGTCGAAGTCCGCGTTCTCGCGATCGAGGCGACCGACCGCCACGATGCGCGGCGTCCCGGCCTTCTCGAGATCTGACCAGACCATCTGGGTCCCGACCTGCACGCCCGCGGTGGCGTCGACGAAGACGATCGCGGCATCGGCGACCCGCAGTGCGGCGTGCTGATCGCCGGCAAAGTCGGCGAATCCGGGGGTGTCGAGGAGATTGATCTTCACGCCGTCGCTGTTGAATGCGGCGAGCGCCATGTTGATGGTGATGTGGCGGCGCTGCTCCTCAGGATCGGTGTCGAGGATGCTCGTGCCGTCGTCTACCTTGCCCAGCCGGGTCGTCGCCCCGACCGAGTGGAGGAGGGATTCGACGAGACTCGTCTTTCCCGATCCGCCATGGCCGACGACGGCCACGTTTCTGATCTTCGTGGGCTCCGGTGATGCCATGAAGACTCTCCCCAGCGCGCGGTGCGTTGCTAGTATCACGCCCGATGTCGGGGCACTCAAAGTGGAGCCAGATCAAGCGCCAGAAGGGTGCTGCTGACGTCAAACGCGGCGTCATTTTCACAAAAGTGACCAAGGAGATCATGCTCGCCGCGAGGGAAGGCGGGGGCGATCCCGACGCGAACTTCCGTCTTCGCCTGGCGCTCGACCGCGCCCGCGCCGTGAACATGCCGCGCGACAACATCCAGCGCGCGATCGATCGGGCGACCGGCGGCGGCGACGCGGCGGCCCTTGAGAGCGTGGTCTACGAGGGGTACGCCCCGGGCGGCGTCTCGGTGATGATCGAGGCCGCGACGGACAACCGGAACCGCACGGTCTCCGAGATCCGGGCGGCGCTGGCGCGGGGTGGGGGAAAGCTCGGCGAGTCGGGCTCGGTGCAGTGGCTCTTCGAGCAGAAGGGCGTCATCGAGATCGACGCGAAGGGCAAGGACGCGGACAACATCGAGCTCGCGGCGATCGACGCCGGGGCCGAGGACGTCGTCGCCGAGGATGGGCTCATCACGGTCTACACGACGCCGTCATCGTTCGAGCGCGTGAAGAAGGCGCTCGAGACGGCGGGTGTCAAGGTCGCCTCGGCGGAGCTGTCGATGCGCCCCACGACGACGGTCCGCGTCGAGGGCGATCAGGCCCGCAAGGTGATCAATCTCGTCGAGACGCTCGAGGATCTCGACGATGTCCAGCGCGTCCACGCGAACTTCGACGTGCCCGACGAGGTGCTCGAGCACGCCTAGCGCCGCCGTGATCCTGGGGATCGATCCCGGGACGACGGGGATGGGATACGCGTTCCTCGTCGCCGCGGATGCACGCGCCACGATCATCGAGTGCGGGATCGTCGACGTCCGTGCCAGCTCGACGGCGGGGGAGCGCCTCCTCGCGATCTCCAAGGCGCTCGACGACCTCATCGGACGCCACCGACCGGCGGTCCTCGCGGTCGAGCGGCTGTACTTCAACAAGAACGCGAAGACCGCGATGCGGGTCTCCGAGGCTCGGGGCATCGCGCTGCTCTGCGGAGCGCGGGCCGGGCTCGAGATCGCCGAGTACACCCCACAAGAAGTGAAACTGACGGTGGCGGGTCACGGCGCCGCCGACAAGAAGGCGATCCAGGCCATGCTTCCGCACCTCGTCGCGCTCGACGCGCCCGTCACGCAAGATAACGTCGCCGACGCCATCGCGATCGCGCTCACCCACCTGCAGCGTGCGAAGTTCACGGCCGCGGTCGCGGCAGCGACATGAATCCGCCAGACGATTTCTCCCATGTGTACGCGGGCGAGCGACCGCGATGATCGGCGCCGTCCGAGGTCGCATCATCGCGCGCGGTACCGATCACGTCGTGGTCGAGGCGAACGGCGTGGGCTACAAGGTCTTCGTCCCCCGTCATCCGTCGCGCGACGAGGTGCTGCTGCACACGCACCACGTCGTTCGCGACGACGACCAGTCCCTCTACGGCTTCGAGACGCGGGACGAGCTCGTGCTGTTCGAGATGCTGATCACCGTCTCCGGGGTCGGGCCGAAGGCGGGGATGGCGCTGCTCACGACCTCCCGCCCGGCCGACATCGCCGCGGCGATCGCGTCGGGCGACGCCGCCGCGCTCGCGCGCGCACCCGGCGTTGGGAAGAAGACGGCGGAGCGGCTGATCGTCGATCTCAAGGGGAAGATGGGGCGAGTCGGGGGGGACGGCCTCGGGGCTCCTCCGATGGACGACGACGCGCAGGCGGCGCTTGTCGCGCTCGGCTACACGGCCTCCGAGGCCGCAACCGCGCTGCGAAACGCCCCGCCGAAGGGGCGTGCGACCACCGAAGATCGCGTTTCCGCGGCTCTGCGGGCCGCAGGACGGCCCCTGGTAGCGGGCGGGTGACGGAAAGTACTGGCGGGCTAGCAGCCGAGGAGGGCGGATGCGACCATCTACGCGGCCGCCGCGCCGTAAAAGGAGCGTGCATGGTCGAGTTTGGCAGGAACGAGGAAGGACAAGGGTTAGTCGAGTACGCACTCATCATCGCGGTAATCGCGATAGCGGTAATCGTCGCGATGGTCTTTTTCCGCGATCAGCTCTCGAATTACTTCTCGAGCATCGGAAATAACCTTACGTAGGAGCGGCGCGGCGGCCAGCCCGCTCCTCGCAGAGGCCAACTTCTCCCGTTTGCTATAGTTGTCATTGGCATCCGGCCGTTCCGGAGGCCGCGGCGGGCACAAAAGTGGGTCCACCCCACTTTTTTTTCGCCCCAGCGCGGCTTTGGAGCCGGCGCCAGAAACTGAATGAAGGGGAGAGCGCGCAATGAACCGAGAGCTCGTGACCGGACTTGCGCAGCTTTCAGCCGAGAAAGGCCTCCCCAAGGAAGTCGTCAGCGACATCATCGCCCGAGCGATCAAGCGGGCATACGGCGATGAGGAGCACATCGACGTCAAGGTCGACGTCCTGACCGGTGCGTTCAAGGTCTACCTGCTGAAGTCGGTCGTCGAGAAGGTCGAGGATCCTCGGATCCAAGTCCAGCTCGACACCGCAAAGAAGATCAAGCCGGATGCCCAGCTGGGCGAGATCATCCCGTTCGAGGAATCCGCCGCCGCGCTCGGCCGCATCGGGGCGCAGACCGCCAAGCAGGTCATCCAACAGTCGCTCCGCGAGGCGGAGCGCGAGCAGGTCTTCGCGGAGTACGCCGACCGCGAGGGCGACATCATCAACGCCAAGATCAGCCATTTCGAGGCGGGCTCAGCGATCATGGAGCTCGATCGCGGCGCGACCGCGATACTCCCGCGCTCGGAGCAGGCGCCCCACGAGCGCTACTTCGCCGGGCAGGCGCGCAAGGTCGTCGTCCTCGAGGTGCGCCGCACGCTGCGCGGCCCGCAGATCATCGTGAGCCGCGCCCACAAGGCGCTGGTGAAGCGCCTATTCGAGCTCGAGGTTCCGGAGATCTTCCACGGACAGGTCGAGATCGTGGGCATCGCCCGCGAGCCGGGAAGCCGCACCAAGATCGCCGTCCGCGCGCGTCAGGCCGGGCTGGACGCGCGCGGCGCGTGCATCGGACAGCGCGGTCTGCGGGTGCAGGCGATCGTCAACGAGCTTGGCGGCGAGAAGATCGACATCATCGAGTGGGCGGAGAGCCCCGAGCGGTTCGTCGCGAACGCGCTCGAGCCCGCCCACGTGGTCCGGGTCGACATCGTTCCCGAGGACAAGACCGCCTACGTCGTCGTGCCGGACCGCCAGCTCTCCCTAGCGATCGGCAAGGAGGGCCAGAACGCCCGCCTCGCCGCGAAGCTGACCGGCTGGCGCATCGACATCCGGAGCGAGTCGGAGGTCCGGGCGGAGCTCGAGCCGGAGCCCGAGCCTGAGCCGGTGGCCGTCGCGGAGCCAGCGCCGGTGGTCGAGGAGGCCGAGGAGGCGATCCGCCACGATCTGGTCGCAGAGGTGGAGGCCGAGTCCGCGGCCGCGGACGAGGAGGATCTGGATGAGGAGGACCGCGCGCTCCTCGGAGGCAAGAAGAAGCGCGAGCGTCGCTAGCGGCGGCGGCCCGGGGCGGGCCCTTCCGCAGCGGACATGCGTCGCCTGCCGGACGACCCGTCCGAAACGCGAGCTCGTCCGCGTCGTACGCTCACCGGTAGGGGAGCTCACCGTGGACCTCCGCGGTAAGGCGCCCGGACGGGGGGCGTACCTGGATCCCGACCCAGCCTGCCTCGAGCGCGGGCTGGCCGAGGGGGTGCTCGCCAAGGCGCTCGAGATCGAGATCGACACGACGACGGCGGACCGGCTTCGCGAGGAGCTCGCGGTGGCCGCCAAGACACGCACGGGAGGAAGCTAGTTGCCCAAAGCACGACCAAGGCGAATGCCGCCGCAGCGTGGACCGCGCCCGAAGGGGCGACGGCCGCAGCGGCGTGACCCGCAGCCGATCCCGGTCGCGGCGCCGGCCGTGGCGGTCGCGGAGCCGACCGGCGCGGTCGTCACGATTCCGAAATCCATCGCCGTGGGCGAACTGGCACGCGCCATGGACGTGAGCGTCGTCGACGTCATCCGCAGCCTCGTGAATCTGGGGACGATGGCCTCGATCAACGAGATCATCGACTTCGAGACCGCGACGCTGGTCGCGAACGAGCTCGGCGTCGAGGTCCGCCCCGAGGAAGAGGCGCCTGTCCTCACGGAAGAGGAGGCGCCCGCGACCGAAACGGTGGGGGCGAAGGAGATCCTCTGGACAGACGTCGATCCGGCCAAGCTCAAGGAGCGTCCGCCCGTCGTCACGGTCCTCGGCCATGTCGACCACGGCAAGACGAGCCTGCTCGACGCGATCCGGTCGACCAACGTCACGTCGCGCGAAGCCGGCGGGATCACTCAGCACATCGGTGCATACCAGATCGAGCACAACGGGCGGAAGGTGACGTTCCTCGACACGCCCGGTCACGAGGCGTTCACCGCGATGCGCGCGCGCGGTGCACAGGTCACCGACGTTGCCGTCCTCGTCGTCGCCGCGGACGACGGCGTTCAGCCGCAGACGATCGAGGCGATCTCGCACGCGAAGGCGGCGGGCGTCCCGATCGTCGTCGCGCTCAACAAGATCGATCGGCCTGACTCCAACACGGATCAGGTGAAGGCGCAGCTCGCGGAGCACGGCGTCACGATCGAGGAGTACGGCGGCGACACCCCGCTCGTGCCGGTGTCCGCGAAGACCAAGCAGGGCATCGAGGATCTCGTCGAGACGGTGCTGCTCGTCGCGGACGTCGCCGAGCTCAAGGCCGACCCGGATCGTCCGGCGATCGGTCGCGTGATCGAGGCGCATCTCGACAAGGGCCGTGGCCCGGTCGCGACCGTCCTCGTCCAGACCGGAACGCTCGAGCGCGGCGACCTCGTCGTGGCCGGAACGACGTTCGGCAAGGTCCGCGCGATGGTCGACGACAAGCTCAAGAACGTGGGACGCGCCGAGCCCTCGCGGCCGGTCGAGATCCTCGGGCTACCCGAGGTGCCCGAAGCCGGCGATGTCCTTCGCGTGGTACCGGACGAGAAGGCCGCACGGGCTCTCGTCGCGCAGAACGCGCGCGAGCGCGCGGCGGGCATGGCGGCAGAGCGACCCGCGACGCTCGACGAGATGTTCGCGCAGGTCAAGGAAGGCAGGGCCAAGGAGCTCAAGATCGTCTTGAAGGCCGACGTGCAGGGCTCGCTCGAGGCGATCAAGTCCGCGCTGGCCAAGATCCCTCAGGACGAAGTCACCCTCGCCGTCATTCACGACGCCGTTGGCGACATCACCGAGTCCGACCTCACGCTCGCCGCGGCGTCGGGCGCGGTCGTGGTCGGCTTCAACACGAAGATGGAGGCGCCGGCGCGGCGGGTCGCCGACTCGACCAAGGTCGACGTGCGTCAATACAAGGTGATCTACGAGCTCCTCGAGGACGTCCAGAAGGCGCTCACCGGCATGCTCGAGCCGGAAATGGTCGAGTCGACGCTCGGCCACGCAGAGGTCTTGCAGCTCTTCACCGCCGGGAAGACCACGATCGCTGGGTGTCGCGTCGCCGACGGCGTCATCCGCCGGGGCGCTCAGGCACGGGTGCTGCGCGGCGGCCAGACTGTCTACGACGGAAAGGTCGGGACGCTCCGCCGCATGAAGGACGACGTTCGCGAGGTGACGGTCGGCCTCGAGTGCGGGATCGTCCTCGAGAACTTCAACGACGAGCAGGTCGGCGACGTCGTCGAGTGCTACGTCGTCCAGCCCAAGCCGCGCTAGCAACGAGGGAGACTGCCATGGCGTACAAGCGCGCGGACCGCGTGAATGCGCTGCTGCAGCGCGAGCTCGGCACCCTCATCAGCGAGGAGCTCAGCGACCCACGGATCGCGTTCACGACCGTGACGTCCGTCGAGGTCACCGATGACCTGCGGAGCGCCCGTGTTCACGTCAGCGTCCTCGGCGACGATGAGGCCGTAAAGAAGACCATGACCGGTCTCGAGGACGCCAAGAAGTTCCTGCGGCACCAGATCGGCTCGCGGACCGATCTGCGCTTCGTGCCGGAGATCACCTTCGTGGTCGACCGCTCGGCCGAGCGCGCGGTGCGCATCGCCGGGCTGTTGCGCGAAGCGCGCGAGCGTGAGGGCCGATGAACGAGGTCCTGACGGCCCTCCGAGCCGCGCGCCGTATCGCGATCGTCTCGCACCGCGATCCAGACCCGGACACGATCGGATCCGCGCTCGCGCTCGGGCTGGGTCTGGAGTCGATCGGAAAGGCCGTCTCGTGGCACTGCGCCGATCCCGTCCCGGAACCGCAGCGGTTCCTGCACGGCACCGATCGCATCACCCAGGATCCTCCGCCCGAGGACGTGGATCTCGTCGTGACTGTGGACTTCGGCTCGGTGGACCGGGCGAAATTCGCGCTGCCGACCCGTCCGCCGATCGCCAACATCGATCACCACGCGTCGAACGACCGCTTTGGCGTCGCCAACTTCGTGGACGCAACGAGCGCCGCGAGCGCTGAGCTGGCCGCGCGGGTCATCGACGCGCTTGGCATTGCGTGGACGCCCGACATGGCCACCGCGGCCCTGGTCGGGATCATGACCGACACGGGCTCCTTCCAGTTCCCGAGCACCGACGCCCGCGTCCTCGAGCGCGCCGCCCAGCTGCGGTCCGCGGGCGCCGACCTGCAGGCGATCACCTACAACATCTTCCGGAACAAGCGCTTCGAGGCCATCAAGCTGTGGGGCTTCGCGTTCGCGAGGCTCGCGCGCGAGCGCGAGGGGCGCCTCGTCTGGACCGAGCTCCGCGGGGCCGATCTGGCCGATGCCGGCGCGCGCGACGAGGACATCTCCGGGCTCGTCGAGCAGATCGCTCGCTCCGGCGGGATGCGCGTCGCGCTGCTCTTCAACGAGCAGTCGGACACGGTCAAGGTCTCTTGCCGGACATCGCAGTGGGAGCCGTCGGTGGATGCGGCGGCCCTGATGGCACGCTTTGGCGGGGGTGGGCATGTTCGCGCTGCCGGGGCGCTCGTCCCTGGTTCGCTCGCGGACGTGCGCGAGCGCGTGCTCGACGCGGCCCGCACCGCGCTGGATACAGCGACCGCGCGCGCAGCCGTCACCGTCTGAACGCACCGACCACCCCATCCGGGATCCTCGCGATCGACAAGCCCGAAGGCTGGACGTCACACGATGTCGTCGCGCTCGTACGCGGTGTGCTCGGCGTGCGCCGGGTCGGGCACGGCGGCACGCTCGATCCATTCGCCACAGGGGTGTTGCCGCTGCTCGTCGGCGCCGCGACGAAATTCGAACGACGGATGCACGAGGCGGCGAAGGCCTATGACGCGGTCATTCGCCTTGGGCGCGAGACGGCCACCGACGACCGCGAGGGAGCGACCACGCGCGAAGCGCCGGTCCCGCGGCTCGACGAGGCCACGCTTGAAACGGCGCTCGCGACGTTACGCGGTGTCATCGAACAGATCCCTCCCGCGTACTCGGCGGTGAAGGTGGAAGGTCGGAGGGCGTACGCACGGGCGCGAGCTGGCGAATCCGTGGAGCTGGCGGCGCGGCGCGTGCAGGTCTACCGCCTCGACGTGTTCGACAGGAAGGCGGAGGATCTGCGGGTCCTCGTCGTGTGTTCCTCGGGAACCTACGTTCGCGCGATCGCGCGTGACCTCGGCCGGGCGCTCGGCTCGGCCGCGCACCTCGCGACGCTGCGGCGCCTCGCGGTCGGCGCGCTCGACGCCTCCGACGCACTCACGCCGACCGCCGTCCGATCTCTCGGCCGCGACGGAGCGCTTGCGGCACTTCGTCCTGCGGACGACGCGATCCTCGAGTTGCCCCGGCGCTTCCTCGAGGCGCCCGCTGCTACGATCGTTTTCTCCGGGGAGTCGGCCTGATGATCGCGAAGGCGCTCGAGCGCTCTCTCAAGTGGTCTTTGGAAGCCTGGCGTGGCCTCGCCCTCGACGCGAAGGTCGTCGCGGCATTCGGCATCGGGAACTGGCTCCTGCTCTTCGCAAACCACACCACGGTCGCGGCGACGAGAGACGTGCCGCTCTGGGCGCTGTTCCCAGCGGGCTGGGACATCGTGTTCCTCGTCCTCTGCGGTGCGCTGGCGTTCACCTATCCGCTGCGCGACCTTCGCTCGGGTCCGGCATTTGGCACGCGCGCCCGTCTCGCGCATCTGGCCGCGATCGTGGCGGTCTTCGTGGTCCTGCCGACCATCGCGTCGATCGTTCTGCGGGAGACCGGAAAGCCGTACACCTTCATCCACGACGGAGCGCTCATGGTCGAGGAGGCGGCGCGGAAATTCCTTCACGGGATGAACCCGTACGTCGCGGACTACCTCGACACGCCGATGTTCTACTGGCCGATGATCAACAACCCCGCGCTGTATCACTTGACGTACTTCCCATTCATGTTCGTCGTGGCCGCGCCCTTCGTGTGGGTGTTCGACCATCTCGGAGTCGCCTGGGACCAGCGGTACCTCTACCTCCCCGCGTTCCTCGCGACGCTCGCGCTCGTGCCCTTCCTGGTCCAGGGGGCATCGCGGCGTCTCGCGATGACCGCTGCCCTTGCGCTCAACCCGCAGCTCTTCCCGTTCGTCGTCGAAGGCAGAAACGACTTCTTCGTGCTGTTCTTTCTGCTCGCCGGCGTCGCGCTGCTCATGCGCGAGCGGCGCAGCCTCTCCTCGCTCGCGTTCGCCGCGGCTGGCGCCGCGAAGCTGCACGCGATCGTGCTCCTGCCGTTCGTCACGCTCTATCTGGTCGCGACTCGTCGGCCCCGGACTGCCGCCGACGTCGCTCGCGCGCTCCTGCCGACCTGGCCGGGAGCGCTCTTTCTTCTGGTGAGCTTCGTCCCGTTCCTGGTCAACGACTTCGGAGCCTTTTACGACGATGTCGTGCGCTACAACGCCGGTGGCGCCGCGTGGACCTACCCGATCTCGGGCATGGGGTTCTCGGCGCTGCTGCTCGCAATCGGCGTCATCCCGTACCGGCAGGCCGACTTCCCGTTCGCGGCGATAGAGATCGCGGTCGCGACCCCGATCGCGATCTGGTGGTTGGTCCGGCTCTGGCGCAGCCCGACGATCCCAACGATGCTCGCGGGCTACGCGCTGACGCTGCTCGCGTTCCTCTTTTTCGGGCGGTACTTCCAGGGGAACTACCTCGGCTTCATCGCCGCCGTCTTCACACCGGTGCCGTTCCTGGCCTTCTCGCCGCGGCGGCGCGCCCGCCGCGTCCCGCGAGCCCGCGTCGCCCTTCGACCCGAACCCCCGAGCATGCCGTCGCCGCTTCCATCGCCGTCGCCGGCGCCGCTCCCGGTCGCGCTGGATATCGGCGCCGAACCCTCGCCAGCCGGGGTCGCCTCGGCCGATTAACCTCGGGCTATCGAAGCGCTACACGACTTCTCGGGATGGCCACGTGGACCGATCCACCTCGCCATCGGGGTGTTCGACGGCGTCCACATCGGTCACCAGGCGCTCGTTCGTGAGCTGAAGGCGTCGGCCGAGCTCGCCGGCGCATCGGCGCTCGCAGCGACGTTCGATCCGCTCCCCATACAGGTGCTCGCGCCAGGCGCGCCGGCATCGGCGCTCTCGGACGTCGCGGACCGCGTGCGGCGTCTGCGCGCCGCCGGCGCGGACGCGGTCGTGGTCTTCCACTTCGACGAGCGATTCGCGAAGCTTGGCGCCGACGAATTCATCGACCGCATGCGCGCCGCAGGCGACGTGCGACGGATCCTCGTCGGCCCGGACTTCCATTTCGGGAATCGCGCCGAAGGGGACGTCGACAAGCTTCGCGATCGCGGGCAACACGAAGGCTTCGTCTGCGACGTGATGCCCCCGGTCCGCCTGGACGGCGAGGTCGTGAGCTCAACTCGCATCCGCAACCTGCTCCTCGCGGGCGACGTCGAGACAGCCGCACGGCTGCTCGGCCGGCCTTACGCGGTGCGCGGACGGGTCGTGCACGGAGCGAAGCGCGGCCGGGCGCTGGGGTGGCCGACGATCAACCTCGCCGGCCGACGTTTGGCGGCGGCGAACGCGTCCTCGAAGCCTTCCTGCTCGACTTCTCGGGCGAGGTCTACGGAGAAGAGGTCGAGGTCGCCTTCGTGCGGCGCCTGCGTGACGAGATCGCCTTCGCGAGCGCAGCTGAGCTATCGGCCCAGATCGCACGCGACGTCGAAGACACGAAGCGCGTGCTCTGATCCGGAAAGTAGGGGAACGATGAGCACGGTCGTGACGCCGAGCTACCAGGCTGTGCTGGGATGGGAGCGTATCCCGGCAGGATACACGCATCCGGACGTGGCAGCAGTCGCCGTCGACTCCAGAGATCGCGTGTTTCTCTTCTGCCGCTCAACCCATCCGGTGATGATCTACGAGCGAGACGGACGCTTCGTCGGAACGTGGGGCGAGGGCGGGGTCTTCACGATGCGGACGCACGGCATCACGATCGGTCCGGACGACTCCGTCTACTGCGTGGACGACGCCGGGCATTCGGTCCGGAAGTTCACACCGGACGGCAAGCTCCTGCTGCAGGTCGGTCCAGCTGGGACTCCATCAGACACCGGGTACGACGGGGCGAACGTGATCACGATCGCGCGAGGAGCCGGGCCCTTCAACCGGCCGACGAACCTCGCGGTCGCACCGAACGGCGATCTCTACGTCTCCGACGGTTACGGGAACGCACGCGTCCATCGCTTCTCGCCCGAAGGTGAGCTGATCGCCTCATGGGGCGAGCCGGGGACCGGCCCGGGGCAGTTCATGCTGCCGCACGGCATCGCCGTGTCGGCGGACGGGCGCGTCTACGTCTGCGACCGCGAGAGCGACCGCATCCAGATCTTCGATCTCGAAGGGGGCTTTGTGGGCGAGATCACCGACGTTCAGCGCCCGACGCAGATCGTTCTCGCCGGCGGCCGCATCTACGTCGCCGAGCTCGTCTGGCGCGTCGGGCAGCGCTCGTTCCGGCGCGGTCCGATCGAGCGCGAGCAGGCCGCGCGCGTGTCGGTCCTCGATGGCGCCGGACGCGTGCTCGCCCGCATCGGCGGTCCCGATCCGTGCGCACCGGGCAGCTTCTGCGCACCGCACGGTCTCGCCGTGGACGCGCACGGGGACCTCTACGTCGCCGAGGTGACGAAGACCATCGGCGTCGGGCCAGGGCTCGTCCCCGCCGACTGCCACACGTTCCAGAAGCTCGCGCTCGTCGCAGGCTAGTTCGGTCCCGCTTGGACGCCTGTCGGTTCTGCGAGATCGTGTTCGGAACTCGGCCGGCCCATATGGTCGACGAGACGGATCAGGTCGCGGCATTCATGGACCAGTACCGGCAGCCGTCCGATCCGGGCCATGTCCTGGTGATCCCGCGAGCGCACGTCGAGAACATTTACGGCGTGGGTGACTCGCTTGGCGGACACCTCTTCTCAGCCCACGCCCGCATCGCCAGGTAGCCGCGCGTCAGTAACAGCTGCGCGATCGCGCGCCGCGTCGCGAAATCGTCATCGATGACCAGGGCAACTCTCATGCCCGCGCACATGCACCCGCGGTGCCAGCGCTAGCGCCTGCCCGCCTCCAGATAGCGACGTACCGCGGGGACGCCGGCCTCCCACTGGACGGATTCCCACGCGTACCGGAACCCGAGGCGGTCATTGATCGCGAGCATCGGCTCGTTCACGCTCGCATTGCCTGTTCGAACGAGGGAGTGCGCGGGTCGTAGACGACTTCGGTGTAGCCGGCGGTTTCGCCGGTGCGGTCATCGATCGCGAGCAAGAGTCGCCGAAGTCGTCGAGCCGCGCTCCGTGATCGGTCGAACTCGCGGACATGCTCGACCGTCACGTGCCAATCCTCCAGCGCGGATGTCCCGCGCGGTGCGGTGTTCATGGCCTCGTACGCCGTGATCACATTGGCGACGTATCGGTCCGGGACGTCGCCATCGATCCATGCGAGGTGGTAACCGGCAGGATCGAGACGGGCCCACTCGCGCGTCAGACCGCGGTCCAGGTCCGCGAGCACGAGCTGGCTGAACCGTGCGCGGAGTGTCTCGCCCGCGCCAAGGCGGCGAACGAACGCCTCCCCTGCGGGGACCCGGGCGTTGGTGAAGAAGCTGAGGACGAGGTCATCGCGATCGAACGAGCGCACCATCTCCTCGAGGAAACGCCGTGCGATCCCCTGGCGACGATGATCGGGAAGCACGCTCAATCCGACCTCACGGAAGCGCTGGTTCGTGTCGCCCGTGAACGCGATGAGCGATCCGGTCGCGACGATGTCGCCGGTGCCCAAGCGAGCCAGCCACTCGACGAACTCCATCATGTTCGGCCGCGAGCGGAGCCGGTCGATCACGATCTGGGGGTCCGGAACCGGATCCTCCGGGACGCGCTCCTGACCGAGGGTGTTGTACAGATCGGCGATCTGCCGGACATCCTTCTCGCTGAGCGCGCCGAGGTCGAACCGCTCGATGACGTAAGTGCCCACCGCCGTCGCCACGACGATCGACTATGACACGACGCCCGAAATGCCGAACCGCTAAATTCGGCACACAGTGGTCGATACGCATCCACTTCGGTTCGGCCTCAAGTTCTCGCAGCAGGTGCACCCGATCGACGTCCACATCGACGTGTGGCGCATCGCCGACGACGCCGGCTTCGACCACATCTGGCCTTTCGATCATCTGATCGCGCTTGGTCCAGACCCAGCCGCGCCGATATTCGACGGATGGACCGCACTCGGCGCGATGGCGGTCATCACCAAGCGCGCGCGGATGGGACTGAACGTCACCGGCAATCTCTATCGCCATCCGGGCCTCATGGCCAAGATCGCGGTCACGGTCGACCATCTTTCGCACGGGCGGCTCGAGTTCGGGATCGGCACCGGCTGGAACGAGCCCGAATTCAGGATGCACGGGCTGCCGTTCCCGAGCGCCGGCGATCGCGTCCGCATGCTCGACGAGTCGCTGCGCGCGATGAAGCTGTTGTGGTCGGTGCCGCGCGCCACGTACAAAGGCCGCTTCTACCAGCTCGCGGACACCATCGCCGAGCCCAAGCCGCTCCAGCGGCCGCACCCGCCGATCTGGATCGGCGCGAAGGGTCCGCGGATGCTCCGCCTCACCGCACGACACGCGGACGTCTGGAATTCGAACGCGCGCGGCTTCGACGACGCGATCGCGGCGTCGCGATATCTCGATGAGGCGTGCGGCAAGTGCGACCGCGACCCGGCCACGCTGCGCCGGTCGATGAACGTCATCTTCGACGGCGCCGACGAAACCATTCGGAAAGCGGATGCCGCGGTCAAGGCTGGGTTCACCGAGATCCTGGTGATGCTCATGAACCGTCGCGAAGCCGGCCTGAGCGACCCGCGAAAGCAGGCCGAAGACGCGGCCGGGTTGCTGCCCCGGCTGCGGGCGCTCGGCTGACCGGTGGCGTTCCGCTAGAATTCCAAGCGAATAAGAGATCCAAAGGATCACAGAAAGGACAACGGGTGCCGTCAGCCACGCTTCCCAACAAATCCGAGGTGATCACGGCGTACCGCCGCGATGAGAAGGACACCGGTTCGCCGGAGGTCCAGATCGCGCTCCTCACGGAGCGGATCAAGCACCTCACCGAGCATCTGCGCACCGCCCGCCACGACAACGCAAGCCGGCGCGGGCTGCTCAGCATGGTCGGACAGCGCCGACGGCTGCTCGCCTACCTGCACCGCAGAAGCCCGGAGCGATACCAGGACGTCATCGGGCGACTCGGTCTGCGACGGTGAGCCGGCCCGCGTAAGCGGAAACCCAGGGAAATCCCTGGGTTTTTTCATAGGCACCCGAGATCAACAACCACATGCCAGTTACCCGTGCTCAGGCGACCATCAACGGCAAGCCGCTCACCTTCGAGACCGGCAAGTACGCGAAGCAGGCGGGCGGGGCCGCGACCGTGCAATACGGCGATACGGTCGTGTTCGCGGCCGCCACCGTCGCGAAGACGATCCGCACGGGGATCGACTTCTTCCCGCTGACGGTCGACTTCGAAGAGCGCCTCTACGCCGCGGGGAAAATACCTGGGTCATTCCCTCGTCGCGAGGGGCGTCCGTCCGAGGAAGGGATCCTCACCGCGCGCCTCACCGACCGCCCGATCCGTCCGCTGTTCCCCAAGGGGTTCCGCAACGACGTGCAGATCATCGTCTCGGCCTGGTCGGCCGATCAGGAGAACGACTACGACGTCCTCGCGGTGAACGCGGCGTCCGCGGCGCTCACGCTCTCGAACGCGCCGTTCGAGGGACCGATCGGCTGTGTTCGCGTCGGAACGGTCGATGGCGAGCTCACCCTCAATCCGACGATCCAGCAGATGGAAGAGAGCCAGCTCGACCTCATCGTGGCGGGCACGCGCGACTCGATCATGATGCTCGAAGCTGGCGCGCGCGAGGTCACCGAGGACTTCCTGCTTCAGGCTCTCGCGCTCGCTCAGGAAGGCATCAAGAAGATCTGCGACGCGCAGATGGATCTTCAGCGCGCCTCGGGCAAGGCGAAGATGGAGTATCTCGTGGTCGCCCCGGACGCCTCGCGTCTGGCCCCGCTCACGACCTTCCTGCGACAGCGCCTTCACGCGAAGCTCCGTAACCCGGACAAGGCGCAGCGCGAGGCCGGACTCGACGATCTCAAGCTCGAGGCGGTCGCGCAGTTCGCAGCCGGGGATAATCCTCCGCTCACGCTCGAAGAGGTCACCGCCGTCTTCGAGCAGATCCTCGAGGACGAGTTCCGAAAGGCCGTCACCGAGGAGAGCCTCCGCCCGGACGGACGCGGCACGAAGGACATCCGCCAGCTCTCGATCGAGGTCGGCGTCCTGCCGCGCACGCACGGGTCGGCGGTCTTCACGCGCGGGCAGACGCAGGTCCTCTCGGTCGCGACGCTTGGCCCCGGTGGCGACGAGCAGATCATCGACACGCTCTCACCGGTCGACACCAAGCGCTACATGCACCACTACAACTTCCCGCCGTTCTCCGTCGGCGAGGTGCGCATGATGCGCGGCGCGGGCCGCCGCGAGATCGGCCACGGAGCGCTCGCCGAGCGCGCGATCCTCCCGGTCCTGCCGACGAAGGAGGAGTTCCCGTACACCATCCGCGTCGTCAGCGAGACGCTCGAGTCGAACGGCTCCTCGTCGATGGCCTCGACGTGCGGCTCGACCCTCGCGCTGATGGACGCCGGTGTTCCAGTCAAGGAGATGATCGGCGGCATCGCGATGGGGCTGGTGACGTACGGCGACAGATGGACCGTCCTCACGGACATCCAAGGCCTCGAAGATCACTACGGCGACATGGACTTCAAGGTCACTGGCTCCGCAAAGGGCGTCACCGCGCTGCAGATGGATATCAAGATCAAGGGAATCTCGCTCGACATCATGCGGACCGCGTTCCAGCAGGCCCGCGAGGCGCGCCTCTTCATCATCGAAGCGATGCGCAGCGTCATCGCCCAGCCGCGCTCCGAGCTCTCGCGATGGGCGCCGCGGATCGAGACGATCAAGATCCAGCCGGACAAGGTCCGGGAGGTCATCGGCCCAGGCGGCAAGATGGTCCGCGCGATCCAAGCCGAGACCGGGACGACCATCGAGCTCGAGGACGACGGCACGGTCCGCATCACCGGCGCGAAGGCCGAGGGTCGCGAGAAGGCTCGCGCGATGATCGAAGGACTCACGAAGGAGCCCGAGGTCGGCGAGATCTATGACGGCAAGGTCACCCGGATCATGAGCATCGGCGCGTTCGTCGAGTACCTTCCCGGCAAGGAAGGGCTGGTACGCGTCAGCGAGATCTCGTCCGAGCGCGTGAACAGCGTCGAGGACGCGGTCAAGGTCGGCGACAAGGTGAAGGTCAAGGTGGCCGAAGTCGACCGAATGGGCCGCGTCAATCTCTCGATTCGTGCCGTGAACGAGAACGGCAACGACTACGAGGCGAGGCAGCGGGCCGAGCGGGAGCGCTACCGCGACCGCGACGAGCGGGGTGGCGGCGCGAGGCCCGGTGGCCCGGGGGGTTTCCGGCGCGGCGGTCCGCCGCGCAGATAATCCAGCATCCCCGCGCATAGCTCGCTCGGCGCTCGTCCGTGTTGACGCTCGTTCTGCCTGCCTACAACGAGGCTCGCCGGATCGCGGCGACTCTGACGCGCTGCGCCGAATATTTCCGCGGGCGCGGCATCGAGGCGGAGATCATCCTCGCCGACGACGGCTCCGAGGATGCGACGCCAGATACCTTCCATCGCGCGAAGATCGGCCTGCCGCACCGCGGCCTGACGTACAAAGTGCTTCAGCTGCAGCACCGCGGGAAGGGCGCCGCGGTGCGCGCCGGGGTCAACGCGGCCAGCGGTGATCCGATCGTCTTCCTCGACGCCGATCTCACGATCCCGGTAGAGATCATCGACCTGTTCCTCGAGGCGCTCGCGACCGGCGCGGACATCGCGATCGCCTCGCGCTACGTATCCGGATCGATCGTGGATCGGCCGTGGTGGCGGCGCCTGATGGGCGATGTCTATCGTTTCGCGGTCCATCTTCTCGTCCCGACCGGCATCCGGGACACCCAGTGCGGCGGGAAGATGTACACCTCGGAAGCGGCGAAGGAGCTCTTCAGCCGCCAGCGCCTCGATGGGTTCGCATTCGACGCCGAGGTCCTCTTCCTGGCGCGGCGCGCCGGCTACCGCGTGCGGGAGATCGCGTTCGCGCTCCATCAGCGCAAGGACTCGCGGATCGATTTCCTTCGAGACTCTCCGAGGATGTTCCGTGACCTGTTCCTCATCCGCGTGAACGCGCTACGCGGCGTGTACGGCCGGTGACGCTCGTGGTCACGGCTGACGACCTCGGCCTCTCGCCGGCGGTCACCAGGGGCGTCATCGAGTCGCACCGGCGCGGCGTGGTGCGATCGGCCTCGCTCGTCGTGACCTTTCCATCGTCCGCGGAGGCTGCCGCGGCCGCCCTTGCCGAGCATGAGCTCGAGGTCGGCCTCCACATCGACCTGGTCGGCGGTTGGCCCGTTTCGGACCCGGCGCGGGTGCCGACGCTGTGCGACGAGGACGGCCGGTTTTTCACGCTCGGCGAGTTCACGCGTCGCCTGCTGACCGGCCGGATCGGGCCCGGCGAGATAGCGATGGAGATACGCGCGCAGGCGGCCTGCGCACGCGCCTGGGGTCACCACACGCTCGCGTGGGACTCTCACCGGCATGTCCACCTCATGCCACCGGTGGCGTGGGTCGCCGGTCGGATCGCCCGGGAAGAAGGGGTGCGCTGGGTCCGGCGGGCACGATCTCCGCGCACCTGGACCAGCCCAAAGGAGCAGATCCTTCGCGCGGCCGGCCTCCTGTCGCAGATCGCGTACCGAGGCATCCCGGGCCCTTCCTGGTACGTCGACATCACCAGTGAACGCCCGCGACTGGATGCGGCCGGGGTCGCGCTCCTCGCGACCTACGGGGGGCTCGGCGAGATCGGCTGCCATCCCGGCTACGTCGACGACGATCTGCGTCGCGCGGACACCCTCGTGGACGAGCGAATGCAGGACCTCCGCCTCGTGACCGATCCGCTGGTCCGCACGGCTCTCGGCTCGGACGCGGTGCGCTGGCGCGCGATGTGATGCCGGGGGCGACCACCAGCGGCGCGCTGAATCGTGCCGTGCACCGCTATCGATCGGCCCCGCTCGTCGCGAGGCTCTTCGTCCACGGTCGCGCGTTCCTTTCGGATCTGGCGTTCGTCGAACGGCTGGTCCCGCGCAACGGTTTCATCGTCGATCTTGGCTGCGGGCACGGCCTCTTCGCGTGTCTGCTGCGCGAGGCGTCGGCGGGCCGGCGGGTGCTCGGCGTCGACCTCGATCCGAAGAAGATCGACGTGGCGCGATCGGTGGTCCGCGACACGCAGTGGCTGCGCTTCGAGGTCGGGAACGTGGTGACCGAGGCACCGCCCAAATGCGACGCCGTGACGATCATCGACGTTCTGTACCTCCTGCCATTCGAGGAGCAGGAGCAGGTGCTGCGGAATGCAGCGTCGGCGCTTGGCGAGGGCGGACCGCTGATCGTCAAGGCGCAGGAGCGGAGGACGGATCCGCGTTATGCCCTGACGTACGCACAGGAGATCATCACGGTCACCGTCCTCAGGGCGACCCGGGGCGGCCGCGAGCGCTTCTTCTTTCCAGACCGGTTGCGGGCGATCGCGATGTTCGAGCGCGCCGGGTTCGTCGTCGAGGTCGTTGAGATGCCGCGCCGTCCGTACACCGACGTGGTCTACCTTGCGCGGAAGGCTCCTCCTCGGGGACCCGCCGCGCCATAATCAGCGCGTTGAACGACGCCTCGGACAGAGAGCTCGAGCTCGTCGCCGACGAGATCCGAGCTTGCACCGCGTGTCCCCTCCATCGGAGCGCGCGCCAGGCCGTCCCCGGGGACGGCACGGGCGACTCGGGGATCTTCTTCCTCGGCGAGGCGCCGGGCTACCACGAGGACGTCCAGGGCCGGCCGTTCGTCGGCGCGGCGGGACAGTTCCTCGACGAGCTCCTCGCCGGCATCGGGCTCGACCGGCGGAAGGTGTTCATCACCAACGTGGTCCGTCACCGACCACCCGAGAACCGCGACCCGCTGCCCGACGAGATCGCCGCCTGCGACATGTGGCTGCACCGTCACCTCGCGGTGCTGCGCCCACGCGTGATCGTCACGCTCGGGCGGCACGCGATGGGGAAGTTCTTTCCCGGTGAGTCGATATCGCGCATCCACGGCAAACCGCGCCGTTCCACCGATGGCCTGCCGATCTTCCCCGTCTACCACCCTGCCGCGGCCCTTCACCAGCCGGCGCTGCGGGAGGCCCTCGTCGCCGACTTCCGCGCGCTCGCGGCGTACCTCGCGACGCCCGCGCCGACGCCTGAGGCGGAGAAGAAACCGGCGGAGCAGATCACGCTCTTTGGTTAGATCGAATGCCGTAACCCGAGCGACGAGCGGTTCATCCGCGAGGAGCGAGGTCAACCAGCCATGAGCGTGTCTCGGCCGCGAAGCGGCCAGATTGATCAGGGTCCGCTCCGGATCATCCCGCTCGGTGGCGTGGGGGAGATCGGCAAGAACATGCTCGCGATCGAGATCGGGGACGACATCGTTGTCGTCGACGCGGGCCTGATGTTCCCGGACGAGGAGATGCTCGGCATCGACTTCGTGATCCCCGACATCGGCTATCTGCGCTCGCGAAAGGCCAAGGTCCGCGGGTTCCTGATCACGCACGCACACGAGGACCACATCGGCGCGCTTCCGTACGTGCTTCGCGACTTCATCGACGTGCCGATCTACGGGACCAAGCTCACCCTCGGGCTGATCCGGACGAAGCTACGCGAGCACAAGCTCGCCGACCGGGCCACCTTCCACGAGATCGCGCCCGGCGGCCCGTTCACCATCGGCCCGGTCCGCTGCGACTCCTATTACGTGTGTCACAGCATCCCCGACGCGATCGGCGTCACGGTCGAGACCCCGTATGGCACGATCGTCCACTCGGGCGACTGGAAGTTCGATCACACCCCCGTCGACGGCCGCCAGACCGACTTCGCGCGCCTCGCGGCGATCGCCGCGAAGGGCGTCCTCCTGCTGATGTCCGACTCGACGCGCGCCGAGGTCCCGGGGTACACGCAGTCGGAGCGTCACGTTGCCGAGATGTTCGACGGGATCATGTCGCGGGCGCCCGGCCGCGTGATCACGACGACGTTCGCGTCGAACATCTCGCGCATCCGGCAGATCGTCGACATCGCCGCGGCGTGGGGACGCAAGACCGCGATCGTCGGGCGCTCCATGGAGAACTACACCAAGACGGCCCGCGAGCTCGGATACCTCGAGTATCCGGAGGGGTCAATCGTCCATCCCAACGAGATCGGCAAGCTCGCGGACCACGAGATCTGCATCATCACGACCGGTTCTCAGGGCGAACCCACGAGGACCCCGATCCCCGGCAACGAGGAGCTCGTCTCGAGGACGGTCGACAACCTCTTCAAGCTCGGCGCCGAGGTGATCTACGACCCGCAAAGCCGGCCGCACGTCTCGGGCCACGCGAGCCAGGAGGAGCTGAAGCTGCTGCTCAACATCCTCCGCCCGCAGCATTTTCTCCCGATCCACGGCGAATACCGGATGCTCGTGCGCCACGCGCGTATGGCCATGGACGTCGGCGTGCCCGCTGAGCAGACGTTCGTGCTGACCAACGGCGACGTCCTCGAGATCGACGCCAAGGGCGCAAGGGTGGGGGAGAAGGTCCAGGCCGGCGTCGTCTACGTCGACGGCCTCGGCGTGGGCGACGTGAGCCAGGGGGTCATGCGCGACCGGCTGTCGATCGGCAGCGACGGCATCTTCCTGGTTGTCGTGACGATCGAGCAGAAGACCGGAGCGGTCGTCGCCGGCCCGGACATCGTCACGAAAGGCTTCGTACCGGAACACGACGCCGGCGACATCGTTGAAGAGGCGAAGCACCGTGTCCTCGCGGGACTCGCGGAAGCGCAGACCGGCGAGCACCTCGCGGAGACGGCGGCGCTGAAGGACGCGATCCACTCGAGCGTCGCGTCGTTCCTGTACGAGCGAACGAAGCGGAGGCCGATGGTCCTGCCCGTCATCATGCAGGTCTAAGAGAAAGCGAGGAGAGGGAATGGCACGGAGGGCCGCGCGCTCGGCGCGCCGAGGGGCCACGCCCGCGATCGAGCCGCGCATCCGCGACGAGGTCGGCGCCATCGCCGTCGTCGCGTTCGCGGTCCTGTCGGCCGTCGCGCTGGCCACCGATCAGGGAGCGGTGCTCCATTGGTGGCGCTCGACCCTTTTCGATGTCCTCGGGTGGGCAGCCTTCCTCGTGCCGCTCGCGCTGGCCGCGATCGCGCTCGAGCTGTGGTTCGGGTTCGTGCACCGCGGGACGGTCCTGCCGACACTCGGCGGGGTCGTCGTGCTCGCAGCCCTGCTCGGCTTGACCCGCCACTACGCGCGGGACGAGGTCGCTGGGGGCTACGTGGGCGGCGCGATCGCCAAGACCGCCGCGGCGCTCTTCGGACAGATCGGCGCTCCGGTTGCGCTCTTCGCGCTGGTTCTTGCCGGCGTCGTGATCGCGGCGAACCGCACTCTCGCGCAGATCCTTGCCCCCGCCTGGCGCCAGCGACAGGCGCTCGGCGCCCTCAAACCGGGGACCGTCATCCCCACTGGCACGGCGGGACGCTTCGACCGAATCGTCGATGACGGGCCGGACGCTGAGCAGCTCCGGATCCATCTGCCGGCGGAAAGACGACCCTCGCCGCCGTCGACTCAGGTTCCGAAACCCTCTCCTCGCGACGGGGGCCCCCCGGCCTCCGGCCGGCTCCCCATCGCGCGGGGTCCCTCGGAACCTTCGTCGCCGTCGGCTGAGTCACCTCTCTCCTCCGCCGATGACTCCGAGCGTGCTCCTTTCGCTGTTTCAATCGCCGGACTCCCCTCCGCTGCGGTCGCCGCGGAGGGCGTCCTGCACGCGGACCCTCCGGAGAAGCCGTGGACCCTTCCGGCACTCGGCATCCTCGACGAGGGCACCGCCGCCCGCCTCAGCACCGACGAGCTCAAACGGAACAGCCGCGTCATCGAGGAGACGCTCTCGTACTTCGGGATCAGCGCGGCGGTATCGGACGTCTTTCCCGGGCCAGTCGTGACCCGCTACGAGCTGAAGCCCGCGGCCGGGGTCAAGCTTTCGCGGATCGAGGCGCTCTCCGACGACCTGGCGCTCGCGCTGGCCGCCCGGAGCCTACGCATCGAGGCGCCGATCCCCGGCAAGAGCGTCGTCGGGATCGAGATCCCCAACCTCGCGATCGGCCTGGTGTCGCTGCGCGACGTCGCCGAAAGCGCCGAGTTCCGGACCGGGTCCAAGCTCACCGTGGCGCTCGCCCGCGACGTCGCCGGTTCGCCGATCGTGACCGACCTCGCGCGGCTGCCGCATCTCCTCATCGCCGGCCAGACCGGGTCCGGCAAGAGCGTGCTCATGAACTCGATCATCTGCAGCATCCTCCTGCAGGCGACGCCGGACGAGGTCAGGCTCGTTCTGGCGGACCCCAAACGGGTCGAGCTGACCGGTTTCAACGGGATCCCGCACCTGGTGGTGCCGGTCGTCACCGACCACGACAAGATCCTGAACGCCCTGTACTGGGCAATGGGGGAGATGGACCGGCGGTACCGGCTGTTCGCCCGGGCCGCCGCCCGGAACATCGAGAAGTACAACGACTCTCGGACCGGGCAGGACCGGATCCCGTACGTCGTCCTGATCATCGACGAGCTCGCCGACCTCATGATGTCGGCGCCGATCCAGGTCGAGAAGGCCATCACCCGGATCTCGCAGCTCGCGCGGGCCACGGGGATCCACCTGGTCGTCGCCACGCAGCGGCCATCGGTCGACGTGATCACCGGACTCATCAAAGCGAACATCCCGGCTCGCGTCGCGTTTGCTACCGCGTCCGCGGTCGATTCACGCACGATTCTCGACATGACCGGCGCGGAGAAGCTCCTCGGCCGCGGCGACATGCTCTGGCTGCCACCCGACTCACCGAAGCCCACCCGGGCTCAGGGCGTCTTCGTGTCCGATGCCGAGATCGATCTGGTCACGCGACATTGGAAGCAGCAGCGCGAGCCGCGCTACGACCTCTCGATCCTCGAGGACAAAGAGCGCGCGCGAGTGCGCGACGACGGCGGCGAGGACATCGAAGATGACCGCTACGAGGAAGCCGTCGAGATCGTCCAGCGCGCGGGGCAGGCCTCGGTCTCGATGCTACAGCGAAAGATGACCATCGGGTTTGCTCGGGCCGGCCGGCTCATCGACATGATGGAGCAGCACGGCGTGATCGGTCCCTCACAGGGTCCGGGCAAGATGCGCGACGTATACGGCATGGCGAAGGACCAGGGTCGCGCGTGAGCAAGCTCGGCGAGATCCTGCGCGCGCAGCGCGAGAAGAAGGCCATCACCCTCGAGCAGGCCGCCGCGGACACGCGCATCCGGGAGAAGTTCCTGAAGGCCCTCGAGGATGGGGACTACGTGTCGCTCCCCGGCGCGGTGTACACGAAGGGCTTCCTTCGTAACTACGCCGAGTATCTCGACCTCGACACCGACGAGCTCATCCCGCTCTACCAGCACGAGCGCGGGCAACCCGAGCCGCCGCAGACGAAGTCGTTCAAGCCGTATCGGCCGATCGCGCGACGCAGCCTCGTCTTCCGGCCCGTCGTCTTCGTCCCGGTGATCGTGATCGCCGCGGTCAGCCTCTTCGCGGGCTACATCTACTATCAGTTCACGACCTTCGCGGTGAAGCCGCGTCTCGAGCTCACCGAGCCCGCGACGGATCTGAACGCGTCGACGAGCGAGCTCGTCGTCCGCGGGGTCACCGTGCCCGAGGGCCGCATCACGGTACGCATCTTTCCGGGCCCGGACACCCTCGGCGACATCCGGCCGGATCCGGACGGACGCTTCGTCGTGACCGTCGGCCTGAAGCCGGGCGCCAATCATCTCGAGGTTGAGACCCTCGACGCCGCGGGCAAGACCAATCGTGTCTCACGCACCATCCAGTACCAGGCAGCCTCAGCCGCCGCGACTCCGCCGCAGCTCATCATTGAGGCGCCGTGCCGATCAACTCGGACGGCCGATTCGACACGCGCTACTACGCGCCCGCGGGGCCGCAGACGTTCGCGATCGTCGCGCGCTCGGCGAGCGGCGCGACGGTGCAGGAGACGCGCAGCGTCACGGTCGTCTACACGCAGGCCGTGGTGACCGTCTTCGTCAAAGGCGGCGACGCATGGCTTCAGGCAACGGTCGACGGCAATCCGATGACCGGCGCGGCCGGGCGCACCTACCGCGACGGTGAGACGGCGGTCTTCATCGGCCACGAAGTGCGGATCAAGAGCGGAAACGCTGCCGTGACGCAGGTGATCTACAACGGCCAGCCGATGACGAGCCTGGGCAAGCAGGGAGAAGTCGTCGAGCGCGTCTTCACCCAGTAGCGGGCACGCGCTCGCGGACTGGATCACCTACGCGCGCCTCGCCGCGCTGCTTCCCGTGAGCGTTCTCGTCGCGCAAGGCTCGTATTTCCCGGCGCTGATCGTGTTCGGTGCGGCCGCCCTGAGCGATGCCGTCGACGGGCCCGTCGCCCGCGCTCGCAACCAGGCGAGCGACCGTGGCGGCTGGCTCGATCCATTCGCCGACAAGGTGCTCGTCGTCGGCGTCCTCGCGGCGCTCGCGATCCGCGGCCTCGTCCCCCCGTGGGCGCTTCTCGCGGTCGTGGCCCGCGAGGTCGCCGCGCTCGGGCTACGGGCACGCTCGCCGCGGTCGCTGCCGGCGACCGCCGACGGCAAGGCCAAGACCGTGTTGCAGGCACTCGCGATCGCCGCGACGCTGCTGGCCGCCGGCGCCGGCTCGGACGAGATCGCGGCGGTCGCGGCCGCTCTCCTCATAGCGGCGGTCGCGCTGACACTGGTCTCGGGCGTCAGACTCATGCACCGTGCCTTCCAAACAGCCCCCGACGCTCGCTGAGCTCGAAGCGCGAATGGCGAAGATCCAACCGCGCCTGATCCGACGCAAGCTCACCGTGGCCGTCGCCGAATCGTGCACGGGGGGACTCGTCGCGGCGGTGCTGACGGCGCACGGCGGCTCAAGTCGATTTTTCCGCGGCGGCGCGGTCGTCTACTCGAACGAGGCGAAGACGGCGCTGGCCGACGTCGCGCCCGATCTCATCCACGGCCACGGCGCGGTCTCGTCGGTCGTGGCGGGCGCGCTGGCGCGCGGAGCGCGCGAGCGTCTCGGCGCGCGCATCGGACTCGGCGTCACGGGCATCGCCGGTCCGGGCGGGGCGACGCCGGGCAAACCGGTGGGTCTGGTCTACGTCGCCGTCGACAGCGACGACCACGGCAGCGTGAAAAAGAATCAGTTTTCATATGACCGCGAGGGGAACCGCCTCGCTTCGGTCAACGTCGCGCTCGATCTCCTCGAGCGGGCGATCGGGTGAGCGTCGACCAGCGGCGTGCCCTCGCGCTCGTGTGGCACGACCGGGAGGCGGCGGGCCTGTACCGATATCGCGCGCCCTATCCGCCGGCGGTGTTCGAGGCGATCCGTCGTCTGGTCGTTTCGCCTCCGATCATCCTGGACGCGGGCTGCGGCACGGGGGCCCTGACGCGCCACCTCGCCGGGTTCGCGAGCCGGATCGACGCGATCGATCCGTCGGAAGCGATGATCGCCGAGGGCAAGCGACTGCCCGGTGGCGACGATCGTCGGATCCGGTGGATCGTGGGGACGGCCGAAGCGGCGCCGCTCGATCCCCCATACGGCCTCATCACCGGCGGGAAGAGCCTCCACTGGATGGACCACGGCGTCGTGATGCCCCGCTTCGCGGACGTCCTCGTGCCGGGAGGCCGTCTCGTCGTCGTCGACGACGACGTCGCGTACCCGCCGCTCTGGAAGAAGGACCTCATCGCGATCATTGAGCGCTACTCGCCCGTCAATCCATCCGCCTTCAAGGACCTCTTCGGCGAGCTCCAGAGGCGCGGGCTCTTCGAGCGGCACGGCTTCCTGAAGACGACCGTCGTGCCGTTCGAACAAGCGGTCGAGGACTTCATTCAGGCGCTGCAGAGCACGAGCAGCCTGTCTCGCGTCACGCTCGGCGAGCGGACCGACGCGTTCGCCGCGGACGTGCGCGGACTGTTCGCGCGCCTGGGGATCACCCATCTCTCATTGCCTGTCGCGGCCGCCCTTGTCTGGGGACGGCCGCTACGGCCATGAGCGCAAAACCGCTTGGAGTCGGCCTGCTCGGCCTTGGCACGGTGGGCTCCGCCGTCGCGAGGGCGTTCGCGGAGCGCTCGCGCCGGATCGATGCGGCCGCGGGCCGTCCGGTCAAGCTCGTCGCGGCCGCGGTCCGCGACCCGAGGAAG
>VBGS01000115.1 GCA_005889445.1 Chloroflexota bacterium
ACATGGCGGCATTCGTTCAGGCGAAGAAGCCCGGTGTGAACCTCATGTTCATGCGGGGCGGTCTCCTGCAGGGCCGCTATCGGCGTCTCGAAGGGACCGGCCGGGCCGTCCGCTTCCTGCGGTTCGCCGAGAAGAAGGACGTTGACGCGGCGTCCGCGGAGATCCGCGCGATCGTCAAAGAGTGGTGCGCGGTGCGCGCGCCTGCGAGCGCCAAGACCACGCCGACCCCACGCCCCCGTCGGTAGCCCGAGCTATCCGCTGGACTCCGGCATGTCCGATCCGCCGCTCGAGCCCGAGCTCATCGCCTCGGCGGCGTAGGCAGTCTCGCCCTCCCACTCGACCGGCTCGTCCTCGTTCGGTCCGCGGCCCGCGGCGCCACGCACGACGAGCTGGCCCACGAAGGATCCCAGCACCCCGGCGAGGTCCTCGTCGCTCTGGACATAGGGCTCTCGGCTGCGGCCCAGGACGAGCAGGCCGACGACGCCAGAGGTCGAGCTCAGGGGCGCCACGATGACGTCGGCGGCATGGTCGGGGATCCACGATCGGGCCGAAGGATGGCGGAGCCGGACGGTCTCGCCGCCCGTGAGGACGTCCGCGAGCGGCTCGTGCTCGAATGGGCGGGCGATTCGGAGCGGGAGATCGGTCTCCGGCCGGGCCGCGGACCGATCGAGAGCGCCATGCTCGTTGAGCAGCCAGAGCTGTACGAGATCATGTTCGAGCTCGTCGCGGAGCAACACGCAGGCGCTCGCCAGCATGTCGGCTTGATCGGTGCCGAACAAGGAGAGCCGACCGAGCTCGTACAGCGCGAGCGCCTGCCTGCGCTCGGCCGATTCGCGGCGAGTCGCGCGCGCTCGGTGGAGCTCGAGGGTGACGAGCTCGGCGATCCCCATCGTCGCCAACATGTCGGCCGCCGCGAACGTCCGGCCGACGCGCAGGCCCACAAGCGCGCCGGTCGTATCCGCGATGATCAGCGGAACGATGATCGCGGCGCCCGCGGTTCGGCCGTCGCCCAGCGGGATCGCGGAACGAACCTGGACGATCGCGCGGCTGCGGGCGATGTCCTCGACCGCCGCCTGCACCGCCGGCTCCGCGAAAGGATCCGTCGAAAGGTTGTAGGCGCGCGACAGACCGATCGGCTCACCGATCGCGAAGGCGAGCGCGTCGTACTGGCCAAGCGTCGCGAATGCGGCGAGCCGGACCGCCCATGCTTCGTCGTCCGTCTGAGCCTCGCTCGAGAGGACGACCGGTGTGCCGAGCATCCGCGCGACGACCGGAGAAGTCGCGGATTCTTGACGAAAGATGCGATCCCCGGCGGCGCGGAACGATTTGGCCGCCTTTGCGTCTTTCAGGAACGACTCCACCAGCGATCTCCGACCGCGCGAGCACTTCTGGTCCGCGTGATCGGGGCAGCCTCAGCATCGGGGCCCGCATCGCTCGCGTCAACTCATCGAATGGTTCATGAACTCAGCGAGCAGTCGATGGAAATGATGAACGCCCGCTTCCCGCGTCGGCGAGTAGCGTCCGCGATCGTAGAGACGCGAACGAACGCCCCGCTGCACCGCTTCGACGACGGCCTCGTCCTCGCGCTCGACCCGATCGAGCGCGCCACCTGCTCCCTGCTCGCGTTTGGTCTCATCCCAGACGAACGGTAAGAACGAGACGCGGGTGCGATCGACCGCGAGCGGCGTGACGACGTTCACCGACACGCCCCATGGATAGACGTTGAACATCGTCGTCGGAAAGAGCCAGAAGTAATAGGCCGCGACGCGCCGCGCGTGGTCGCGATGGGCCGGCGGAAGCGCAAACGCGGGCTCGCCCGCCTTCGCGATCCCGAGCTGCAGGACCCCGTGGCGCTGGAGCTCGACCGCGTATTCGCCGTAGTCGAGCGTCTGGGCGAGGCTCGCGTGGACATATGGGATGTGGAAACCCTCGAGATAGTTGTCGATGTAAAGCGCCCAGTTCGCGCTCACGACGTACTCACGCGCGCCCGGCTGATCGAAGCTGAGCGCGGAGAACGGGAGCTGGCCAAGCCGGGCTCGCAGCGGCGCCACGACATCCGCGATGGGCATCGCCGGGGCCAGCGCGACCAGGAGGAATCGCTCCCACGACCCGAGCGCGACCTCCGGTAAGTCGTCCTTTGGCGAAGGGAAGTTCGCGGTCCCTTCGAATTCGGGCATCGAGTGAAAGCGACCGTCCAGGGTGAAGCGGCGACCGTGATAGCGGCATCGCAGCTGTTGGGCGTGACCCGGGCCCTCGACGACGAGCGTGCCGCGGTGCGTGCAGACGTTGGAGAGGCAGCGGATCCGATCGCCAGTGTCGCGGACGAGGAGGAGAGGCTCGTTGAGTGTGCCCGGCATCAGCACGAACGGGTGCACCTGGCCCGGAACGCTCACCAGGCCGGCATGACCCGCGTAGTGCCATGTTCGGGCGAACACCGACTCCCACTGCGCACGGAACATGTCCGGATCCGAGTAGATCCGCGCGGGGAGCGTCTGGGCGACATGGATGTCCGGGTCGATCTCGAAGCGCTCCATCAGGTGCCCGCGAGCTCTTTCACGATCGGCGCGAGCTCCTCCACGTGAGGCCCGCGGAGACAGAAGTACGTGATCCCCAGACGCCTGCGCACCTCTTTGATGTGATCGCGTACCTGCTCGAGCGTCCCGATCCCCGCGTAGATCGATCGGCGCAGCACGTTGGGATCGGCCTTGGCCTTCTCGGCGCGCTCGGCGATCGTCGCCTCGCGGTCATCGGTGAGCGTGACGTCGAGGAACTGGGAGAGCTCGATCTCCCCGAAGCGGTCGCCCGCGGCATCACGCACCCGAGCGATCTGCGCCCGCGCCGCCTCGTACGACACATCATCCGGACCCGTGGGCCTGGCACCGGCGCCGTACGGGATCACCGCGACGATGTCGGCCTCTCGACCGGCGAGCTCGAGGATGCGCGGTCCGCCGGCCGCGATGAGGAACGGCGGCCGCGGCTGCTGCACGGTCTGCGGCCGGCACTCGGATCTGTCGGTACGGTAGTAGGTCCCCTCGAAGGTCACCTGGGCTTCGGTGAACAGCCGCTTCATGAGCGTCACGGCTTCGGCGAGCCGATCGACACGGACGCGGCCGCGTTCGAACGCGATCCCGGTGCTCTGGTAATCGCGGTCGTACCAGCCTGCGCCGAGCCCGACCTCGACGCGGCCGCCCGAGATCACGTCGAGCGTCGCGTATTCGCGCGCGAGGACGACCGGATTGCGGAAGTCGTTGTCGAGCACGAGGTTCCCGAGGCGAAGTGTGCTCGTCGCGGCGGCCGCGGCACCGAGCGCGGGCATGTTGCTCCACGCCCCGCCCACCATGTGATCGGGCATCGCGAGCGTCGCGTAGCCCATCGACTCGAGGCGCCTGGCTCGCGCGATCCACTCGTCGCCGGAAGGCGCGCCGCCGCTCTGGGTCGCGAAGCGAATCGGCCGCCCGCTCATGCGAGGCAGGGTAACCGGCCAGAATGACGAGCGTGGGTACCTTCGTCCTCGCGCTGCACTCGCACCTTCCGTACTGCCGCGGCGCGGGACGGTGGCCGCACGGCGAGGAGTGGATCCACGAGGCGGTGCTCGGGACGTACCTGCCGCTGCTCGTGCTCCTTCACGACCTCCGCGACGCCGGTGTTCCGTACCGCATCGTCATCGGGCTCACGCCGGTCCTCATCGAGCAGCTCGCCGATCAGGACGTCGACGTGCGGAGCCTCGAGTACATCGACGATCAGGTGCGCCGCGCGCAGAAGGACATCCGTCGCTTCGTGGATGCGGGCGATCCGCAGCGCGCGGCGCTCGCCGACTTCTATCTCGGCTCGTACCGGCGTCTCCGCGACGCGTATCGCTCGCGCTTCGGCCGCAATCTCGTCGGTGCGTTCGCGGACCTCGCGCGCACCGGTCATGTCGAGATCCTCACCTCGGCCGCGACGCACGGGTACCTTCCGCTGCTCGACCGCGCGAGCGTCGAGGCGCAGCTCCGCATCGGGCTCCGCTCTTCGAAGCGTCTCCTCGGTCTCGAGCCGACCGGGATCTGGCTCCCCGAGTGCGCATACGCCCCCGGTCTTGAGACGGTCCTGGAGGAGCACGGGATCACGCACTTCTTCACCGACGCCGCGCTCCTGCCGGGGCACGCACAACCGGCGCTCGCGGGCTCCCGTCGCCGCGGCCACAGCGAGCTGCGCCGCGCTCCGCCGCACGAAGCGCGGGTCGCGACCGCGCTCGCGCCGGAGGCAAGCGATGTCGACCTCCTGCGGCCGTACTACGTCGGCGCGTCCGACGTGGTGGCGATCGCACGCCATGACCGTGTCTCCGGCCAGGTCTGGTCAGCGTTCATGGGCTATCCGGGCGACCCCGCGTACCGGGAGTTCCACCGCAAGGACGATCAGAGCGGGCTGCGGTACTGGCGCGTGACCTCGGTGCACAAGGGCCTCGCGGAAAAGGAGGATTACTCGCCGGGGCGCGCGGCGGAGCGCGCGCGCGACCACGCCTCCCACTTCGTCTCGGTCGTTCGCGACGAGCTTTCGAAGACCGCAAGCGACGGACATGACCCCTTGCTCGCGGTGACGTTCGACAGCGAGCTCTTCGGGCACTGGTGGTTCGAAGGGGTCGACTGGCTCGGCATCGTGCTGCGTGAGATGTCGTCGAACGGCCCGATCATGTCGACGGCGAGCGAGTACCTGGGGCGCGAGCCGCCGCGCGCGCGCATCGCGCTCGCCGAAGGGTCGTGGGGAAAGAACAACGATCACTCGACCTGGTTGAACGAGGGCACCGCCTGGATGTGGGACGAGATCGAGCGCCTCGCGACCGAGCTGCGTGCGTTATCGACGCTCGATGGCAGAAACGAGTTTCGCGAGCGTGCTTCGCGCCAGGCGACGCGCGAGCTCCTCCTTGCCGAGTCGAGCGATTGGCCGTTCCTCGTCACGACGGGTCAGGCCGCCGACTACGCGGTCGAGCGCTTTCGCGCGCACGCGCAGCGCTTCCGCCGCTCGATCGCGCTGACGCGCGCCGGCGACCCCGCCCAGGATGAGGTCGAGCTACGCAGCCTCGAGCGCGCCGACAATCCGTTCCCGGACGCGTCGCTCGCGGACTTCGCGGGCTAGGACTTCTTCGCGCCTCCGGCGGCGGGTGCCTTTGGTGCGCCGGGAGCGGCCTTGGGCGCGCCGCCCTTGGGGGCCTCGGCGCCGGCAGCGGGCTTCGCGCCCTCCGCGCCGGCCGCGGCAGGTGCCGCGGCAGCTTCGCCCTCGGCTGCGGCCTCGCCCTCGGCGGGAACGGCGGCCTCGGCGGCCTTGGGCTCCTCCTCGACCTTGACCGGTACGGCCTTGACCACGAGCACGTCCGGATCGTTCAGGACACGGAGGGTCGTCGCGTCGATGACCAGGTCGCGGACGAAGATCGCATCGTCGATCTCCAGCAGACCGGAGAGGTCGACGTCGATCGATCGCGGGATGTCCTGCGGGAACGCCTCGATCGTGACGTCGGAGAGCGCGTGCAGCAGGACTGCCCCGAGCCCGCGCACCGCGGGGGATTCCTTCACGAAGTGCAGCGGCACGTCGGCGTGCGTCTTTTCGGTGAGCGAGACGCGCGCGAAGTCGACATGCAGCATGCGGCCCGTCACGGGATCCCGGCTCACGTCGTGGATGAGCGCAGGGACCTCGCCACCGTCCAGGCCGGTCAGCGAGAGCAGCGTGGTGTTGCCCCAGCGGCGGTACGACAGCTCGAACGCGTGCATGTCCGTCTCGAGTGGCGTCGAGTCGGCGTCGCCGCCGAAGACGACGCCCGGCAGCACGCCCCTCCGGCGAAGGGTGTTCACCTTCTTGCCGAGAACGGCGCGCGTACGGACCGCGAGCTTTTGGGCTTCAGCCAAGACGAAACGCTCCTACGTGGTTCTTGCGGAGATCAAATTCTAGCTCACGGAGGGGTCGGGAAATCGAGGACCACGCGGAACGGACCGCTCAGCACGCTCACCTTCGGGCACACGAGATGGTCGAGCCCCGCACCCCAGGTGAGGACCCGTTCGAAGTCCTCGACCAGGCGGATCTCCTTGACGAGCGGCGTCGTGGGCCGAAGGTCGATGGCGCCCCCGTAACTGGGCGTGTTGTCGGGGTTACGGGTCGAGGCGTTCTGGAAGCGGATCCCGAAGAGCGCATTTCCGGAGATCTGGACCGGCTGCCCGCTCGGCCCAGAGAGCGAGCTGGCGGGCTCGACCGAATAGGTCGGAACCCCGAACGGACCCGGCGCGGTGCTCTGCGCGAATTCAAAGACGACGCGGTCGAACCCGGACTGGTGCGCGACACGGAGCGCGACGAGCTGCGCCTGCGCGCTCGGCGTGCCACCGCTCGCGGGAGCGCAGGCAGCGGCGGGTGATGACCCGGGGCCGGGCTGGGCGATCGGGCTGACGGTCGGCTGCGCTGTGGCTGTTGGGCTCGAAAGAGGCGTCTGGATTGGACTCGCCGGGCGCGAAGCGGCCGGAGACGACCGAGCCGGGGAGGGCGACGGCTGCGCCTGCGGCTCGGAGCACGCGCTCACGGCGACGATCCCGAGCGCGAGGGCGAGGCCGGCGCAGAGAACGAGGCGACCGAGCAGCTTTTGCAGCGTGATGGATAAACGCTGGGCAGTCGAGTTCGTCGACAAGCACACGGCCGCGCTGTACGCAGAGCGTACGTCGCCTCCGT
>VBGS01000250.1 GCA_005889445.1 Chloroflexota bacterium
CCGAGATGGACGGCCTTGATCACGAGCGGCAAGGTGAGGCCCTGGCCCACCAGGGTCACGAGGATCACGGTGAAGGTGACGACGATCACGGCGGCTCGAGCCGGAAGCGGCGAACCGTCGTTGATGGCCATCGGGATCGCCAGCGCCGCCGCGAGCGACACGACACCGCGCATTCCCGACCAGGACAGCACCACGATCTCCGCCGCGCGCAGCGGTGGCTGCTCGTGCGAGATGAGCCGCTGCCAGACGCCGATGCCGGCGAGCCACACCGCTCGGACCGCGATAAGCGTCACGCTCACGAGGACACCGGCTGCGGCGAGCTCGAGCAGCACGGCACGGTCCATCGAGCGCGCGAGGGCGGATATCTCGAGGCCGATCATGAGAAAGACCACGCCGTTGAGCAGGAAGATGAGCATCTCCCAGACCGCCCGGCCGGCCACGCGTACGTCGGAGCCCATGATCCGCGACGACCGACGGCCAAGGTAGAGGCCCGCCGTCACCGCCGCGAGGATGCCGGAGACGCCCAGAAGATCAGCCGGCACGTAGGCCAGGTACGGCGTCGCGAGCGAGACAGTGAGCTCGACGGGAACGTCCTCGAGTCGCGAGCGCACCTGCGCGATCAGCCACCCGACAGCGAGGCCGATCGCGATCCCGCCGACGGCGACCACGAAGAAGTTCGCGAGCGGTTGGATCGTGAGGACCGCGACGGACGTGACCGCCGCGGTCAGCGATACGCGATAGACGATCAGCGCGGTCGCGTCGTTGAGCAGCGCCTCACCGTCGAGAAGGGCGATGAGCCGCCGCGGCACCGCGAGCCGTTGCATGACCGCTGTGGCCGCGACCTCGTCCGGCGGCGAGACGATCGCCCCGAGCGCGATCGCGATCGGCACGGTCATGCCCGGCACGACCGCCAGCGCGACACCCGCGACCGCGAAGATGCTCGCGAGGACGAGCCCGATCGCGAGCGATCCGATGTTCCCGATGTCCTGCCGAAAGCCGCGGAACGGCGTGAAGAAGGCGGCGACGTAGACGATCGGCGGCAGCACCAGGGCGAGCAGCGTGTCCGGGGGAAGCTCGATCCGCGGAACTCCCGGGATCGCGCCCAGCGCCACGCCTCCAATGAGGAGAAGCACCGGGTATGGCGTGCGCAGCTGCCGCGCCGCCGTCACGAGGACGGCGACGACGACGAGCAGTCCGAGAACGAGCTGAGCCGCCTGCACTCTGCCTGCTTAGCGCGCGGTCACTTTTGCACGCCACCTCGGGTCATCGGCAGAGGATCGAGCATCCGTCGCAGATCGGCCTCGCTGGCGACCTTCTCCTCGAGCGCGACGTCCATCAGCGACCGGCGCTCGGCGAGCGCCCGCTTCACGAGCGACGCCGCCTTGGCGTAGCCGATGTGCGGGGAAAGCGCGGTGACGATGAGCGACGGACTCATGTCCATCAGCTCCTTGGCACGCCCCTCGTCCACGGTCAGGCCCGCGATCGTCTTCTCGCGCAGGACGCGCACCGCGTTCGGTTGACCATCTCGGCGATCGCCGGATTCACCTTGCCGGGCATGATCGACGAGCCAGGCTGGACCGCGGGGATCGAGATCTCGCCGAAGCCCGTTCGCGGACCCGAGACCAGCAGACGGATGTCGTTGCAGATGCTGGACACCTCGATGGCCGCGGTTCGCATTCCGCTCGAGACGCGGACGAACGGCGCCATGGACTGCATCGCGTAGAAGAGGTTCTTCGCGCGCACGATCGGCTCGCCGTACCACTCGGCGAGCATCTCGCACACACGCTTGGCAAATTCCGCGTCCACGTTGAGGCCGGTGCCCGCGGCGCTTCCGCCGATGCCCAGCTCGCTGAGCTCCATTCGTCCGGCACGCAACCGGGCGGCCGCCCCACGCACGCGCTCCGCCCAGCCCGAGAACTCCTGACCGAACGTGATCGGAACGGCGTCCTGGAGGTGAGTGCGCCCGGGCTTCACGTGTTGTCCGTATCGGTCGGCTTTCTCCGCGAATGCGTCGGCGAGCCGGTCGAGCTCCTGGCAGAGGGGCTTGGTGAGCTCGAGCGCCGCGAGGCGCATCGCCGTCGGCGTGGTGTCGTTCGTCGACTGGGCCATGTTCACGTCGTCGTTCGGATTCACGTGCTCGTACGTGCCAAGCCCGCCGCCGAGGATCTGGTTCGCGCGGTTCGCGAGGACCTCGTTGACGTTCATGTGGAATGACACGCCCGCGCCGGAGTGGAAGACATCGACGACGAACTGATCGAGATGCTTGCCGGCGAGCACCTCGTCGCACGCCGCGACGATCGCGTTCGTCTTTCGGGTGTCGAGCCGGCCTGCTTGCGCGTTCGCGAGCGCTGCTGCGCGTTTGATACGCACGAACGCACGGATGAACGCCGGGAACGCGCGATAGCCGCTGATCGGATAGTTCTGAATCGCTCGCTGGGTCTGCGCTCCCCACAGGGCGTCCGCGGGAACCTCTACCTCGCCCAGCGTGTCACGCTCGCGGCGGAAGGCGCGCTCGCCCCGAAACGTCACTGTCAGTCCGTACAATAAGAGTTCCGAAGTGCAGAAGAACCGGCTCACCTGGATCATCGGCGGCCCCCAGGGAAGCGGGATCAACGCATCCGCCGAGGTGTTCGCGAAGGCCTGCTCGAGAGCGGGTCTGCGCGTCTACGCGAACATCGAATACCACTCCAACATCATGGGAAAGCACTCCTTCTATCGGGTCCGCGTCGACGACGAGGACGTGCGCTCCTACAAAGACAAGGCCGACATCCTGGTCGCGCAGCGAGATCGGCTTCGATCCCGCGTCCGCCAACCGCCCGGATCTGCGCTTCTACGCGGTGCCGTTCATGGAGATCATCAAGAAGGCGCTCGAAGAGGTGGGCAAGGGCGAGCAGGCGCGGCGCTACGAGGTCATGAAGAACACGGTCGGGCTCGGCGCATCGCTCGCGCTCTGCGACTACCCATTCGACCTCGTGGCCGAGGTCATCCGGTCGCAGTTCAAGGGCAAGCGTGCCGAGGTCGGCGAGCTCAACGTCCGCGCTGCGAAGCTCGCGTTCGAGCACGTGAAGCAGCACGAGAACGCGAAGGAGTTCCCGTACACGTTGAAGCCGGGCAAGGAGCCGAAGGCGCGGATCCTCGCGAAGGGCTACGAGATCCATGCGATCGCGAAGCTCAAGGCCGGATGCGCGTTCCAGACCTACTACCCCATCTCGCCCGCGACCGACGAGAGCGTCTTCCTCGAGCGCCAGCAGCGCGACTACAACCTCCTCGTGGTCCAGTGTGAGGATGAGATCAGCTCGATCAATATGGCGGTCGGGGCCGCGCACATGGGGGTGCGCGCGTCGACCGCGACGAGCGGCCCCGGGTTCGCGCTCATGGTCGAGGGCATCGGCTTCGCCTCGATCACCGAGGCGCCCGGGCCGGTGCTGGTGCTCTACCAGCGGGGCGGCCCCTCGACCGGCATGCCGACGCGCCAGGAGCAGGGCGACCTTCAGTTCGCGCTCCACCCGGCGCAGGGAGACTTTCCGCACCTCGTCATCGCGCCAGGGGATCTGCGCGAGTGCTACCAGGACACGTTCTCAGCCTTCAACTGGGCGGAGCGCTACCAGATGCCGATCATCGTGCTCTCGGACAAGAAGCTCGCCTCGGTCTACACGACGATCGACAAGCTCGAGCTGAAGTACGACCAGATCGACCGCGGCGAGGTCTTCACCGGGACGGAGTGGACGGCCGTCGACGCGAAGGGGCCGAACGACTCGGGAAGCCAGGCCGGTCACAACGGCAACGGACACGGCAAGCTCGACCTCGCTCAGGTCAAGGAATACCTGCGCTACGCGATGACCCCGGACGGCGTTTCACCCCGATCGCGTCCGGGCATCCGCGGCGGCCGCTACTGGGCGACGAGCGACGAGCACGATCCCGACGGACACATCACCGAGGGCGTGGAGATGCGCGTCGCGATGATGGAAAAGCGGATGGGCAAGCTCACCCTCGCTCAGAAGGCGATCCCGCAGGACCAGCAGTACGTCCTGCACGGACCGAAGGAAGCCGACCTCACGGTGGTCGCGTGGGGATCGACGAAGGGAACGATCCTCGACGCACTCAGGGCGCTCGAGGCGCAGGGCAAGAACGTGAACTTCCTCCAGTGCCGGCTGATGAAGCCGTTCCCGGCCGACGCTGTCGCCGCGATCCTGCGGTCGGCGAAACGGATCGTGTCAGTGGAGGAGAACTACATCGGCCAGCTCGCGCAGCTCGTGCAGGAGCAGACCGGCGTGATGATCACGGACCGCATCAACAAGTTCG
>VBGS01000116.1 GCA_005889445.1 Chloroflexota bacterium
AGTTGTTCGTCGCGCACACCGGTGCCGATCGCGTCGACATCCTCGACTGTCGGAGTGGGACATACCTCGGCACAATCACCGATTTGCCCGGCGTAGCCGGTGTGCTCATCGATAGCGAGCAGGACCTGCTCTTCACCTCCGAACGTGCCGCGGGACGCGTCAGCCTCTTCCGCTGTTCGGACCGAACGTTGCTTGCTCGCGTCGCGGTCGGCGCGCACCCAAACGCGCTCGCGTATGACGGAAGGTCCCGACGACTCTTGAGCTTCAACCTCGGCGAACCCGTGGGGACCAACTGCACGGCCTCCGTGGTGTCGGTCGACGAGCGCCGAGTCACAAAAACGATCGCTCTCCCGGGAAGGCCACGCTGGGCGATCTACGACGACCCGAGCCGCTCCGTCTACGCAAACATCGCGGAGCCCGCCGTGATCGGCATCATCGATGCCGACGCGCTGACGATGTCCGGTGCGATACCGGTCCCAGCGGCCGGCCCGCACGGACTGTCGATCGTGCAAACGGAAAAGGGCGCGTCTCTCTGGTGCGCCGCCGACGCCGGAACCCTGGCCGTGATCGATCGCGACTCGCGCACCGTTGAAGCGACCCTGCCGCTGCCGGGTTCTCCCGACGTGATCATGTATGACCGCGACCGCCGTCTGTACGTGGCCGTCGGCAGTCCCGGAACGGTCTCCGCGTTCGATGTTGGGAGGCGTGTCCAAGTGGAAACGATCCGGACCGAAGACGGCGCGCACACGATCGGCTGGGACCCGGCGAGCCGCCGGCTCTTCGTCTTCCAGCCAAAGAGTTGCGGCGTCGCGATCTATGAGGAGAGTGCGTGAGCGTCGAGAGTCCGCCGCGGCTGTCGCTGACCCAGATCGCCGGGTACTTCGTTCGCCTGGGGACGACCGGATTCGGCGGGCCGATCGCACTCGCTGGGTACATGCAGCGCGACCTCGTCGAGCGCCGCCACTGGTTCACCCAGGAGGAGTACCTCCAGGGGCTCGCGGTGTCGCAGACCCTGCCGGGCCCGCTGGCCGCGCAGCTCGCGATGTGGCTCGGCTATGTCCGCCGCGGGTTCTGGGGCGCCTGCGCGGCGGCGGTGCCCTTCATCCTGCCTCCGTTCATCATCGTGAGCGGAGTCGCAGCCCTCTACGTTGCTTTCCGCGGTACGACGGTCATCCAGGCCTTGTTCTATGGCATCGGTCCGGCGGTCATCGCGCTGATCCTTCGCGGCGCGTGGAAGCTCGTTCGCGTTACGGTGAAGGACGAGCGGCGGCTCTGGGCCATCTTCGCCGTGGTCGGGATCGTCACCTTCGTGGCGCGCAGCGAGGTCGCGGTGCTCTTCATCGTTGCCGGTCTCGTCGGCGTCGTGATCTACGCCCCGCGAGGTTGGCTGCGCCGAGCGCAAGCAGCTCCGATGGCGGTCCCTATGGGGTTCGGCATCGGGTGGGCGGCGGTCCAGAGCACCGACCCCAATATCCTGCTGCAGCTCGGCGTCTTCTTCTTCAAGGCGGGCGCGTTCACGTTCGGTTCCGGCCTCGCGATCGTGCCCTTCCTGCAGCAGGGCGTGGTCCGCGACTTCGGCTGGTTGACTGAGCGAGAGTTCCTGGACGCGGTCGCCATGGGGATGATCACGCCCGGACCGGTCGTCATCACCGCCGTCTTCGTGGGTTATCTCGTGGCCGGGCTCATCGGCGCGACGGTGGCGGGCCTCGGGGTGTTCCTCCCACCGTTCCTCATGGTGGTGCTGTTCGCGCCGTGGATCATGCGGTATCGGAAGCACCCCTTTGTGGTCGGGTTCACGAAAGGCGCGACCGCCGCTGCCGCCGGCGCGATCGTCGGCGCGGGAGCCGTTATCGGGACGCAGGTAATCGTCGACATCACAACGCTGCTCGTCTTCCTCGCGGCACTGCTGTTGCTTTGGCGGACGAAGGTTCCGGAGCCCCTTCTCGTCGGCGCGGCGGGATTCGTCGGCCTCCTCACATTCGCGCTGCGATGAATCGGACCGTCGTGTTCGTGTGCGAGCACGGCGCGTTCCGCAGCCGGATTGCCGCCGCGTACTTCAACGCGGAGGCACCAGCGGGCTGGCGCGCGCTCTCGGCGGGTCGGGATCCGCAGGCCGAGGCGAGCGCCCGCCTCGGCCCACTGCTCGCGGGCACGGCCGCCGCCGAACATCTCGAGTCTGAGCCGCCGCGCGGCCTAATCGGGGTCGAGTCCGATTACGTGATCGCGATCGACTGCACGGTCGACGGAGCGGAGCGGTGGGTGATCACCGCTCAGTCGGATCAGCCACTTCGCGACGAGATCGCCGGCCGGATAGAGCGGCTCAAGCGCGAGCTCGCGGCGGATCAGTGAACGGGGCGGGTCCGACTCGCGCGGGTCGCTTACAAGGAGAAGGTCGCTGGTTCGAATCCAGCGTTGTCCACCGGATTCGTACTCCCTGACACTCAGTTCCCGGCTCGACGGCTCAGCCGGCAGGCTGCCTTCCGCGTCGCAGTTATCGATCGCGTGAAAGTCGCTGCGCTTGTGTATCCCGGCGTTACCTGGCGTAACCCATGCAGGCGGCCGCTTCTGTCAAAAGGAGGCAGACATGCCTGTGACCCCTGTTACTGACCTTGGGACGGCGGTCATCACCGGTCTGGCCGCTGCGCTCGCCACGTTCTTGGTGGCCATCCCATCGCTGATCGGAGCGGCCCTTCTGCTGATCATCGGCTGGATCATCGCGGGCGCCGTCGGTGGCATCCTCGCGAAGTTCCTGCGCACCATTCGAATCGATGATCTCGCGGAGCGCTCGGGCGTCGCGGGATTCCTACGCCGCGCGAAGGTGAGGGCGGACGCCGCCGGCGTCATCGGCGGTCTGGTGAAGTGGTACATCCGCCTTGTCTTCGTGCTCATGGCCGCGAACGCGGTTGGACTCACCGCCGTCAGCGGTGTCGTGAATCAGGTCCTCGGGTTCATCCCGAACCTGCTCGTCGCGATCCTGATCCTCGGCGTGTTCTCGTGGCTCGCGAGCACCGCGAGGAACCTCGTCACGGGCGCCGTCGAGAGCGCGCGAATGCCGAACGCGAACGGCATCGGAGTCTTGACCTTCGTAACCGTCCTGGCATTTGGCATCGTCGCCGCCGCCAATCAGATCGGAGTGGCAGCCAATCTCATCAACATCCTGTTCACGGGTGTGGTCGGAGCCGTCGCACTCGCGTTCGGCCTGGCATTCGGCCTCGGCGGCAGGGAGCAGGCCGCCCAGATCTGGTCCGACTTGCGCGGGCAAGCGACCAGCGCCATGGACAAGGCGGAGATCTCATCGCCGCAGGCCGCGCGTCCGACGAATGGACAGTCGGAGCGGGAACGGCAGGTCACGCGAGGCTAGATCTCGCCATCACGTAGAGTCGGGGCTGCTCGCGCGACCCACGCGAGCAGCCCTCGGGTGAATCGCGACCGAACCGCGACTAGCCGGTAGGGCCGCTCCGATCAATTTGGGGGATGCCCGCTCGTAGTGCGGATCGCTATGGTCGGCACGCCATGGGTGCCCGCTCGCTTCGCCCGCACGGCCTTCAGCTGCTCGTCGCCATCGCCATCGCCTTCACCGCCTGCGGCCCGACCCGGGATCCCCTCGCGGGCACATACCTGGTGAAAGGCGGCGGCGCGCCGCGCGACACGTTCATCGCGCTCAGCACCGAATTCTCCGCGCGGCACCCCGGCGTGAACTTCGAGTTCGAGGACATCGGCTCGAAACCGGGGATGAGCCTCGTCGCAACAGGCGCGATCGATCTGGCGACAAGCAGCACCGAGCCGGACGCGACCGTCCGCGACCTGATCCGCCTCGTCCCGGTCGGCGTGGGCGGCACCGCGATCGTCACCGGCGCGAAGAATGTCGTGAACAACCTCGCCCGCGATCAGGTGCGCGCGATCTTCGCCGGTGAGATCACCGATTGGGCCGCAGTGGGTGGCGAGCCGGGCCACATCCGCGTGGTGACCCGAAACGCGAATTCGGCCATCCGGCTCAGCTTCGAGGCCTACTTCTTCGGGGGCAAGGCAACGTACGCGAAGGACACGTTCGAAGTCAGCGATATGAGCCAGACGATCATCGCCGTCAAAGATCGCAGCGACGTGATCTCGATCATCACGATCAGCGACAAATCGCTGAGCGAGGGCGGGATCAAGCTCCTCTCGGTCGACGGTGTCGCGCCCACGAAACAGAACCTGCAGTCGGGCGCCTATCCGGTCCGCCGTGCGCTCTACCTTGTCTACAACCCGCAGCTGGTGAAGCCGGCGATAGGGGCGTTCCTCGACTTCGTCCGCGGCCCAGATGGCCAACGGATCATCGCGGAGAAGAGCTCCGGCTAACCGGCTCGCGGCAACGGCGTGACCGATATGTCGGGAGACTCGTCGACGAGCACGCGCCGCAGCACTTTGCCGATGAGGGTCTTGGGCAGTGACTCCCGGAAGACGACCTCGACCGGGACTTTGAACGGCGCGAGATTCGCACGACAGTGGTCGACGACCTCCTGCGCGGTCGCGGTCGCGCCCGGACGAAGGACGACGAACGCCTTCACGACTTCGCCCTTTGACGGATGCGGGACACCGACCGCCGCGGCTTCCAACACGGCAGGATGCTTGTAGAGGATCTCGTCGACCTCGCGCGGATAGACCTTGAATCCGGAGACGATGATCATCTCCTTTTTGCGGTCGACGACGAAGAAGTAGCCGTCAGTGTCCATGCGGACGATGTCGCCGGTGTAAAGCCAGCCATCGCGGAGCGCGAGGGCCGTCTCATCGGGTCTTTGCCAGTAGCCGTCCATGAGATTGGGTCCGCGAAGGCACAGCTCCCCGGGCTCGCCCGGCGGGACCTCGCGCGTCCCGGTTTCGATGTCGACGATCTTGCACTCGACGTCAGGCATGGGGATGCCGACCGAGCCCGGCTTGCGCTGGCCCTCCCGCGGATTCGAGTGCGTGACCGGGGCCGCCTCGGTCAGCCCATATCCCTCCATGACCTTGCCATTCCCGGTCAGCTGCTCGAAGCGGCGCATCACCTCGATCGGCAGCGGCGCCGAGCCGGACAGGAATGACTCGATCGACGTGAGATCGTGCCTCGCGAGCTCGCGGGACTCGTTGAGCAGGATGTAGATCCGTGGAGCTCCGGGGAAGAACCGTGGCCGGTGTTTCTCGATCGCCAGGAAGATGTGCTTCAGGTCTGGACGCGGTATGAGGACCATGGTCATTCGCCCGAGCACCGCGAGATTCATCACGACGGTGAGTCCGTACACGTGGAAGAACGGCATGACCGCGAGCATGCGATCGCCCTGGCGCATCGTCGTGTGCCACGCGCGGCACTGATACGCGTTCGCGATCAGCGCGCGGTGGGACAGCATGGCGCCTTTCGCGATGCCGGTCGTGCCGCCGGTGTACTGGAGCACGGCGAGATCGGTCGACGCGACGGCCACGCGCGCGGGCACGCCGTCGTGCGCGATCAGCTCACGGAGCCAGAGCGCCCTGCCGTCGGCGCTGATGTCGACGCGATGCCCCTCCTTGCGCTCCCGGGCGACGTTGAACAGAGCGCGCAGCGGAGCGGCAAAGTGCTCCTTGATGTTGGTCACGACGATGCGCTCGACGCTCGTTCCTCTGGCGGCCTCGGCGACCTGCGGGTAGAGCCGCGAGAGGACCACCACGGCCCGCGCGCCGGAGTCCGCCAGCTGCGCGTGCAGCTCGCGCACGGTATAGAGGGGGTTGGTCGGCACGACGATCGCGCCCGCCTTGAGAGCTCCGAAGAAGCAGTAGACGAACTGGGGGCAGTTGGGGAGGACCAGCGCGACGCGGTCGCCCCTGCTGATCCCCAGGCGCTGCAACCCTGCGGCGAAGCGGTCGGCGAGACGGTCTAGATCGCGGTATGTCAGCTTGGCATCAACGCAGCGTCCGGCGACCGCCCCGCCGAAGATCGTCGCGACCAGATCCGGGCTCTCGCGCGCGGTCGCCTCGAGCAGCCCGTGGAGGGGGATCGCCGGGTACTCCAGGTGCCGCGGCACCCCAGGGTCGTACGCACCTTCAAATTGGCCCGCCGACTGCATCACGGTCTTCACATCGGAACTCGCTTGTTCGCTACGCTTGCAAGCGGGGTGCCGCGCCCGGTGATCCTCGGGGGAGCCAGAACGCCGTTCGTGAAGGCAGGAACGGCGTTCGCGGAGCTTGATGTCCTCGACCTGGCGCGCGGCGCCACGGGCGAGGCGCTTGCGCGGACAGAGGTCGACCCCCGCGACATCGACGAGGTCATCTTCGGGAACGTCGCGCGGCCCGTCGCGTACCACAACCTCGCGCGCGAGGTCGTCCTCTCGCTTTCGATGCCGACGCGAATTCCGGCGTTCACGGTCGGCCTCGCGTGCGCGTCCGCATGCGTCGCCATCACTAGCGCCACCGATCACATCCTGGGCGGAACCGCGGACGTCGTGGTCGCAGGCGGGAGTGAATCGCTCACGAACGTCCCGCTGACGCTCACGCCGCGGCTGGCGCGCGCGCTCATCGCGGCGTCGCAGGCAAAGAGTCTCCCCGCAAAGGCGCAGAGC
>VBGS01000117.1 GCA_005889445.1 Chloroflexota bacterium
CGCGTCAGCTCGGCGATCGCCGAGATGCTTTCGCCGAGCCGGCTGAGATCTCCCGCGAGCAGGATCTTCGCGCGTTCGGACGGATCGAGACCGGCGTCCTGACGCAGGTTGCGGATCGTTCGCACCACCTCGCTCACGACCGCGAATCGAGCCTCGAGATCCGTGTCGCGCCTGCCGATGCGTGGCCATGCGGAGATCACGAGCGACGGCGCCGTCTCCCGCTTCGGAGCGTGGTGCCACAGCTGCAGCGCCAACGTCTCGGTGAGGAACGGCACGATCGGATGCGCGAGCCGTAGCAAACGGTCGAGCGCGTACGCGAGCGTGCGCACGGTCTCGTCGGCGCGCGGTCCGCGGAGCGACCGCTTGGCCAGCTCGATGTAGAGATCGGCGAGCTCGCCCCACGCGAAGCCCTCCAGCGCCGCCAGGTACTCACCGAACAGATAGCTTTCGATGAGGCGGGTGCACTCTTCCACCGCGGCCTCGGTGCGCGAGAGGATCCAGCGCGCCCCCTCGGTATTCGCCTCGGGACGCTCGTCGACCGGATGCCCGCGGAACGCGTCGGGATTCTTGTCGACCTGCGCGAGGACGAACCGACCGATGTTCCAGAGCTTGTTCCCGAAGTTGCGCGCGTGCAGGAGCTTCTCGTCGGTCAGCTGGCTATCGGCACCGGTCGCGACACCGGACACGAGCGCGTAGCGAAGCGCGTCGGCGCCGTACTCCTGGATCAGTCCCACCGGGCTCACCACGTTGCCGAGCGACTTGCTCATCTTGACCGTGCCGACCCGGACGAGGCCATGGAGATACACCGTGTGAAACGGGATCTCCCCCATGTTCTCGAGGCCCATCATGATCATGCGGGCCACCCAGAAGAACAGGATGTCGTAGCCCGTCTCCATGATCGAGCCCGGGTAGTACTTCCGCAGATCCGGCGTCTCGTCGGGCCAGCCGAGCGTGCTGTGCGGCCAGAGGGCGGATGAGAACCAGGTGTCGAGCACATCGGGATCGTGCTCGAGGTCGTCGGATTGACACCGTTTGCAGCGCTTCGGGTCCGGTCCATCCTCATCGGGCACGTTGATCTCGCCGCAGTCGCGGCAGTACCACACCGGAATGGAGTGGCCCCACCAGATCTGGCGCGACACAGGCCAGTCGCGGATGTTCTCCATCCAGTTGAAATAGACCTTCTCCTGGTAGCGCGGGTAGATCGTGATGTCGCCGTCGCGCACCGCCTTGATCGCCGGAGCGGCGAGCGGTGCCATGCGCATCCACCACTGCTTCATCACCAGCGGCTCATCGATGGTCATGCAGCGGTCGTGCACGCCCACCGCGTGGGTGAGCGGCTCCTCCCTCACGAGGAGGCCCTTCTTGCGCAGGAGCTCGGCCATCTGCCGCCGCGCGGTCTCCCGGTCCGGACCCGCGAGCGGTCCCGCCGCGGGAGTCATCATGCCGCGCTTGTCGATCACCGAGATGATCGGCAGGCCGTGGCGCTGGCCGATCTCGAAGTCCGTCGCGTCGTGACCCGGGGTGATCTTGAGCGCGCCGGTCCCGAACTCGCGGTCGACGGCCTCGTCGGCGATGATCGGCACGCGCCGCTCCACGGCGGGCACGAGGACCTCCTTACCGACATAGGCGTTCCAGCGCGTGTCCTCTGGGTGCACGGCGACGGCGACGTCGGCCACGATCGTCTCCGGCCGCGTCGTCGCGACGATCAGGTCGGGCGTTCCCGCCGGCATCTGCTCGGCCCACGGGTAGCGGACGTAGTAGAGCGTGTCGGTCCGCTCGATGTGCTTCGCCTCGAGGTCCGAGTACGTCGTCTGGTCGCGCACGCACCAGTGCACGATCCGGTCGTCGCGATAGAGGTGCCCGTGCTTGTGGAGCCGGATGAAGTGCGTCCTGACCGCACGCTGCTTGGAGGGCTCCATCGTGAAATTCGGCCGCGACCAGTCGAGAGAACACCCGAGCATGCGGAGCTGTTTCTCGATCCGTGGCCGGTAGTGGTCCATCCACGTCCACATCTCCTGGACGAACTTCTCGCGGCCGAGCTGATTCCTGGTGATGCCCTCCTTGGCGAGCTCGTTCTCGACCACGACCTGCGCGATGATCCCGGCGTGATCGGTGCCCGGCATCCAGAGCGTGGGCTCGCCCTTCATGCGGTGCCAGCGCGCCATGAGGTCCTCGTAGCCACCGAAGCCAAGCGCGTGGCCGAGATGGAGATCGCCGGTCACGTTGGGCAGCGGCAGCATCATCACGAATGGCCGATTGGGATTCGCCTCGTCGGGCGTGAAGAAGCCCGAGCGCTCCCACCACTCGTAGAGGTCCGCCTCGACGACGGACGGACGGAAGTTCTTCTCTTTCAGCGCGAGCGCCGATCCGGGCGGTCTGGTGATCGTCGCGGCCATCGTCGTCTCTCCTTCCGGACAACAAAAATCCCGGCTCGCCTGGGGCGAGTCGGGACCCGCGGTACCACCCAGATTCACACGACGGCGTCGTGCCTCATCGATCCGCGCTAACGGGCGGACCCGCTCCGGCTCGCGGGCGACCTTCTGGACCCGGCATTCCGAGGCGCGCTCTCACCTCTCGCGCGCCCTCTCTATCGGTGCGAGGTCCGTACTCCTCCCGGTCGCTGCCGGATGTTCGAATTGTAGGGGCGGTTGTCGACCACGGCCACGCGGCGCCGGCCCCACCTGCCGCCGTAGCTCGCGAATACCACGAGGATCGAGAAGAACACCAGCGCCGTCGCGATGAGGACGAGCGAGGTCGCTGCCTCGCCCGCCTTCGCGAGCGGTGACGCCGCGCCCGACGGCAAGGACTGCGCTACGTACCCGGCCTGACCGGGCGCCACCAGGCCGACGAAGGCAGCCGACGGTGCGCCCGGGTTGAGCTCGACGCACGCGTATCCGGCAAGGGCGGACATCGCGGTGCCAGCCGCGACCGACGCCTTGACGGCGGTATCCGCGCTCGTGAGCACGAAGGAGCCCGCGCTGTTCGCCGTCGGCGCTGAAAACTCGCTCACGGTGCCACACCGCACGAGCGGATCCGCGGCCTGCGCGCCCATCCCGAGAAGGACCGCGGCCGCGACGACGGAGAAGGCGATGCCGACTCGAAGAGCGAGGTTCACCGAAGGTCGTCAGATGCACGAGCGGTGCCGCGGACTCTGCCGCGGGGCTACGCGGGGGTGCGCCTCCGCCTCTGGAGCTGCTTCTGCCGATACATCGCTCGGTCGGCCGCGTCGACGAGCGCGTCGACCGTCGCCTCGCCGGTCGCGTCGGCGACGCCCCAGGCGATGGTCGGAAGGTGATGACCCGCTGTGAGCGTCCCCGCGGCGACGCTTTCGGCGAGCCGGCGCATGATCCGCTCGGCGGTCAGGATGGGCGCGCCCGCAAAAAGGACCGCGAACTCGTCGCCACCGATCCGGGCGACAAGGTCACCATCGCGAACTCCGGCCTGGAGCAGCTCACCCATTCTCACGAGCGCCTCGTCGCCCGCCGCGTGCCCCTGCTCGTCGTTGAGGGCCTTGAGGCCGTTCGCATCGAGCACCGCGACCGAGAGCGGCTGCCCCTCGTGCCGAGACAGCTCTAGCTCGAGGCGCGAGAAGAAGCTCCGCCTGTTCGGCAGGCCCGTGAGCGGGTCGGTCGCCGCCGCGGTCTTCGCGGCCTGGTGCAGCTTGGCGACGCGGACGGCCGCCGCGATCTGGTGCGATACCGCCGTCAGAAGGTCCTCGTCCTGGCGGGCGAACGCCGCGATCCTCGCGCTCTCGACACCCAGTACGCCGACGCGCTCCTCGGCGAGCTGGAGCGGCACGACGAGGACGGACCTGATCTCGGACGGTCCGTAGAAGCGCGGGTCGGCGGTCCCGTCAGGAACGTTCTGCATCTCGCCATGCTCGATGACCCACCAGCTGATGCCCTGCCCGCGCGGCAGCCGCTGGCCGACATAGCTGCCGGATGGACCCACGGCTGCGCGGATGACCAGATGTTCGGCGGTCTCGTCGAGCGTGAGCAGGAATCCGTTCTCGTAGCCCATCGCGTCGCAGACGATGCCCAGGAGCCTGCCCGCGAGCTCATCGATGTCGAGCACCGCGCTGATCTCGGACGCGAGCCGCTGAAGGATCGCGAGCTGCCGACCGTGCGCGTGGGCGCTCGCGGCGGCCTGCTCGAGCAGGCCTCCAGGCCCGGGCACGTCCTCGATGTCCTCGTGAAGGATGCCGGCGATGCGTCGCAGCTGCGCGGCGCCCTGGGCGCGGTCACGTTCGATCAGCCGAAGGAACGCGTCGACGACGCCTGGATGGAACTGCGTTCCGCGGCAGCGCAGCAGCTCCGCGCAGGCGAACTCGACCGTCTGGGCCTGTTTGTACGCGCGCCGGCTCACGATCACTTCGAATGCGTCGGCGGCCGAGACGACGTACGCCTCGATCGGGACGAGGTCGCCGCCGAGCTGGTCAGGGTACCCGGTCCCGTCGTAGCGCTCGTGGTGCGAGCGGATCGTCGACACGAGATCGCGCAGCGGCTCGACCGCATTCACGATCGAGGCGCCAAGCACGGAATGCGTCCGCATCACGACCCACTCCTGCTCGGTCAGTGCGGCAGGCTTGTTGAGGATCGCGTCGGGCACACCGATCTTGCCGATGTCGTGGAGCAGGGCCCCAAGCTGGATGCGCCGGATGTGATCGGGACTGAGCTGCATTTCCTCCGCGATGCCTCGAGCAAGCGCGGCGACGCGCGCCGAGTGACTCCGCGTATACCGGTCGCGCGCATCGACCGCTGCCGCGAGGGCGCGGACCGACGCGAGGTAGAGCTCGCGCATGCGGGCGAGCGCGTCAGCGTTCTCGAACGCCGTCGCGACGAGGTTCGCGAGCGACTGCAGCACCGCGACGTCCTCTTCATCGAAGGCGCCCGGAGCGTGCGACTCGCTCGCGAGCACGCCGACGAGACGTCCGCGGCTCTTCATCGGCACGAACACGCCGCTCGGAGTTTCGTGGAGCTGCGCGCTGCGGACGACGATGCTGAGCGGGTCATCGCCGAGCGGGCGATGGGGCTCGCCGCTCTCGATCCGCTGGCCGTCGGCCCGGAGAAGGATCGTGAGTTCGGCGTGGTCGCCGTCGTAGCGCGCGATCGTGAACGCGTCGCGCCGCGCGAGGATCGCCGCCGTCTGGTACGCCGCCTGGGCGATATCGAGAGGATCGTGCATCGCTCCGAGCCGCCAGGCGAGCTCGTTGAGCGCGGAAAGGCGGCCGATCCGCCGCTCGCGGTCCTGCCGCTCGGTCGCCGCGCGGAGCGCGCTTCCGGCGAGCTCGGCGTACGCGGTCAGCTGCTGGCGTTCGATCACGTCAAAGGTGCGGTACGGATCCGTCGTCGCGAGGGTCAGCGCCGCGCGCACATCGCCGCCGATGAGAACAGGCGCTGCCATCGTCGCATGAAGATGCTCGGTGTGCGCGAGCTGGACGACCGGCCGATGGTCCTCGCCCCGATGCTCTCGCTCGTAATCCCGAACGACGACAAGCGTTCGCCGACCGACGACGTCGCGCTGGAGCGGACCCAGCGGCGACCAATCCTGTTCGCGGATCGACGCCGCTTTGCCGAGCGCGGCCAGCGGGCGGCCGAGGCTGCCCTTGATCTCGCTGATATGCACCCAGTCGACGTCGAACGCGGCCTTCATGCTCGAAGCGATGCGCCCGATCACGTCCTCCGGCATCCGGCCCGTCAGCTCGTGCGAGAGGCTCTCGAGGCGCCGACCCTGATCGATGACCCGGGCGTTGCGGAGCGCGACCGCGGCATGCGAGGCGAGTCCTTCGAGTGCGCGGATGTCATCGCCGTCGAACGGGCGGATGACCAGCCGCCCGACGGTGAGCGTCGCGGCGACGTCGCCGTGGACGAAGATGGGTACGCCGACGATCGAGCGGACGCCGACCGCCTGGACCGCGGCGACCGCGGTGGGATCCGACCCGTAGTCGTTGGCGGCGACCGTGGAGCGGCTACGGAGAACGGCCCCGACGATGCCGCGGTCGCTCGGCGCGTGGATGCCGACGACGCGCTCGCCGGTGCCCGCCCCGGCCGCGATGTGGAACTCCTCGCCGCGCCGGATGTTGACCGTCGCGTGCTGCGCGTCAGCCAGATGCAGCGCGTTTCGCGCGATGGAGCGAAAGAGCGCCATCGGCTCGGTCTCGCCGGCGATCTCCGTCGCGATCCTCTCGAGGCTGCGGCCGATACGGAGCGCGCGCTCGGCGCGTCCCTGTTCCGCGCGGTAGCTGTCGACGGTCGCGGCGAGGATGAGCACGGTGAGGCT
>VBGS01000118.1 GCA_005889445.1 Chloroflexota bacterium
GAGGTCGAGGACGACGAGCGCCGGCCGGGTCTCGCCGATCTTCGTCCGCGCTTCCGCTCCCGTCCGCGCGTGCTCGACGATGAACCCCGCATTCCGCAGGTACAGCGTCACGAGCTCCGCGACCGACGGATCGTCCTCCACGACGACGATGCGCGCGGTCATGGTCGAATCCTAAGCGCGGCGGTCGCGCGAACTTGTGAAAGATCCGTACGTTCCGCTGCGGGCGGTCGCCACGTGCGTGCGGCTCAGGCGACGGCGAGGCCGCCGAGGGCGCTCGCGACGGCGCGCGTCCGATCGGAATGGCTCTCCGAGCTTGAGATCCGCGCAAGGTGGGCGACCGCCTCCTCGAGGCCCGCGACCGCGGGAACGGTGGAGCTCGACACGTCGCCGAGCCGCGCGGCGGTGAACAGCACCAGCGGCTCGACGCGGGTCCGGGCGAAGCCGCCGGTCGCCAGATCCCGACGGACCCGCGACGCGTTCCGTCGCGCGAGCTGCGACACGGATGCCCCCGGAAGGCGTCGCCCCACGCCGTACGCGCGCTCGCGATACCAATGGTCCTCGGAGCAGCGGATGACGCCCTCGTCGGCGCGAGGCTGCACGACGGTGACCCCGGCGGGGCCGATCACCAGCAGAGGGATCTCATCGTCGCCGCCGTCCAGCGGCCGGTAGTGCGGCACCACGACGAAGCCTGCCGGCAGGTGCGTCGCCAGGTACGACCGGACGCCCTCAGCGAGGCGAGCCGCGTCCCGCAGCCGCAGCGCGAGGGCGAGCCCGCGCACGCCGAGCGCGAGCGAGGGGATCGGCACCAGCGCGAAGAAGAGGATCGAGGCCGTCCGGTCAAAGCCGAGCGAGCGTGCCGCGAGATCGGCATCGCACGCGTACGAGATGGTCGCGGCGCCGAGACCGAGCGCGGTCCAGAACAATCCCGCGCGGAGCGTGCGCCGCCAATGGCGCCGTTCAGGCGAAACGCTCCCCAGCGAATTCACTGCGCACGAAGAGCCTCACGGCGCGCGACGACCCCGTCGAGGGACCCGGTGGTCCTGTGCCGGTACTACCGCTCGGGCATCATGCCGGCGATGTCGCTGCGCAGCGAGATCGGTGAGCAGTCGCGCGTCGTTCGGAGGCTCCTCGACGAGGGCTGGCCCGAGGCGCGTGTGCTCGGCCGCGCGCTCGCCCGGGTCGAGCACATCACGATCGCCGCGCGCGGATCGTCGGACAACGCCGCGACCTACGGGAAGTATCTGTTCGAGAGCGTTGCCGGCGTGGTCACCGCGCTCGCCGCTCCGTCACTTGTCACGAGATACGACGCGCCTCCCTCGTACGCGAAGGGAGCGGTCATCGGCATCTCGCAGTCCGGTGCGTCGCCGGATGTCGCCGCCGTCGTCGCGGCGGGACGACGTGACGGCGCGGTGACCGTCGCCTTTACGAACAGAGCGGCGTCATCACTCGCTCGGAACGCTCAGTACGTGTTCGCGCTGCGGGCCGGGCGCGAGGAGGCGGTAGCCGCGACGAAGACCTTCACCGCGACATGTGTCGCGCTTGCGCTGGTCGCCGCGACTACCGCGGAAGCGCGTGGCCGAAGCGCGCTCTCGATGGCCGGACTCTCCGAGGCGGTGACAGAGGCCGTCGCCGCCGAGCGCGACGCGGAACGGCTCGCGAAGGCGATCGGGCGCGCTCCGACGATCCTCGTACTGGGTCGGGGGTATCTCTACCCGGCCGCCCTCGAGACGGCCCTCAAGGTGAAGGAGCTCGCCCGGATCTGGGCGGAGCCCTACTCGAGCGCTGACTTCGCGCATGGCCCCCAGACACTCCTCCGGCGAGGGGTGCCCGTTCTGCTCCTCGCCTCGCGGGGCGGTGCAGAGGCCGAGTCGCGCGCGCTGGCGTCGTCGCTTGCGACAAAGGGCGCCCGCGTCTACGCGATCACCAACGACGAGCGCGTCGCCGAGCACGTTCGGGACGCGATCCTGCTGCCAGCGCCGCTCTCCGAGACGCTCGTGCCGATCAGCTTCGTCGTCGCTGCGCAGCACCTCGCCGCCGCGGTCGCGCGGCGGCACGGCCGCGACCCTGAGCGGCCCGTCGGCCTTTCGAAGGTGACACGGACTTGTTAGCCGCGGGCCTGCGCTGCGGTCGCGGAGCGGGCTTGGGCTTCGGCGCGTCTTGAGGGACGAAATCAACGGAGAGCCGGTAGCCATAGGCGGCCGCGACGCGCGATAACGATCGGAGCGACGGCAGATAGCGCGGATCTTCCATGCGACGAAGCTGCGTCTGCGAGGTCCCCAGGCGGCGCGCCGCGGCGCGCTCCGAGAGGCCGGCCGTGCGCCGCAGCTTCGCGACGGCATCGGCGACGGCGGACGCGAGCGGATCGGCTCGTGGGGCTTCCTCGGCGGGCGGTGCTACCGGTGTTGGTGTCGTCACTTCGGGCATGGGCGCACCATCCTAGAACGGCGTTTTTGTCCCGGCGAAACGGCTGACAAATGTTGAGACCGTTAGGACGCGGCGAATACGTCGAGCAGGTCCCGCTGGGTCGGTTCGTAGGCGAACAGGATCGCGCCGTCGCACCCCGCGTCCTTGGCGGCCCGCACCTGGTCGCGGATGAGTCGCCGTTCTCCCGCGTACGCCATCAGCCCGCCCCACATGCGCGTACGCGGCGCGGCCTTGCGGGCCCTCGTCAGCAGCGCCCGGACGGAGCTGGTGTCTTTGCGATACGCCATCGGACACAGCAGATCGATCCACCCTTCGCGCGCCCAATCGGGCCAGCGCTGCAGGACGCGGTCCCGCGCCGCGTCGGGGTCGGGGAAGACCGCGGCCGAGATGACGATGCCGGGACGGGCGCTCCGCAGACGGGTCGCGCCCTCGCGCACGAGCGCGGTCACCGCCGTGTGGTCATCTGGGGATGACGCGTAGGCGGCCTGCGGATAGCGGACGTAGTCGTAGTGGAATCCCTCGACTCGGTAGCGGGCGACGATGTCCGTGAAGACGGCGAGGGTGTGCTCGCGTGCCTCTGTGTTCCTTGGATCCGTGTAGATCCCCTCCCAATCCGACCCGCCCACCGGATCGAGGTACGACAAGGTCGCGGGCCGATCTGTTCGTGCTCCCATTTCGCCGGAGAGAGTGAGGGGGTGCGGGGGCAAGCCCCCGCGATCGAAGGTCGAGGGCCGATCTGTTCGTGCTCCCATTTCGCCGGAGAGAGTGAGGGGGTGCGGGGGCAAGCCCCCGCGATCGGGTGGTAAGAGCCACGCGGGATGCTTGCGCACGAGATGCTCTGACGAGCGCGGGAGCGCCCCACTGGGGCTCGACCAGACGAAGAACACGTTGGCCCAGGCATGGACGCGCACTCCGACCGCCGCGCCCGCGCGAACGAGGTGGCCAAGCGGGTCGAACGCGGGATCCTCGAGCGCTTCGGCTTGCGGCTCGAGCGTCGAGCCGAAATACGCGTCGCCGCGACCTCGGACCTGGGCGACGACGTCGTGGATCCCGCGGGTCGTCGCATCCGCCATGAGGTCATCGATCGCACCCGGCGAGGTGATCTTGTCGCGGACGACCCAGAGCGCTTTTTCCATGCGTTAGCGGCGAACTGCTGCGTGCGCCGCGTCGATCGCGTCGGGGCGCGACTCGACCGGGATCGTGCATCCCCCGGCGGCCAGCCAGCGCCGTGCGCCAGTCTGAAGAAGCCCCTCCAGGCCCTCGCGCCGCGCGATGGCGCCGTCCGAGAGGAACGCGTCGTCAGAGAAGCCACCGATCGCGCCGCGCTCCGGGACGGACGCCTGGAACGCGGCGAGGTTTGGGTTGCCCGCGAGGCGCGGGTTCCACGACACCGCGTGGACCGGATAGCGCCCCAGGTCGACGACGTACGCGCCGGGACCGCAGACGTGCAGCACGTTCAGTGGCGCGGCGCGCGCGCCCGCGAGAACGCGGAGGTCGAACGGCGTGCCGAACCGCCGGTACTGCCCGGCGCTCAGCGTGTCGCGACGCGCCCAGCTCGTCGTCGCGAGGAAGATGCCGTCAACGATCTGGGCGCACGCTGTCGCGAGCGCGGCGAACGTCTCCGCGACCGCGTCGAGCGCGCCGAGGACCTCGTCGGGCCGCGCTTCGATGTCCTCGAGGACGCGCTCCTTGCCGCCGATCCGCTCGAGCACGCCGAGCGGCGTGAAGATCGTCGCGAGCACGGGGATCGCGGGGAGCGCCGCGCGAACCAGGCGCAGGCCGTCGAGCAGCTCACGGAACGCGGGCGTGTCGAGCGACACGAGCTCGATCTTCGTCCAGCGGTCGGTCTTGCCCAGCCCGTATCGCGCGAGCACGGGGTGCGACGTCCCGCGGTAGCGATACGCCGTTCCCCATGGTTCGGCGTGGTAATGGGCGCGAGGGTTGTACTTCACGAGATCGAGCTGGTGGCGGCGCGTGAACGCGACCGTGGTCGCGGCGAGCTTCTCGGCGCCCTCGCTCTCGTCCGGATAGAAGTGGCGCCACACCGCGAAGGGCACGCGGTCGACCGCGTCGCCGCGCAGTGCCCGCAGGACGCGCTCGCGCGCGTTCACAGGGCCGCGAACGTCGTGGGCTCGATCGCGCCGCGCTCGAGCGCCGATCGGATACGTGGGTCGATGAGCGTCGCGAGCTCGACCGGACGCTCACGCCCGTACGCCGACGTCGCCTCGAGGTCGGGGTCCCGCTCGCCCGGATGGCACATGAGCTCGGTCACGCCGTCGGGCAGCGCCTCGATGATCGCGAGCAGCGAGGCGACGTCGATGTGCCCGGGATGCTGGAACGCGCGCACGAAGTGGTCAGGCGTGCGCACGCCCTGCGCGCGGTACTCGCCGCGCTGCCTCGGGTCATGCGTTCGCGCCGCGGCGCCCGTCTCGCGCGCGAGCTCGCGGACTGCCCACGAGAGCGCGGGATGGTCGTGGACCCAGTGATGCGTGTCGACATGGGTCGGCTCGCGACCGATGAGGTCGCGAGCGCGCGCGTACTGCGCGCGGTACTCGCGGAGGGCCTCGTCGCGATCGATCTCGCGGGCGACCAGCTCGCGCGGACCGGGGAAGGACCCGTCCTCGCGCACGAGCGTGCTGATCGTCCGCGGATCGGAGAGCGGTCGCGCGTACGTCAGGACGAGATGCACGCCGACGTCGAGGCTCGGGGTCGCTCTGGCCGCCTTCGCGGCGCGCTCGGCACCGGGCACGTTCGCCATCAGCGTCGCGCTGGTGACGATGCCCTCGCGATGCGCCCGCACGGTACCGCGATCGATCCCGATCGAGCGACCGAAATCGTCGGCGTTCACGATGAGGCGGCGGGCCACCGGTCCTCTATCGCCGCGCGCACGTGCCAGCCCCAGCGCTCTAGCCGCGCCTTCGCCTCGTCGGCACCGATGCGCGCCTCGTTCTGCACGATCCGGATCGCGCGCTGCCTCAGCTTCTCGTTCGTCGCGCGCAGATCGACCATGAGATCGTCCCGCGTCCGTCCGAGCTTCACCATCGCCGTGGTCGACAGCATGTTCAACACGAGCTTCGTCGCGGTACCGGCCTTCATGCGGCTCGATCCGGCGATCACCTCGGGGCCCACATCGACGACGATCGCGACGTCCGCGGCGCGAGCGAGCGCCGAGTCCGGGTTGCAGGTGATCGCGATCGTGGCGGACGCGCCGAGATCCCGCTTCGCGTTATCGATGGCGTCGACCACGTACGGTGCGCGTCCGCTCGCCGAGATGCCGACGACCACGTCGCCGGCGACGAAGCGATCCCGCAGGTCGCGGATCCCAAGCGGCCGGTCCTCCGCGCCTTCGATCGACATCCGGAGCGCGTGGTCACCGCCGGCGATGACGCCCGTCACCATGTCCGGGTCTACCCCGAACGTTGGCGGCATCTCGCTCGCGTCGAGCACGCCGAGTCGCCCGCTGGTCCCGGCGCCCACATAGCGCAGGTGCCCGCCACGGCCGAGCGACGCCACGATGAGCTCGACCGCGCGCTCGATCTGGGGTAGCGCGCGGCGGACCGCGCCGGGGACGGTCGCGTCCTCGTCGCTCACGAGCTCGAGGATCTCGCGGATCGACATCGACGAGAGCCGTGCCGCCTTCGGATTGCGCGTCTCGGTCATGCGCTCCATCAGACTCCCCACGCCAGGCGCATCGCGAGGCGCGCCGCGCCCATCGCGGGCTCCTCGCTCACGGCCTCGACGGCCGCGCGCGGCAGCATCGCGAGCAGCTCGCTGCGCACCGCCCGCTCCAGCGAGGGCAGTGACTCAAAGGAGCCACCCGCGAGGTACACCGGGCCGCCCTCGAGGCGGAGCTCGCTCGCGACCACGGATCCCGCGCGAGCGAGCGCGTGCGCGCCACGCCGCACGATCGATACCGAGCGCGACGCTGATGGCGAACGTGCCCGGTGCCGAGCGCGCCGCGAAGGCGGCCAGAGCGACCCCGAGCCTCGACGTCGGCGTGATGCGCCGCGGCGCGGAGGCCTTCGAGCCCGAGCCATACCGCCGAGCCTTCATCGCCGATCAAGTACCCCCACCCGCCTGACCGACGCTCCTCGCCCTCCTCGTTGCGTCCGAAGGCGATCGACCCCGTGCCTGAGATGAGCACCACGCCGCAGCCGGCCGGATTTCCCGCGTAGAGCGCCGCGATCCCATCTCCGGTGACCTCCACGCGCGTATCTGGACCGACGAGCCGCGTGAGGATCTCGCGGCCGCGCACCCGATCGGCTTCCCGGTCACCGCCGGCGCACGACAGCACCACGGCGTCTGCTCTCCCGCCCGCGAGGGACTCCGCGAGCGCGGCGCCGATGGATCCCGCCGGATCGGGCGAGGAGAGCAGGTTCGCGCCGCCGCCCGCGCCCCGTCCGACGACGGCGCCATCGCGGTCCACCGCGAACGCGCGCGTCTTCGACGCGCCGGCGTCGATGCCCACAACGACCGCCGTGGTCATGGCTGGTGGATCGCTCCGCCGGAGACGGCGCGCTTCGCTCCGGTGGCCGAGGGGAGCGTGTTCGGCAGTCCGCGCAGCCGGTAGATGCCGAGGATCGCGAACGAGATCGCCTCGCGCGACGAGATCGGAACGCCGAGCTCATCCGTCGTGATGACCGCGGTCGGGCTCACCTCCTCGCGCAGCTTCGCGAGGAGCGTCGCGTTGCGGGCTCCGCCACCGCCCACCGCGAGCTCGCGCCAGCCGACGCCTTTCGGGGTCTCGCGGCGCAGCGCGTCGGCCACGGTCCGAACGGTAAGGGCGACCGCGGTCGCGAGTGCGTCGTCGTGCGAGCCGCCGCTTCGCGCGACACGGTCGTTCAGCTCGTCGGCGAAGGGCTGACCGAAATCCTCGCGGCCGGTGCTCTTGGGCGCGCGCCGCGCGAAATACGGGTGCCCCAGGCCCCACGCGAGCGCGTCCGGATCCGGCCGCCCGCCCGCGGCGCCGGCCCCGCCCGCGTCGAACGCGCGACCGGCGCGCTGCGCGATGAGGTCACTGACCATGTTCGCCGGCCCGGTGTCGAACGCGACGACGTCCTCTGCTCGCGCGGTCGGGATGAACGTAAGGTTCGCGATCCCACCGAGGTTCAGGAGCGCGATCGGCGCGCGATGCGCGAAGAGCACGTGGTCGGCGAAGGGCACGAGCGGCGCGCCCTCGCCGCCCGCGGCGATGTCGGCGCTGCGGAAATCCGCGATCGTCGTCACGCCGGTCCGAACGGCGACCCGGGATGCGTCGCCCAGCTGGAGGGTCGCTTTGCGCGGCAGATGGGCGACGGTCTGCCCGTGAAGCGCGATGAGGTCCGGGCGCCGACCGAGCCGCTCGACGAAATCGCTGGCCGCGTCGGCGTATGCGTCGCCGAGCGCGGCGTGCAGCGCGGCGAGCTCGTGGGTCCCGACCGATGCGCCCGCCGCGGCGCGGAGGACGCGCGCCCGCAGCTCGGGGGCATAGGCGAAGTGCGCGGCGTCCGGCAGCACGGTGGCGCCGTCATCGCCCATCTCGATCGCCGCGACGTCGATCCCGTCCACCGACGTCCCGGACATCATGCCCACAGCGATCACGCCGTTGATTGTCGCGCGCTCAGTCGGCCGCAAGCGCCTCGTACACGCCGACCCGGAACCGATAGAGCGCCGTGTCGTTCTCCCGCCCGAAGTAGACGCGGTTCGTCAGCACGACGAGCGTCAGGTCCTTCGCCGGGTCCACCCAGACGCTCGTTCCGGTGAAACCGGTGTGGCCGAACGCGTCCGTGCTGAAGAACGGGAGATCGTCCGGTGGCCGAAGCACCAGTCCGATCCCGCGCCGTACGCCGCCACCTTTGTAGTGTTCCGTCCGCGCGAGGTCACGCAGATCGTTGCCGATCACCGCGCCGTCGCGGAAGGTACGGATGAGCGCGGCGACGTCATCCGCGGTCCCGAAGAGGCCGGCGTGCCCCGAGACGCCGCCCATCGCGTACGCGTTCTCGTCGTGCACCTCACCGCGCAAACGCTTCTTGCGCCACTGCGTGTCTTCCTCGGTCGCCGCGCAGCGCGGCGGCGGACGTGGTGAGAACTCGCAGTCCGCCGCCTCGACCGGAGCGAGGATCCGCGTGCCCACCAGATCCGCGAACGGCCGTCCGCCGACGTTCGCCAGGCCCTCGGTCAGCATGATGTAGCCGAGGTCGCTGTAGCGGAACTCGCCGACGTCCTGCGCGAGCGGCTCTTTCGCGGCGAGCCACACGAGCTCCTCGGAGGTGGTCGCCTCCTTCCAGAGCGGTTTCCACCAGGCGAGCCCGGCGGTGTGGGTGAGCACCTGAAGCAGCGTGACGCTGTCCTTGTTCCCGCCGCGGAACTGGGGGACGAGCTCGCGGAACGGCATGTCCAGCGCGAGCGTCCGCTCGCGAACGAACGCCAGAACGAGCGCGGTCGTGGCCAGCTTGGTGAGCGACGCGAGGTCGAACAGGGATGCGGTGGTGCATGGCCCGTCGGGTCCCGCGCTCGGATCTGGACAGAGGGTTCCCGCGGCGTACGCGTCGACGAGCCCGCGACGCTCGACGCGGACGACCGCGGCCGTGCAGAGCGACCCGATCGCCGCGTCGAGAAGCGGCTTGGCCCGCTCGACCGAGACCGCCGCCCTCACGCGAAGTCCCGCATGCCGGCCCCGATCGCGTAGAGCCCGGGGATCTCCACCGGCAGCGAACCGGCGGGCCTGCGCTCGCCGAGGAGCACCTCGGTAACGGCGGCGAGGCTGGGTTCACGCCCGTCGTAGGCGCAGAGATACGCGGCGACGTCCGGCTGGCTCGCGATGTCGTACGGCCCGCGGAGCGAGACCATCACGACCGGCGTGCTCTCGCGCGAGAGCTCGCTCACGAGCTGGCGCTGCTCGTTGTTCGCGAAGAGATCGGTCGTGGCGACGACGACGGCGTCGGCGCCGCGCGCGGCGGCCACCGCGCGGCCGATGTCCGCCGCGCTCGGATGCAGCGTGACCGTTTGCGTCACCGCATCCGGGCGCTTCCGCGCGAAGACCGCTGAGAGGCCGGGCTGGTTCGGCAGGACCGCGACGTCAGCGTTCGCCGGCGCGACGACGAGCGTCCGGCCGCGCAGCGGCAGGACCCCGCGGTTGCGCAGGAGCGTGATGCTGTCCCGCGCGAGGTCGAGCGCGATCCGGCCGTTGCCCTCGAGATCCGGCGGCGGCGCCGCGCGCTGACCGAGATAGATGCTGTACGCGCGCTTGAGATTGACGACGCGGCGGACCGACTCTTCGAGGCGTGCGCTCGCGATCGTGCCGGACCGCACCGCATCGACGATCCGCCGGTGGGCCTCGACCGGCGCGCTTTCGTCGAAGCGGAAGAGGAGGAAGTCCGCGCCCGCCTGGAACGCGCGCAGCCCGGCCGTCGCCTCGCCGACGCTCGCGAGCGCTCCCATCTCCAGGTCGTCGGTGACGATCACGCCGTCGAAGCCGAGCGCGCCGCGAAGGAGATCGGTAAGGACGCGCCGCGACAACGTGACTGGGAGATCGGGCGTTGGGTCGAGCGCAGGGACCACGATGTGCGCGCTCATGATCGCGGGCACCCGCGCGGCGATCGCCGCGCGGAACGGCGCGAGCTCGACCCGGTCGAGCGTCGCCTGGTCGGCGTCGATCCGCGGCAGGCCGGTGTGCGAGTCCACCGTCGTCGAGCCATGCCCGGGGAAATGCTTCGCGCACGCCAGGAAGTTCGCCGATGCATACGCGCGTAGGGCCGCGGTCACCAGCACTTGGACACGGGCCGGGTCGCTCGAGAAGGAGCGGTTCCCGATGACCGGATTCGTCGGCTCGTCGTTGACGTCCGCATCCGGTGCGAAATTCCAGTTGACGCCGATCGCGGTGAGCTCCGACGCGGTGATCGACACCGCCTTCATCACACTGGCGGTCGGATCCGGCGTCGCGGCGAGCGCCATCTGTCCGGGCAGGATCGTGGCGCCGGTGCCGATGCGCGCGACCGCGCCGCCCTCCTGATCCATCTCGAAGAACAGCGGAATGCTCCGTGCCTCGCGTGCGATGCGCGAGAGATCGACGATGAGCTGCTTCAGGCTCGACGTGTCCGTGAAGTTCTCGCTGTACAGGATCACGCCGCCGATGCCCTTGTCGCGGATCATCGATTCGAGGGCGCTTGTGATCTTCGTCCCGTGGAACGCCACGCTCATGAGCTGTCCGACCTTGCGCTCGAGCGAAAGGACCGCGACGGGGTCACCCGGAGGCCCGCTCGGCGAGCCGTTCGGGGCACAGGCCGCGATGGCGCTCGCGGCGGCGGCGCCGAGCAGGGTTCGCCTTCTCATGGAAGACGAACGGGAAGCCGTCCCGCCGCCGGACGCGCGCCGGCGAGCGCCTGGGCGAGCGCAGCGAGAGACACCGGCACGTCGCCGTACGAGAGAAGCGCCGGCCGCGAGGGAACGAGCGACGCGTCGTACGGGCTCCGTGTCGCGCAGAGCACTCCGCCGTCGGCAAGCAGCTGCCGTACGCGTGCCGCCTGCTCGGGCTGAAAGGTCGCGTTCGTCGAGCACACCACGAGCACGCCGTCTCCGGCGGGCGCGGACCCGTCGGCACCGAACCGGAGCCGGTCGCCAAAGCGGCTGCGCAGCTCCTTCTCGAGGACGTTCGCTGGAGTCGCGAGCTCTTCGACCGGGGAGGCCGACTTCGGCGGGAAGTACGCGACGCGGACCTGCGCATCGAGCCGAGGTAGCGGCGGCCCGACGTGCGTGATCGATCGCTCCGCGATCTCGGCGGACAGGTCGCGCGCCGCTCGGTCGGCGAACTCGACGGGCTCGGCTCCACCGAATCGCTCGCGAAACGTCGCCGCGCGACCGATGGCCTCGCGAACGCGCTCCGGCTTCACGCGGTCGGCGATCCACGCCGCCGCGGCCAGCTGCCGGTCGAGACCGCTCGTGACCATCATCGCGTCGACGCCCGCCTCGAGCCCCGTGACGACGACGTCGTCGATCGAGACGTCGGAAATGCCGCTCATGTCGAGCGAGTCGGTCATCGACAGACCGGCGAAGCCGAGCTCCCGCCGCAGCAGATCCGTGAGGATCGGGCGCGAGATCGTCGCGGGCGCGTCGGGATCGAGCGCCGGGTAGCGGATGTGCGCGCTCATCACGGTCGCCGCGCCGGCGGCGAACGCCGCGCGGAACGGCGCGAGGTCGCGCCGCTCCAGCGTCGCGCGGTCCGCGGCGACGTCGGGGCGCGTGAAGTGCGAGTCCTGGGACGTGTCGCCGTGTCCCGGAAAGTGCTTCGGTGTCGACGCGACGCCGGCGCGCTCCGAGCCGCGGACCCAGGCCGCGGCGAACTCGGCGACCCGCTCGGGAACGTCCCCGAACGAACGTGTCCCGATGACCGGATTGCGCGATTCGACGTTCACGTCGCACACCGGCGCGTGATTCACGGTGATGCCATCGGCGCGCAGACCGAGTGCCACCGCGCGGGCGGCGGCCTCAGCGAGCGCCGGGTCGCCGGTGGCGCCGATCGCCATCGCGCTGGGGAACACCGCGCGGTAGCCAATGCGCACGACCGATCCGCCCTCTTGATCGACCGCGACCGGCACGGGCGGGAGCCCGCCTCTTCGTGCGGCATCTTGCGCTTCGCGCAACATCCCCCGGACCTGATCCTTCGAGCGTACGTTTCCGCGGAACGCGAAGAGCACCAGACCGCCGATCTTCCCGTCGCGGATCGCCTCCAGCAGCGCGCCCGGCACGGTCGCGCCGTCGAACCCCGCCCACACCAGCGCGCCGGTACCGAGTCGGGTCATCCCCTCCGCCGCCGGCGATACCGCGCGAGCGTGATCTGCCCGAGCGGTCGGCCGCGCGGAACGCGCGTGGATTTCTCGAGGACGATGCGGCGGATCTGGTCGGGATTGGGCACGATCGGGGCGATGCGCCGATCGCTGCGCGGACCGGCGATGTAGCCGCCGAGCGCGTCGACGACGTCGTTCACGCGCTCTTCGATGTCGAGCATCGCGAGCGGTCGCGAACCGAGGAACAGGTCGATGCGGACCTCGAGTCGGTCATTCTCGCTGTACCCGACGCCGCGTCCGGCCTGCGCCTCGAGGACCGCGGCGTGCACGCGCCGCCGCCACTCGTTCCGGGGTGGGACGTAGGGCGGGAGCGTCGCGCTGAACGTGAACCGACGCTTTGCCACACGGCGAGACTAGCGAAAGGGCGAAGGTCTGTCCGGCTACCCGAGCGCGGCGCGGATGCTCGCAGCGTGCCCCTCGGTGTGGCCGATGACGAAGCCCCGGATGAACTGGTCCAACGTGAGACTTCGTCCCTCGTAGTGGATGGTCGGTCGATCGAGATCCGCCGTCGTGAACTCCCCCAACCGCAGGCGCATCCGACCCGCCTCCTCTTCGAGGAAACGCATCACGAACGGGGGATCGGGACGCCGCCGGCGGGCGATCTGCGCATTGAGCTGGTTGGTCTCGTCCCAGGTGAAGCGATAGGGCGTTCCCCGTACGAACGCGTCGTCCAGAAATCCCCGCTGCCGTCGGTATCCGAGCGCGACGTGCAATACCT
>VBGS01000251.1 GCA_005889445.1 Chloroflexota bacterium
CCTTCCCTCACTCGCGGATCGGCTCGCCGCAGCCGTACCCGGAGATTGAAGCGGCGCCGTCAAGGGGGCGCCAGGCCGACGGCCTTACCCGCCGATGGTCTGCTCGATGACGTCGCCCACTTGCTCGGTGCGCTGCAAGCCAGCCTCGACGCCCTTGATCCGGCCAGTTCTCAGTCCATTACGGATCGCGGAGTCGATCGCATGCGCCGCGTCGACCTCGCCGAGGTGCTCGAGCAGCATGGCCAGCGCGCCGATCGCGGCGATCGGACTTGCTACCCCTTTGCCCGCGTACTTGGGCGCGCTGCCGTGGATCGGCTCGAACACGGAGACCCGACCGGGATGAATGTTCCCCGACGCCGCCGTGCCGAGTCCTCCCGCGAGGGCCGCACCGAGGTCGGAGAGGATGTCGCCGAAGAGGTTGGTCGTCACGATCACGTCGAATTGCTCGGGCTTCAGGACCATCCACATCGCGGCCGCGTCGACGTACATCGCGTCGCGCTGCACCGACGGGTACTGCGAGCCGAGCTCTTCGAATACCTCGCGCCAGATCTCCTGCACGGTGATCGCGTTCGCTTTGTCGACGAGCGTCAGGTGCTTGCGCTCGCTCCGGCTCGCGAGCTCGAAGGCGTACCGCAGGATCCGCTCGACTCCCGGACGCGTGAAGCGCATGGGGACGGTCGCGGTCTCCGCCGGGGTGCCGATCGCGGTGCGCTCTCCGGTCGCGGCGTAGACGTCCTCGGTGTTCTCGCGGATGACGGTCATGTGGATCTCAGCAGATCCCTTGGTGCGGAGTGGCGAGAGGCGATCGTCGTAGAGGATGACCGGACGCAGGTTCACGTAGAGATCGAGGCCGCGACGCAGACCGATGACGACGTCGCGCTCGATCATCCCGCGCGGTACGTCGGGATGTCCGATCGCGCCGAGCAGGACGGCGTCCTGCGCGCGGATGGGGGCGAGCTTGTCCGGTGTGAGCCGCTCGCCGGTCTTCAGGAAGTGGGCACCCGACCACGGGAAGCTCGTCCGCTCGGTTCGAAAACGAAAGCGCCGCTCGCACGCGTCGAGCACGTGCAGGGCGACCTCGGTGACCTCTGGCCCGATGCCGTCGCCACCGATGACGCCGAGTTTGTAACTCTTCTTCACATCCCGGGATGGTGCCGGAAACCGCACGAGGACGCCCTCCCACCTCGCGCTCGCAGGGTCGTTGACCTTGTGCACTCCGCCCTGTAGCCTCGGGGCGACATGTCGCGGATGCTCATTCCGGCACTTCTCATCGTCCTCCCGCATGTCGGGATGGACCGAGAGCGTTCGGGGGGCGGCGACTAGCGCGGTTTTCCAAGACGGACTTCCAGGAGGCCTCCCGAAGACGGGAGGCCTCCTTGTTTGTCAGGGGAGGCGGCCACGAGCGGACCGAGCGCGTACCTTGCGATCGCGTTCAGCTCACGCGATGCGTCCGCGGCGACGCGGCTTCGGGTCGCGCTCGCGGAGGTCGCCCCAGGCGCGCGCGTGGTCCGGTCGCGTGCCGGCGTCGCGGCCGCGCTTCACGAGCTCGACGGCGATCCCATCGACTCGCGCGCCCACGCCGAAGCGCTCCGTGCGCGGGTCGGGCAGGTGACCGGCGACAGCGATGTGTCCGCCGGGGTCGGCGGTCCGAAGCAAGGCACCACGGGCGCGCACCTCGCGCTGCTCCAGGCCGAGCAGGCCGTCGTCGTGGGCCGCGCGCTCAACGGCGATGGCCGGGTGACGCACTTCGACGACCTCGGCCCGTACGTCTTCGTTCTCGGGCGTCCCGAGAGCGACATCCGCGAGTTCGCCGATCGGATCCTCGGACCGCTCGCTGACGACGATCGCTACACGGATCTGGTGCGGACGCTCGAGTCGTA
>VBGS01000252.1 GCA_005889445.1 Chloroflexota bacterium
AGCCCGGCGAGCCCGACGAGCGGCATCACCGCGGAGACCACGAAGACGGTGCCGAGCCCGGATACCGCGGCGATCTGACCTGAGACGAACGACCCGGTGATGACGCCGAAGTCGGTAAATGCCCAGAACGTCGCCATCGCGGCGCCTCGCTCGGCCGGCGCGGCGAGGTCGATCGCGAGGGCCTGGAGCGCGGGCTGGGCGGTCGCGAAGCCGATGCCCACCGCCGCGCCGGCGAGAATGAACGCCTCGGCACTCGCGGCGCTCGACACGATGTACATGCCGACCGCCGTCACGATCATGCCCGGCACGATCGCCGTGAAGCGGCCGCGTCGGTCGGCGATCCTCCCGCTGAGCAGGCGCGCGACGATCGACGAGATCGCGACGGCGGTGAAGTAGAGGCCGGGGTTCGTGACGCCGCGCGAGATGCCGAGCAGTGGGATGAAGCTGAACGCGGCTCCGGTGCCCACGATCACCGAGTACTGGGCGAGCGACGGCGCGATCACGCCGCGGTGGAGCCGGAACCCGACTCCCATCGGTGTCGCGCTCTCCCGACGGCTGTCCTCGCGCAGGCCCAGCGACAGGAGCGCGGCGACGACCGTCGCGAGCCCGGCGATCGCGTAGAGCGCCCCAAAGCCCAGGCCGTCGACGATGACGATGCTGACCCCCGCGCCCAACCCCTGCGCGAGACCTTGGAGGACACCGTAATAGCCGACGGCCTCCGCGCGCCGCGAGATCGGCACCGTATACGCGATGTACGTGCTGGCCGCGGTGGAGAAGGTGCTGAGCGCCACGCCGCTGAGGCCGGACGCAAGGATGAGAAGGATCGGCACGCCACCGCCGATGGGCACGGCGATGCGGTTCGACAGAGAAAGGATGAACGCGATGCACGACACGACCATCAGCGCGGCGCCGCCGAACGCGAAGAGCCGCGGGCCGTAGCGGTCGCTCCACGAGCCGACCGGGAAACGTGCCAGGAGCGCGCACGTCGCCTGGATGCCGATGATCGCGCCGACGACCTGGGGACCCAGACCGAATTCCCGAACGACGAGGGGCCCGATGGAGGTGTTTACGAGCATCAGACAGGACGCTTGCGCGAGCGTGGCGAGCCCGACGAGGATGAATCCGAGCGTGAAGATGCGGTCGGGGCTCTTCGCCGCGAGGATTCGCGAGGTCAATCGAGTCTTTGACGCTGACCGGTCGCGGCCGCCGTCTCGATGGCGTTGAGCATGCGAT
>VBGS01000119.1:0-1465 GCA_005889445.1 Chloroflexota bacterium
GTCGGGTCGCTCGCGGACCAGGGCACGCCCGGATCCGGCGACGATCGCGAGTCGGTCTTCAGCGGCCGCGGCCCGACAAAGGACGGCTTCACGAAGCCGGACGTGCTCGCGCCCGGCGAGCACGTCGCGTCGCTGCGCATCACCGGGACGTGGCTCGACCGCGAGGCGCCCGAGGAGAGTGGATCCCGTCAGAGCGCACCGGGGTACGCGCGGCTCACCGGGACGTCCGCATCGACGGCCCTCGTCGCCGGGGTCGCCGCTCTGGTGCTGCAGGCGCACCGGTCGTATTCGCCGACCGAGGTGAAGGGCGCGCTCGTCGCGGCGGGTCGCCGGATCACCGGTTCGAACACTCCGGGCGCCGACGCCGCGCGCAGCCTCTCGGTGCAGCCGGCGCGCGTGAACATGGGTCTTCGACCCTCGCTCGTGCTCGTCAAGGTGCTCGCGGAGAACGGCTCGCTCGCGGGGGGGCTCGTCCGCTGGGAAACGGTGAGCTGGGAGACGGTGAGCTGGGAGGCCGTGACGTGGGAGAGCGTCACCTGGGAGAGCGTGACTTGGGAGGGCGTCGCGTGGGAAAGCGTCGCGTGGGAGGGATTGCCATGAGAGGCAACGGACGACTCGATCTCTATGTTGGGACGGTGGCCTGTGCGGGCGTGATCGCCTTGCTCGCAGGTTCGCGTGCACTCGAACCCGCGAAGGTCGATCCGCTCATGCTCGCAGTCCTCGTCGTGCTCGCGGTCGTCGCGCAACGCGTTCCCGTCTTCCTCTTCCGGTCGAGCGCGATCTCGGTGTCGGTGGCGGCGGTCATCGCCGCGTACGTCCTCTACGGCACAGGCGCCGCGGTGTGGGTCAGCCTCGCGCAGGCGGTCGTGAACTCGGTGACGCCGCGACGCAAGCCCTTCCGCAAGATCGCTTTCAACTTCGGCTCGTTCGCGGTGTCGGCGTTCGTCGCCGGCGAGCTCTACCGCCTCACCGGCGGGATGACCCCGCCCACCGCGATCGCGCCGACGCTCATCGCCGTGGGACTCTCCGCGGCGGCGTACTTCCTCGTGAACACGTCGCTGACCGCGCTCGCGATCGGCATGTCCGAGGCACAGAGCGTCCTCTCGGTCTGGCGGACGAACTACAGCTGGATGCCGATCAACTTCGGCGCGACGGCGGTGCAGGGCGCGGCGCTCGCGCTCGCCTACCAGGCCCTCGGGATGTTCGGAGTCTTCGTCTTCACGGTCCCCCTCTGCGTCGCATGGTTCTCGTTTCGGCTCTACATGGCGAAGTCGACCGAGGTCCGGCAGCGGAACGAAGAGCTCAGCACGGTCAACGAGCTCCTGCGTCAGACGAACGACCGGCTCGAGGAGTCACACATTTCGGTGATCGGCGCGCTCATCGGAGCGCTCGAGGCGAAAGAAGCGCACCTCTCCGGGCACGCCGCGACCACGATGCATTACTCGGTCGAGGTGGGCCGCAAGCT
>VBGS01000119.1:1488-10844 GCA_005889445.1 Chloroflexota bacterium
TCTCGAAGCCCGCCGAGCTCACCGAGGCGGAATGGGTCGAGATGCGCGCGCACCCGACGATCGGCGCGAGCCTCCTCGGGAACGTGCCGATGCTCGACCGGATCCGGCCGGTCGTCCTGGCGCACCACGAGAACTTCGACGGCACGGGGTACCCCCACGGATTGAAAGGGAGCGAGATCCCACTCGCCGCCCAGATCATCTCCGTCGCCGACGCGTACGACGCGATGACGAGCGAGCGGCCGTATCGCGTGGCGCTCCGCTCGAAGCCCGCGCTGCGCGAGCTTCGCGCGAACGCCGGCACCCAGTTCAACCCGGTGGTCGTCGAGGCGTTCATCCAGGTCGTCATCGAGGAGCGCCGCAGCGCGGCGCGCGGGAAGGTGACGGTCAACCCGCACGAGCACCGGCACGTCTATCAGCAGGCGCTCGAGGCCGTAAAGGTCGCGAGCTAGGACCAGGGAGGAACAGCGATGTTTGGAGCACTCACGAGGCTCGCGACGATCGGTCTTCTCGCGATGGCGCTCTTCGCCATGCGCGGCACGGCATGGACGGACGACGGGGACTCGACCCCGACGTCTAGCGAGACGCCGATCACGGTCAGCTGGGAGCTGGGCGGGTTCAGCTAGGTCCCCGCGAACTCGGGCAGGCCGAAGAGCTCCGCTAGCGAGTGGACGACGCGGTCGGGGACCGCGTCGCCGGTCGCGTGTTCGACCGCTCTGCCTTCGGTCAGCCCCGTCGTGATGAGCACGCCGGTCGCTCCCACGCGGTGCGCGGCGACCATGTCGTAGTCGGTCGAGTCCCCGACGACCACCACGGGCTCCCCCTTGGGCCGTCCGGCCCGGCGGATCGCTTCCTCGAAGAGAAAGGGCTCGGGCTTGCCGATGCAGATCGCCCTCGCGCCGGTCGCGACCTCGATCGCCGCGACGATCGTTCCCGCTCCGGGCAGGAGCCGCCCCTCGACCGGATAGGCCCGGTCGCGGTTCGAGCAGACGAAATGCGCGCCGGCGAGGATCGACCGCTGCGCCTCCGCCAGCTTGGCGTACGTGAGATGGAGATCCAGGCCGACGACCACCGTGTCCGGCGGCGGTGGGAGCTTGAGCGAGACGAGGTAGCGCCGCATCGCGCCGGGGTCGACGCCGTCGGCCGCGGCCTCGGGTGGCGGAGCGATGCCCGGCAGATCGTGCGCGTCGCGCACGGGGATGCCGACCCCGCGGATCTCCGCCCGCAGCCCATCGGCCCCGACCACGAACACATCTTTGGCTCTGGAATCGCGCCGCTCGAGGTAGTGCGCGGTCGCGTATGCGCTGGTGACGATGTGCTCGCGGTCGCCCCCGAGGCCCAGCTGCTCGAGCTGACGGACGTAGTCATCACGCGTCGCGGTCGAGTTGTTCGTCGCGAAGAAGATCTCCCACCCCGCACGGCGCAGTCGCTCGAGCGCCTCGCGTGCGTACGGCATGACGTTCGCGCCGCGGTACAGCACGCCGTCCATGTCGAAGATCGCGATCGGCACCTCGCGAGGCTACCCGACGCGCTACGGCATCGGCGCTGAGTCAAGGATCTCGTAGGCCGCCGGCCCCCGAATACGCGAGACGAGCACACGGTCGCCGACGAAGAGATCGATCGGAAGACCAAAGGCGTCGGCATCCGCGAGGGCGAACGGGCCGACACGCTGCAGCGCGCTGATGCTGGGCGAGCGATCCTCTCGATGCAGCGACGGTAGACCGAGGCTCCGCATCGCGGAGCGCAGCGCCGCGGAGCTCTCGGCGAGGACTCGGTCGGGGACGACGTCGAGCTTCACGATCCGCGGCCCGCGATCCCGCGAGTCGATCAAGAAGATGCGGCTGACGCGCACCGGTGCCGACCGAAGGTTTGGCATCGCGAGGCGGATCGCGCGAACGAGTGCCGCGGCGTCCGCGGTGGCGACCCTGTCGATCGTCACGTGAAGCGGATCGACCACTTCGCCGCCGAATGCGGCGCGCATGCCCTCCAGAAGCCTCGCGGCCCGCGCGGAGAGCGGCTGCGACGGTGCGATCAGCACGCAGATATCTCCAACGGCCGCGCGACGCGCGGGGGCGTCTTCCACTGACGGGGTCAGGTTCCCGCGAGTCGGGCCACGACGGGTGCAAACTCGTCGATGGACCGATCAAAGATGGTCACGTTCGCGAGGCCCCAGCGCTCTCGCCGCTCGCGCAGGGTCTCGACGATCTGGTCGATCGGACCGAGCAGCAGGAACGGGCTCTCGAGGGCAGCATCGGCGGTGACCGAGGCGAATCGAGTCACGACCTGTTCCGCCGCCTTGCGCGGCGTGTCCGCAATGACGACATGCTGCACGAGGATGTTGAGCGCCGGTGGGACGGATCGGCCCTTCGCCGCAGCGCGGATCCAGCCGATCCGCTCGCTGAGGCCCAGAGATCCGAATCCACTGAGGACGGGAGCGCGACCGCGCGAGCGAAATGTCGCGCCGGTGAGGCTGACGATGTCGGCCTCGCGCGCGGCCAGCGCGAGCAGCTCGTGGCCGTTCCCGCCGATGAGGATTGGCGGCCGTGGAGACTGCACGGGCCGTGGGTGCAGTTGATGGCCCGCGACGTGGTAATGAGCACCGTGGAAGGTGACAGCCTCGCCGGACAGCAGGCCTTTGAGGATGTCTACGGTCTCCGCCAGACGCGCCACGCGGGTCGCGCCACGATCGAATCGAAGACCAGCGCTGCGATATTCGCTGTCCGCATATCCGGCGCCGAGTCCGAGGTCAACGCGTCCGTCGGTCAGTAGATCGAGGGTCGCGATCTCATGAGCGACGACCACGGGGTGACGAAGATCGTTGTTGAGGACATACGGCCCGACCCGCAGCCTCGTTGCTGCCTGAGCCGCCGTGGCCAGCGCGGCGAACGGCGACAGCGTGTCCGCGAGATGGTCTGGCATGAAGAGCGTTGTGTAGCCGGAGCCTTCGATTCGCCGCGCCCGCTCACTCCATTCGTGCTGGGAGCTTGCGGCCCACGAGTTGACGGAGAAGCGGAAGGGCATCACGCGCGGCGCCGATCAGGTCCGCGGACGCCCCTGCGTGTCGATCGCGCTACGCGCACCGGGAGGCGTGCCGCGTTTCACCTTGTCGCCTCCACCACGCCGGTACGTGCGCCACGCCCGACCCGCCAGCGTGTCGTCGTGATGACGCGCCACGTACGAGTCGATCCGCGCGAGCAGGAGCGCGACGAGCGCGGCGAGGATGGCTCGCCAGAGTGCGAAGAAGATCAGCCGGACGCAGCCCACCAGGCAGCAGCCCACCGGCTAGGCTCGGACGCCCGAGCGAACGATCGGCAGAGTGTGCAATGCGCGAGGGACGAGCAAGACCGATGCCCTCTCCGGTCTGCCGATGTGCTCGTACGCGAGGTCGAGCCCTTCCTCGACGTCGACCGCGGCGCGGAGCTTCGCGAGCCGCACGACTTCAGGTGACTCGGACGCGGCGACGATGATCTGGCACCACTGGAGCGTGAGCGCGACCATGACCGCACGCTGCTCGCCACCCGCGAAGTGACGTCGCGCTTCGTCCACGACCACGGACGGCGAGGCCGCACGCTCCAGCGCCGCGAGAAAGCGCTGCTCCCCCGCCCCTTCGCCGGCGCCCTCTTCGAGCTGCGCGGGAATGATGATCGCGCCGCCTTCGCGCACGACCGGTGTCGGCGCGAAGCGCAGGTACGTCGCCGCGCGCGATGCCTGGTAGAGGTTGACGTCCTTGGGATGGCCGACGCCCGCGATGACGATGTCGTACTGCTTCTGAATATCGCGCGTGTACAGACGCTCGCCGATCGCGACGAGGTCACGGAGGACTCGGTCGGGTTCGCCGGCGACGACGGCGACGACGCGTTCGCGATCGTCGGTCACCACGTTGATGCAGAAGCGAAGGCCAGCGCGACGCGCGATCTCGGTGACGGTCTCGTGGAACGGATTCCCGTCGATCTTCGCGAGCCGGACGCCGGGATCCTCGAGGAAACGCATCCCGTGCGTTGCCGTGATCACCGGTTCGCCGCAGCAGCCGATCGCGACGGTCTTTCGGCCCCCCGACCAGCCCGCGTACTGATGCGGCTCGACGATCCCCGTGGCGACGACCACATCCGCCTCTTTGACGAGCTTCTGGGTGAGGCCCGGCACACCGTACGGCGGTATCGAGCCGAGGTCCGCCCACTTGGTGGAGTCACGTCCATCCGAATCGACGACCCGCACTCGCTCAACCGCACCGCCGAGCTTCGCGCGCTTCTCCTCGTCGGTCGTGGCGCGGTGCAGGCCGACCCCGACGATCACCGTGATCCGCGCGTCCGGAATCCCGCCACGATTCAGCTCGTCGAGAAGCGGAGGCACGAGCGCCGCGTCCGGCGAGGCGCGCGTGAGATCCGTGACGGCGATGACGGCGGTGACATCGGCGCGCGCCGCGACGGCCTCGCGTGCGAGCTCGGAAAGACGCGGGGAGCCGACCGGTGCCGCGAGCGCCGCGCGAGCCGTGCCTTCGACGTCATCGACTGGCGTCGCCGTGCCCGACTCGACGATGTCGACGTCGAACCAGGGCTGGACCATGAACTCGAGCGCCGCCTGTCCGTATGGAACCGAGAGGTAGCGCGGCGTTTGGGGCACGGCTAGAGCCTAGCCGTGGGCGCTCAGATCAGTCCGAGCAGTCGCAGGATGATCAGGATGACCGCCAGGACCAGCAGGATGTGCAGCAAGTTCCCGCCGCCCCATGTGGTCGTGCTCACCGCCGGACCGGTCGCGTAGAACCGTCCGCGGCCGAAGTAGCCGAGGAGCCAGACAATGACGAGCACGATGATGAGCAGCTCGATGATCCCCATATGAGCGCCTCCTTCGCGGACTGGGTAAGCACGGCGGATGCCGTGCGGGCGACCGCCAGGAAGCTCGAAAAACACGCGATCCTGGCGCGCTATCTCGGGGCGCTCGAGGATCCCGATCTCGTCATCGCGGCCCGATTGCTCGCGGGCGCGCCGTTCCCGCGGCGCGACGAACGCATCCTGTCGATCGGTTGGAGCGCGCTCTCCGACGTGCTGCTCGAGCGCTCCGGTACGACCGGCCAGGGCATGGCCGAGTCATACCAGCGGCACGCCGATCTTGGCGACGTCGCAGCCGAGCTCATCGGTGAGAGCCCACCGCGGGGCGATCGCCTCACGCTTGCGGATGTGTCGGAGACGTTCGGCGCGATCGCCGCGGCGCGCGGCGTCGGGCCGAAACGCGATCTGCTCCGGGCACTCCTGGCGCGGGCAGACGCCGGGGAGACCCGCTACATCGTGAAGGTCGTGTCCGGCGAGACCCGGATCGGGCTGCGCGAGGGTCTCCTGGAGGAGGCGATCGCGCGCGCGTTCGGGCGCGACCGCAACGGGGTCGGTCGCGCCAACATGCTCACCGGCGACATCGGGGAGACAGCGCTTCGCGCGCGCCACGACACGCTCGCCGAGCCGACCCTCGCGCACTTCGCGCCGATCGGCGTGATGCTCGCGACGCCCGTGCTGCAGCTCGACGAAGTCGGGAAGCGATTCGCGCCGCCGTACATCGTGGAGGACAAGTACGACGGGATCCGCGCGCAGGTCCACAAGGCCGGCGAACGGGTCGAGCTCTACTCGCGGACGATGGATCGGATCACCGGACGCTACCCCGAGCTCGTGGCGCCGCTCCTCGCCGTCCCCGGAAGCTTCGTCATCGACGGCGAGGTGCTCGCCTTCTCCGAGGGCCGCGCCGTGCCATTCACCGATTTCCAAACTCGTCTCGGTCGCAAGGTCGTCGCCGAGGAGGTGCGCACGCGTATGCCCGCGAGCCTCGTCGCCTTCGACCTGCTGGAGCGTGATGGTCGCGCGCTCCTCGAGCTTCCCCTGTCGGAGCGGTCGGCGCTCCTGCGCGACTTGCCGCTCCAGGCGCCGATCCTGGTGCCCGAGCAGCGCACGGTTGACGAGTCGGGCGACGACCTGATCCGAACTCTCGAGCAGGAATTCGCGTCCGCACGGGCGCGCGGCAACGAGGGTCTGATGGTGAAAGATCCTCGCTCACCGTATCGACCGGGTCGGCGCGGGATGGAGTGGCTCAAGGTCAAGCGCCCGCTGCGGACGCTCGACGTGGTCGTCACCGGCGTCGAGTGGGGACACGGCAAGCGGCGCGGTGTGCTCTCCGATTACACCTTCGCGGTCCGCGATGGCGACCGGCTGCGCAACATCGGGAAGGCGTACTCGGGCCTCACGGACAAAGAGATCGCCGAGATGACCGAGTACTTCCTCGCGCACACTGTCCGCGACCACGGGCGGTTCCGACTCGTCGAACCGGACACGGTCATCGAGGTCGCGTTCGATCAGATCCAACCGAGCGATCGGCATGAGTCGGGATACGCGCTGCGCTTTCCTCGGATCGTGCGCCTGCGTCCCGACAAACCGGTCCGCGAGATCGACACGCTCGACGAAGTCCGCCGCATCGCAGGGCGATGAGGGCAGCAGCGGGGGTAAGGTGGTAGCCATCGTCGAGGACAACGGGAAGGGGTTCCGGGCCCGACCAGATGAGTGACGATCGCGACGACGAACGAGAGGAAGACGAGCGAGAGCGCGAGCGTCGGCGCAGCCCCGGCCGGCGCCGCGAGGACGCGCCGCTTGCCCAGGTCGCGTTCGCCGAAGCCTTCGTCGCGCTCAGCGACGGGATTCTGCTCACCGGTTCTGACGGTCGCATCGTCAGCGCGAACCCCGCCGCATTCAAGCTTCTCGGTGAGGAAAAGCTTGTTGCGGCGAGCGTGGTTCCCCGGCGAAGACCGCATGGGCGTGCTCGAGATCGTCACGACGCCGCTGCCCGGGAACCGCGCGGCGCACACCGTCCGCGACGTGACGTCGCAGGCAGAGCTCCTTCGCCTGAAGGAAGAGTTCCTCATGGAGGTCGCTCACGAGCTGCGGACGCCGATAGCGGCGCTCATCGCCTCGCTGGACCTGGTGGTCGAGGACGCGCTCACCATGGAGCGCCAGGAGCTGGTCCGCCTCTCGGCCACGCTCCGGCGGAGCGGTCTCCGCCTCGAGCACCTGGTCGAAAACCTGCTCGATGCGGGGAGCATCGAGGCTGGAACGTTCCAGGTCCGGGCGGCCGCCTCGAGCCTGCGGCACTCGCTCGAGGAAGCGCTTGCGTTCGTCCACCCGATGCTGGAGTCGAAGCAGCAGACGCTCGCGACCGACCTGCCGGCCGACGCCGACCGCGTCATGGCGGACGAGCGCCGCACCACCCAGGTCCTGGCCAACCTCATCTCCAACGCCAGCAAGTACGCGCCGGAAGGCACCCGGGTCACCGTTTCGGCGGCGACGGTCGACGGCTTCGTTCGGGTGACCATCGCCGACGAGGGTCCGGGGATCCCCCCGGATGAGCAGGACCGGCTGTTCCAGCGGTTCTTCCGCTCGCGAACGGTCCGCGAGCAGGCCGGCGGGCTCGGCCTGGGCCTCGCGATCTGCAAGGCGATCGTCTACGCGCAGGGCGGGGAGATCGCCATCCAGAGCGAGCCTGGACGGGGCACATCGGTACACTTCACACTCCCGAAGGCGCGGCACCTGGCGTTGGAGGCAGAAGACTGAAGCTCCTCGTCGTCGATGACGATCGCGACCTCGTCGAGCTCCTCGAATACGCGCTCCGCCGTGAGGGATACGACGTCGCTCGGGCCTACGACGGCGAGGCCGCGGTCGACGCGGTAACTCGTGAAAAGCCCGACCTCGTGATCCTCGACATCAACCTGCCCAAGCTCGCGGGCTTCGTCGTGCTCGAGCGCATCCGTCACGCCGACGAGCACGTCGCCGTCCTCTTGCTCTCGGCGCGCCAGGACGAGAGCGACATCCTCCGCGGGTTGCAGCTCGGCGCCGACGACTACATCACCAAGCCGTTCCGGCCAAAGGAGCTCGTCGCGCGCGTGAAGGCGATCCTGCGGCGGTCGGTCCGCACGCGCGGCCGGCCTGCTCCGTCGGTGTACAAGACCGGGGACCTCATCCTCGACGAGGCGACGCACCAGGTGAAGGCCGACGGCGTGCCGGTGCACCTCTCACCGACCGAGTTCAAGCTGCTCCGTCACTTCATGGCGAATCCCGGCCGCGTGCTCACGCAAGAGGAGATCCTCGAAGGCGTGTGGGGGTACGACGCCGACGTCGGCGGCGACCTCGTGAAGCTCAACGTCAGCCGTCTGCGCCGCAAGCTCGGCGCCGACGGAAAACCGCGCGACGTGATCCAGACGGTACCGGGAGTCGGCTACCTCTTCCGCGGCGCCGAGGGCGGTGTCACACGCGAGGAGGCGCGGCCCCGCTAGTCCGCGAACAGCCACCCCTCGCGACCTCGCTCTGGGTATGGTTGCTCTGCGTCGCGTTCCTGATCGTCGTCGACCTATATATCAGCTTCATCGGCGGCGGACTCCAAGACGATCCGCGGATCGGCCTTTTCTCACCAGCATCCATCGCGATATTCGGTGTCGCCGGCCTTGTCGGCGTCTGGCTGTCGCATCGCACGGGGTTCCCCGCGCCGGGACGTCACTGGACAGCCCACATTCAATGCGCTCGGTCCGTTCCCCGGACCGCTCCTCTTCTATAGCGGTGGCACGATCATCGTCGAGGTCTTCTACCGGCTTCTCCCGATTCCGCTGCTCATGTGGATTGCGGGCCTGGTGCTCCGCGGACGGGGGGCGAAGCAGACGTTCTGGGTGCTCGCCGGCATCACCTCATTGATCGAGCCAGCCACGCAGGACCTCGTGGCGTTGCAGCGGCCTGGCCTCGCGGCGGCGGCCGGCAGCGTGTTCGTGATCGACTACGCGCTCAACCTCGTCCAGGCCGTGATGTTCCGGCGACTTGGCTTCTTGGCCGCGATCCTCACGCGCGTTGCGACGTACGTCGTGTGGCACGTCATCTACGGCAACTACATCTGCGTCTGCTAGACCTCCAGGCTAGGTCGCGCCGGTCGGGGTCCGCAGTCGCTTACGGGTGGCCTCGATGTCCGCCGGATTGCTGAACACCGGATAGACCGCGAACCCCGTGACCTTCGAGATCGCGTCGATCGCAGCCGGATTCGGCTGCGGCAGAGCCACCGTGAGCACCTGGCCATCGCGACCGACAACCAGCGCGTTCCATTCCGCGGCGAGACCGTTCGGAAGGAGCTCCTGCAGCTCGGCGGTCGCCAGGCGCGCCGGGTCCGCCAGATACGGCGCCGGCGGAAGGTTGAGCGCACGCGAACGCATCGCGCCGCGGGGACCGTCGCCTAGCGAGTGCTCCCAGACGCGGATGCCGCCACCGGATTGCTTCGCCCGGTACATCGCCGTGTCGGCGGCTTCGACGAGCCCGACCGCGTCCCCAGCCGGACGCGGGAACGTCGCGATCCCG
>VBGS01000120.1 GCA_005889445.1 Chloroflexota bacterium
GTACGCGGAATTCGAGACGATCGCGAAGCGGCTCGAGAAGCATTACCGCGATGCGCAGGACCTCGAGTTCACCATCGAGCGCGGCAAGCTCTACATGCTGCAAACGCGATCGGCCAAGCGGACCGCGGCGGCGGCCGTGAAGATCGCCACCGACATGGTGCGCGAGGGCCTCATCACGAAGGACGAGGCGATCAGACGCGTCGATCCCATGCAGGTCGAGCAGCTGCTCCTGCCGCGCTTCGATCAGAAAGAGGTCGACCGCGCGCGCGGCGCGGGGCGTTTCCTGGCAAAGGGCCTCAACGCCTCGCCGGGCGCGGCAACCGGCCGGGCGGTCTTCGACGCGGACCGCGCGGTCTCCCTCAAGGGACAGAAGGAGCTTGTGGTGCTCGTCCGACCGGAGACGAGCCCCGACGACTTCCACGGGATGGTCGCGGCGACGGGGATCCTCACCGCACGCGGCGGGTCGACGTCGCACGCGGCGGTCGTCGCGCGCGGGCTCGGCCTACCCTGCGTAGCTGGCGTCGCGGCCCTCGACATCGACCTCGTCAAGCGCGAGATGCGCGTCGACGGCAAGCTCGTGCGCGAGGGCGACCAGATCTCGATCGACGGCACCACCGGTGAGGTGTTCGCCGGCGAGCTGCCTACGATCGAGCCCAAGTTCCGCGAGGAGAAGGAGCTCATCGAGCTGCTTTCGTGGGCCGACCAAAAGCGCCGCCTCGGGGTATGGGTGAACGCCGACACTCCCGGCGAGTGCAAGCTCGCGCGCGAGCTCGGCGCCGAAGGCGTGGGCCTCGCGCGGACCGAGCACATGTTCCGGCAGGCCGAGCGGCTCCCGATCGTGCAGGACATGATCCTGGCGAGCGACGTCGCCGGGCGGAAGCGCGCGCTCGCGAAGCTTCTCCCGTTCCAGCAGGGCGATTTCCGCGAGATGTACGAGGCGATGGACGGTTTGCCTGTCGTGATACGGCTGATCGATCCGCCGCTCCACGAGTTCCTGCGCGAATACGCGGACGTCGATGTCGACATCGCCGTGGCGCGCGCGACCGGTCAGAACGGCGCCGACCTCGCCAACAAGGAACGCATCTACCGACGCCTCGAGCAATTGCACGAAGACAATCCGATGCTCGGGCTGCGCGGCTGCCGTCTGCTCCTCGTGTACCCGGAGATCCTGGAGATGCAGATCCGGGCGATCCTCGGCGCGGCGATCGACGTCGCGGAGAAGGGCGTGAAGGCCAAGCCCGAGATCATGATGCCGCTCGTCGGCACGATGGGGGAGCTGGATCGCCTGCAGGAGCAGGTGATGAGCGTCGCCGAGACGGTCTTCAAGGAGCGCGGCAAGCGGGTGGAGTTCAAGTTCGGGACGATGATCGAGATCCCGCGCGCGTGCATCATCGCCGACCAGATCGCGACGAAGACCGAGTTCTTCTCGTTCGGCACCAACGACCTCACACAGACGGTGCTCGGCATCTCCCGCGACGACGCGCAGAAGAGCTTTCTCACCCGTTACGTCGAGGAGAAGATCATCCCCGCCGATCCGTTCCAGGTCCTCGACCGCGACGGGGTCGGCGCGATGATGCGCATGGCGATCGAGCGCGGCCGCAAGACGAAGCCGAATCTCAAGATCGGGATCTGCGGCGAGCACGGCGGGGACGCCTCGTCGATCGCGTTCTGCCACGAGATCGGCCTCACCTACGTGTCGCCGTCGACGTACCGCGTGCCCGTCGCGCGCCTGGCCGCGGCGCAGGCCGCGCTCGCCGGCGCGGAGCGGGACCGGTGAGCGCGCGAGCACCATCGCGGGCGGGACTGCTGCTGCTGCATGCCTGGTGGGGGCGCAACGCGGACGTTCTCGCCCGCGCCGAGGCACTCCGCCGCGAGGGCTACACGGTCGACGCCCCAGATCTCTTCGGCGGCCGCGTCGCCAAGACGATCGACGAAGCGAAGGCGTTGACCGCGGGCGAGCAGGAGAACGAGGCGAAGCTCACGAAGATCGTCGAAGAGGCCGTCGGTGCGCTCGGACAGAAGGTCGACCGCATCGGGATCGTCGCGTGTGGCTTCGGGGTCTGGTACGCGTGGAAGATGGGTATCGCGCATCCAGACAAGGTGCGGGCCCTCACCCTCTTCTACGGAATAGGTCCGAACGAGCCGGACGCTCCCACGACGCCGGTCCTCGCCCATTACGCGGAGCACGACGAGTTCGAGGACATCGGATTCGCGCGCCAGGTCGAGAAGGAGATGCGGGCCGCTGGGAACGACGTGCGCGTCGAGCTCTACCCCGGGACCAAGCACTGGTTCGACGAGCCGTCACGACCGGAGTTCGACAAGAACGCGAGCGCCCTCGCCTGGCAGCGCACCGGCGCATTCCTCCGCGAGCACCTCGGGTCGACCTCGTCGGCCATGGAGCCTCGGTCCGCGCCGCGCGACCGCTAGCCTGAGGGCGGGGCCACCCGCGCCGCGCGGAACACGATGTCCCACGTGCGGAAGACCGACACGACGAGGAGGACCAACACGGTCCCCGCGAGCAGCTGTAACGGCCACGCCTGTCCTCCCAGCAGCGCGAGCCCGCCCGCCAGCGTGACGGCGCATCCAGTGACAAACAATGCCGCCCGGAACCAGCGATTGCTCCGACCGTACACACCAGTGGAACGAAACAGCTGCGGCACGCTGCGCGCCGATGTCGCAAGGATGAATACGAAGACGATGAGGATCTCCTGGCCAAGTGCGACAAGCGACTGTGGAATGAGCGGGAACAGGGACAGACCCATCGCGACGACGTACTCCAGGAGGATCGCCCGGGCGTCTTGACGCAGGTCCGCGTAATGCTCGTCGCTGAGCAGGCGCAAGTGGACCGAGACGGCAACGAAGAGGAGACCGGTGAGCGCTCCGGCAACCGTCGCGGTGGTGACGAAGAAATCACGCCAAGCCAATATCTCGGGTGCCATCCCAGTCCTCCGCGCGCGGAACATAGCACCCGCCAAGCAGCCTCCGATTAGGCTATCGCCGCATGGCCACCCAGACGCACGCCGAAGCGAAGCTCTCGCGAACGCGATCGGTCGAAGCGCTCCGGATCCGGGAGCGGACCGATGACCTCGAGACCCAATCTCTGGCTGAGTACGCGACGCGCTCGGCGACCGGGCATCGCGATCGACCCGAGGAGCCGTCGCCAACCCGCGCGGCGTTCGCCGTCGACCGCGACCGTATCGTCCACAGCAAGGCGTTCCGCCGGCTCAAGCACAAGACCCAGGTCTTCCTCGCACCGGTCGGCGATCACTACCGGACCCGGCTCACTCATACGCTCGAGGTGACCCAGATCGGCCGGTCGATGGCGCGGGCGCTCCGCCTGAACGAGGACCTCGTGGAGGCGATGGCGCTCGGGCACGACGTCGGACACACACCCTTCGGGCATGTCGGTGAGGAGCTGCTCGCGGAGTTCCTGCCCGATGGGTTTCGGCACAACGCGCAGAGCGTTCGCATCGTCGAGCGGATCGAGAAGAACGGCGCAGGCCTGAATCTCACGCAGGAGGTCCGCGACGGGATCCTGAAACACAGCGCGCCGACCGAGGGCGGCGTCGAGACCGCGGCGTGGGGCTTGCCCGAGACGCCGGAGGGCTGGGTCGTGCGGTACGCCGACAAGATCGCGTACCTGCATCACGACATCGACGACGCCATGCGCGCGGGGATCGTCCGCGAGGAGGACATTCCGCAGGACATCCGCGCGTCGCTCGGGCGCGATCGCGCCGAGCGGTTGGACACGATGATCTACGACGTCATCGTGACGTCCTACGGCAAACGCGAGGTGACGATGAGCGACGAGGTGCTCGAGGCGACGAACGCGTTTCGCAAGTTCATGTTCGACAACGTCTACCTTGCCGGCCCTGCGAAGACCGAGGACCGCAAGGCGCAGGGCGTGCTCTGGGAGCTCCTCGGCCATTTCGAGGGCCATCCCGAGCTGCTGCCGCCCGAGCACCAGCGGATCGCGAAGGCCGACGGCAACAAGCGCGCGGTCGCCGACTACGTGGCGGGGATGACCGACCGGTATGCGCTCGACACGTACGCCTCGATCTTCATTCCGGCGGGCTGGAGCCACCTCTAAGCCGACGCACGAGCAGCCAGGGACCCAGCCGTTACAAGATTGTTGGCATGCCGGACGCAGGGACAATCCACGATGAGCAGCCCCGAGCGCGGCGACCTACCTTCCCATCTGGTCCAGTTCTACGAGCACGAGCCTTTCCTCTACCAGCGGGTCAGCGATTTTGTCGAGGCCGGACTCGACGCGGCCGCTGCCGCCGTGCTCATCGCGACGAGGCCGCATCGCGACGGGATCGCCGCCCATCTCGCACAGCGAGGTGTCGACGTCACGGGGCTCGCGGCTTCCGGCCGCTACCACGCGCTTGATGCGGAGGACACGCTGTCGCAGCTGATGGTCGCGGGATGGCCGGACCCGCGGCGGTTCTCGGAGGTCGTCGGGACTGTCATCCGCACGGCTCGCGGCCCCGAAGAGCGCCGCGTCCTCGCGTTCGGCGAGATGGTCGCGCTGCTCTGCGCGCGAGGAAACCGGGAGGCCGCCGTTCGTCTGGAGGAGCTGTGGAACGAGCTGGCCCGAACGACGAGCTTCTCGCTGTTCTGCGCCTACCCGATCTCAACGTTCGACGATGCGGCTCACGCGAAGGCACTCGCCGAGATCTCGCTCGCGCACGGCGCGGTGATCCCGGCCGAGAGCTACGCCAGAGTGAAGCCCGACGAACAGAGTCGGGTCGTCGTCGCGCTCCAGCAGAAGGCCGAGGCCCTCGAGAACGAGATGCGCCAGCGCGCGGCGCTCGAAGCCGCGCTCCGTTCGACGATCGAGGAGCTCGCCGAGATGGATCGGCGGAAGGACGAGTTCCTCGCGATGCTCGGGCACGAGCTGCGAAACCCGCTCGCGCCGATCACCACGGCTTTGCAGCTGATGAGCGTTCACTCGGAGGAACCGAACCGCGTCGCGCGCTCGCGCGAGATCATCGAGCGCCAGATCAGCCACATGACCCGGCTGATCGACGATCTGCTCGATGTGTCGCGGATCACTCGCGGCAAGATCGAGCTGCGCGAACAGGCCGTCCTCCTCTCCGCTCTGGTCGAGCGCGCAGTGGAGATCGCGCGGCCTCTGATTGACGAGCGCGGTCATCGCCTCTCGCTCGACCTGCCGGAGGAGCCGATCACGTTCATCGCGGATCCGGCGCGTCTGGAGCAGGTCCTCGCGAATCTTCTGAACAACGCAGCGAAATACACCGATGTGGGCGGTCGGATCTGGGTCACGGCGCGGCGCGAGCGCGCCGAGTTGGTCCTATCCGTTCGCGACGACGGGCCTGGCCTCTCGCGCTCGCAGCTGGAGGACGTGTTCGACCTGTTCGCCCAGGGGCCCGACGCGCGTGCTCGCGCCCGTGGCGGCCTCGGCATCGGCCTGACGCTTGCCCGTCGGCTCGTGCAGATGCATGGCGGCGATGTCACTGCGCGTTCAGACGGAGAGGGAACAGGCGCGGAGTTCATCGTGCGCATGCCGATCCGGGCGCCGCGCGGAGCAGCAGACGGGTCAGGCATCGGATGGGAGAGTGCCGCGACGAGCGGCCCGCGCCGGCGTGTCCTCGTCGTCGACGACAACGTCGACGCCGCCGAGGCGCTCGCCGAGCTCATGCGCGACTACGGTCACGACGTGTCGACCGCGCACGACGGTCGGCGTGCCGTCGAGGAAGCTCGGCTGCACGCCCCGGAGCTGGTCCTCCTCGACATCTCGATGCCGGAAATGGACGGGTACGACGTCGCCAAGCGGATCCGCGAGGACGTCGGTCTGCACGACGCGATCCTGGTGGCGCTCACCGGCTACGGCGAGGATCGTCACCGCCGGCAGGCACGCGAGGCGGGCTTCGACCACCATGTGACCAAGCCCGTTGACGCGTCGAAGCTGGAGCAGCTCCTCAAGCTCCCGCTTTAACACGGCGCCCCCGCAAGCCCGGCGCGATACTTCGATGGATGCCCGGTGATTTCGATCTCGTCAAGGAACGCGTCGACATCGTGCAGCTCATCGCCGAGCGGGTGGCGCTGCGGAAAGCCGGCCGCGTGTTCAAGGGGCTCTGCCCATTCCACCCGGAGAAGACGCCGTCCTTTCAGGTGGACCCGGATCGCCGGACGTACCACTGCTTTGGATGTGGGAAGGGCGGGGATATTTTCACCTGGCTCGAGGAACAGGACGGCCTCGAGCCGGTGGAGGCGCTCCGGGTCCTGGCGGACCGCGCCGGCGTCGAGCTGACATCCCGGCGCGACCCTGCCGCCCAGGAGCGCGAGAAGCGCCTGCTTGCGGCCAACGACACCGCGCTCTTCTACTTCCGTCAGGCGCTGCGGGGGACCGAGCGCGGCCGAGAGGTCGCCGGGTACCTGGGGGGCCGAGGCATCCGTCCGGAGACCGTCGAGCGCTTCGGGCTTGGCTACGCGCCTGACCTTCGCGACGGCCTCCTGGGGTACCTGGTGCGGAAGGGTTATCGCGAGGAGGAGGCGGTCGCGGCCGGCCTCGCCAGCAAGACCGAACGGGGACTCTGGGATCGCTTTCGTGACCGCCTCATGGTGCCGATCAAGGACGGCCGGGGCCGGATCATCGCCTTTGGCGGCCGGGCGATGCGGCCGGACCAGCCCGGGAAATACGTCAACTCGCCGCAGACGGACCTCTTCAACAAGAGCGGGACGCTCTACGCGCTCGACGCCGCGCGCGGATGCATCAGGCCGGCTTCGGCAACGTCGTCGCCTCGATGGGCACCGCCCTGACCGAGGACCAGTACCACGTACTCGACACGATGCGGATCGAGCGGGCGGTCGTCGCCTTTGACGGCGATGCCGCGGGTCAGCGCTCGGCCGAGCAGCGCGGGAGCGAGCTCGCGCGTCAGGTCCAGCGGGCGGTCCAGCGGGCCGGCCGCGGATCGGTGACCGCCAAGACGGGGCTCGCCGTCTACGTCACCGTCCTTCCCAACGAGACCGATCCGGACGAGCTCGCTCGCCGCGATCCGGAACGCCTCCGCGCTCTGGTCGGCGAGGCGAAGCCGATCCTCGAGTTCGTCATCGAGCGGATCGCGTCGCGGAGCGGCCTGGAAGGACCCGAGGGTCGCCGGCGTTTCCTTGCTGAGGCGCTGCCGCTGGTCGCCGACGAGCCGGACCCGCTGACGCGCGAGCTGTACCTTGGGACGCTCTCTCGGTTGACCGGCCTCACACAGGAGTCGCTGCGCCGAGAGGCCGAGGCAGCGCCGGCGCGCCCGAATGAAACGCGAGCGTCCGGCGACCGGTCGGCACCGTCCGGTACTGAGACAGGCGCGAAACAAACGGCCTCGCTGGAGCGTTACCTAATGGCACTATTGACGCGATTTCCGGACGAAGCGGCACGCGTGGACCTCGGCCCTGGCGACTTCAGTGACCCCGACTTTGGAGCGCTTTTCTCACGGCTCTCGTCGGGGGAGCATTCGACCTCTGACCTGCCGGCTCACTTAGCCGCCATTGCGGCGGCCCTTGGCGCCTCGGCGCCGGAGCACGCAGACGAGTTCGATGCCGGCCAGGCGATCGAGATCGCGGCGCTGAAGCTCCGGGAACAAAACCTGCGGCGCCAGCTCCGGGACACGCGCGAGAAGCTCGCGCGGGCCGGCGAAGGCGACGTAAGCACACCGGACGGCGAGGTCGAGGACCTGGCGTCACAGCTGAACGAGCTGATGAGACGCCGGGAGCGGCACACCGTCCTGCACGCGGCGGATGTGGAACAGAGGGACGAATGAAAAGCAGCACCAAGATCAAGGAAACGACGACGGCGACGGCACAGCCGGAGCAGCGCGGCATCCATCCGGAGCACCGCGAGGCCGCGGAGCGTCTCATCGCGCGCGGCCGCCAGCAGGGCTACGTCACCCAGGAGGACATCGTCCGCGCGATCCCCGACGCGGAGCCGGGCGAGGTCGAAGAGCTCCTCACCACCCTCGACGACAACAACGTCGAGATCCTCGAGGCCGAGCGGTCCCCGACGTGGGCGCAGGTCAAGGAGGAAGAGGAAGAAGCCGAGGAGATGCAGCGCGAGGACTCGATCGCATCGGTCCTCGCGAGCGATCTCATCAGCGTCGACGACCCCGTCCGCATGTACCTCAAGGAGATCGGGAAGGTCCCGCTCCTGACCGCGGAGGAAGAGGTCAACCTCGCGAAGTCGATCGAGCTCGGCGAGCAGGCGCTCGTGTCGCCACCGCTCTCGGTCGTCCACCTCTACGAGCTGGGCGTCGAGGTCAAGAAGCGGATGGCGCTCGGCCGTCCGAAGGAGTTCGTCGACGAGGCGACGCGCTTCACCACGAAGTCGCTCCGCTACACGCTGAACGACGAAGAGGCGAGCAAGGAGCTGAGGCGCGTGACCAGCCGGCTTCTCAAGCTGCGCGACCCGCTGCAGGGCGAGGCGAACAGCAAGGAGATCAGCTACGAGGCGAAGGTCCTCATCGACGAGACGGTCTCGCTCATCGATGCCGCGCGCCGCGATCCCGAGCGCCTCGCGTTCAGGATCCTCCCGCAGTACGCGAAGATCCATGGACCCGCCGAGGGCGCGGAGCGGCTTGGCGAGCTCGTCATGCTCGGCGCCGAGCTCCGCGACATTCTCGTCAAGAACCTCGACAAGCTCGCACAGAGCGACTCGGACGAGCAGCGCGCGCTGCGCCGGCTCGCCGACGAGCTGATCCAGAAGGGCGACGACGCACGGCACAACCTGACGGAGGCCAACCTCCGACTCGTCGTGTCGATCGCGAAGAAGTACATCGGCCGGGGCATGAGCTTCCTCGACCTCATCCAGGAAGGGAACATCGGCCTCATCCGCGCGGTCGAGAAGTTCGACTACCGCAAGGGGTACAAGTTCTCGACCTACGCGACCTGGTGGATCCGTCAGGCCATCACCCGCGCGATCGCGGACCAGGCGCGGACGATCCGCATCCCGGTCCACATGGTCGAAACGATCAACAAGCTCATCCGCGTCTCGCGTGGACTCCTCCAGGAGCTCGGCCGCGAGCCGACCGCGGAGGAGATCGCCGAGCGGATGCTCATCACCGCGGACAAGGTCCGCGAGATCGTCAAGGTCTCGCAGGAGCCGGTCTCGCTCGAGACGCCCATCGGTGAGGAGGAGGACTCGCACCTCGGCGACTTCATCCCCGACAACCAGGCCCTGGCCCCGAGCGACGCGGCCTCGCACAAGCTCCTCAAGGAGCAGGTCGAGAGCGTGCTCGAGGGGCTCACCGGCCGCGAGCGGCGCGTGCTGCAGCTGCGCTTCGGTCTCGAGGACGGCCGCACGCGGACGCTCGAAGAGGTCGGTCGCGAATTCAACGTCACCCGCGAGCGGATCCGCCAGATCGAGGCGAAGGCCCTGCGCAAGCTGCGTCATCCCTCGCGAAGCCGAAAGCTCAAGGACTACCTGGAGTAAACAGGAAGGGGCGCCGCGAGGCGCCCCTTCTCTTTGTCAGCGCTTAGGCGCTCCGAAACGCTCGAAGCTGACCAGCTCGCTCAGTGGCCTGCGTCCGCGAGGCGGACCGGTGGGCCGCGGATCCCGCGTGGACTTGCGCCGCCCGATCAGGACCATCTGACGCGCCTGTCGGGATTCGGGGATGCCGAGGATTCGCTTGGCCTCGGCCTCGTGGTGCGGCTCGCCGAACCACGCGACCCCGGCGCCGTAGCCGAGCATGGTCGCTCCAGTGAGCAGCCGTTCGGTGACACGGCCCTCGTCATAGGACTCGCTGTGCGCGTCCTCTCCCGTGAGGACGAGGGCGATACCGACCGGCGCCGCCGCGGCCCAGTTGATGTTCGGTCGCAACTCGGCGAGCTTTCGCAGCGTCTCCCGGTCGCGGACGACGATGAAGTGCCACGGCTGCGTGTTCTTGGAGCTCCCAGTCCAGCGCGCGAGCTCGAGCAGCTGATCGATCGCTTCGTCAGGGACCACTCCGCTCGTGAACTCACGGATCTGCGAGACGCGGCGGATTGGCTCGAGCGGATCCACGCGAGCGCCAGCATACGCAGGCGCGCGGATGCGATGATGCGCCGGTGGGCGACGTCGATCCGGGCGAGCTCGAGCGTCTGGGGTCCGCACTGCGCCTCGCGCAGTCCGCGCTCGAGGAGGCGCTCGAGGCCGCCGAGAACCTGGGTAACTTCGACCGCCGTTTCGACGTGCCGCGTGCGGTCGGCGGCGCGCAGCGTCTCGTCGGCAACGCGCTCGAGGCGGTGGACGCGGCCCGCGAGCGCTAAGGGTTCCCGCAGGCGATAGCGGTTCTTCACCGGTGCTGTGTCACGCGCGCGGCGACCGGGCGCGCGGCTCTGACCACGCGACATTCGCGGGCAGCTCGTCGCGGAGCATCGGCTCAAGCGCGGCGACGTATCCGGCGAGACGTTCGGTGATCCGAGCGAGGAACGGAGCATCGAGTGTCTGGAGAGCGACAGGCTCCCAGACGCGTGCCCAGCCCTTGTCCCAGTGCTCGATCAGCGCGGCGTCGCCCAGCGCGCGATGGACGGCACGCTCGTGCGTCTGGAACGCCGCCAGGAGCCGTGCGTTGGTGAGCTCGTCCGCCTCGAAGTGGAGTCCCAGCTCGAGCCGTCGTTCGCGGGCGCGGATCCAGACCTCGTAGTGGAGCAGCCTGTTCCCGTACCACAGCTGGGCGAGAGAGAACCGCGTCGTCGATCGGAACGAGGAAAGCGCTTCCGGCAGGTGCGGTCGGACGGCGTCCGGAACGCGACGGAGAAACTCGCTCGCCGAGAGCAAGCGCTCAGGGGATGCGCGAGCGAAGGCTGAGATCGATCACGCCGGTCACTATGGGCGCTCCGAAGCCGGCGAGCAGCACGAAGGTGAGGACCGCGCGTTTCGCCGGGCGCTCCAGCAGATCCCAGATGCCGTCCGCCAGGCGCGCTCCGCCGAGCATGAGCGGCGCCGGACGCGAGGACGAGCGCGGGAACGATGAGCGGGACGTAGTTCGACGAATACGTCAGGAACATGGCGAGGCCGAGGAGCAGCAGCGGCCGCGCATCGAGCCGCCGCAGAAGTCCGAACCCGAGCCCGACGCCCGCCGCGGCGAGCGGCGCGAAGAGGGGATTCCAGCGTGTGATGTTCTCCGCCAGGTAGATGCGGACGGTGTGCTGGAACGGCGGCTCGGCGGCGAGTACGGGGATCGCCGCGATGAAGCGCAGGACATCCGGGCTGATGTTGTTCCAGTACGGTCCCGCAAAGCGCTCGAGTGACGTCGCGACGATGAGAAACCCGAAGACGATCGACGATCCGATGCCGAGCGGTTTCCACTTGGCGATCGCGAGCCGGCACGACGTGATCCCAAGGAACGCGATGAAGATCCCCCAGCCGAGCATCGAGTGGGGGAACGACCAGGCGGTCTCGTCGAGACCGAAGGCGGTGTGCCAGACGGCATCGAAGAATCCGGCGAGGGCGGTGACGACGAAGCCGCCTCCAGCGAGCGCGATCGGTCCGGGAACAGGAAATGGGAATGGCGGCAAGCGGAAGGCTTCACCGAACCAGCGCCGCAGCTCCGGCTGGAACGTGATGTACGCGAGCGTCATCGTCGCGCAGAGGTGCATCGAGTAGATGAACAGGTGCGGCGGCGAGAAGAAGTCTTCGAACGGGTGCGTCGCGTGCCAGCGCCGGTCCCATTCGAACCCGAGCCCGAACGCGAGGAGGTCGAAGATGACGGCGAGCCACAGGAGGCGGAACGCCGTGTCGAGGCCGGTTTCTTCGGCTTCCGACTCGGCCACGGCGATAGCGGGCGATGCCACTCGTGAATGAATACGCCAATGCGCGCGCCGCCATGGCATCGGCTGGCTATCGGTGAGGGCAGCGATACCCTAAAATCCGTTCTCGCACTCCCTGGTAGCTCAGTGGTAGAGCGAGCGGCTCATGGTCAAGGGCAGCCCCTTGGGGAAACTCAGGGGTGTTACTGGGTGAACTGTCGGGAAACCTAAAGCGCGAACGCGCCATGGCAATCCGCAGCCAAGCCCGAGGAGACGCCTCGGGAAGGTTCAGAGACTATGCGCCCGGCGAGCGGGCCGAGCTCGCGTGGTCCTATTGACACGGCGTTAGAACCTATGTTCGATCATCCTCGTGCAAACGTGCGCGGAGTGCGGCGCCGGCTTCCCGTCTGTCCTCGTCGTAAATGGCGTCGCGTTGGATCTGCGTGGGCGGAAGCACTGCTTAGCGTGCCGTCCGCACCGGCCTCTTCGTGGTCCGCGCAAGCCGGTCCATCGCGATCCCAAGACGCTCGTCTGCGAACAATGCGGGAGGGTCTTCCCCGCGAAGCAGCGCATCGACGGCAAGATGCGGTCGCTCTATCGGCGCAGGTTTTGTCTCGATTGCTCGCCGTTCGGACTGCACAACACGTCGCGGCATCCGGTGCGGGGGCCGGATGCTGAGGCGAGAAAGGCCGCGAAACGGGAGCGCCGTCTGCAGTCATATCTGCGTTCTCTCAACAAACGGCGACGTCGTCGGAAACGTGAGCTGGTGGAAGCGCGCAGCGGGCGGTGCATGGACTGCGGGTACTCCGACTCGGTCGAGGCGCTCCAATTCCACCATCGCGATCCTTCTACAAAGGACTTTCGCCTCGGCGAATTCAACGGCTCGCTCGAACGATTCCTGGCCGAGGCTGCCAAGTGCGATCTCGTCTGCGCGAACTGCCATCGTCTGCGACATTTGGCGGAAGGGCGCCGCGGCGGAGCTGCCGTGGTGAAGGCGCGACGGGAGATGAAGCTGCGTGCGGTGACCCTCTTCGGTGGCGCCTGCCACGAATGCCGCGGAGTGTTCCCGCCCGGAGTCTTCGATTTCCATCACCGCGATCCCGCCGGCAAGGAATTCGGGCTATCGGATAAGGGCATCTACCGCAGTTGGGAACGAAGCGTCGCCGAACTGGAAAAGTGCGTGATGCTGTGTGCGAACTGCCACGCCGAGGTCCATGCGGGGCTTCGAGAGCTCGCGCCGCGACTCGCCGCATAGTGCGACTACCATCGGCCTCCGTGACCGGCCGCTTTCTCGAGGACTTCAAGGTCGGCGACGTGTATCGCTCGTCGGTCGGCCGCACGATCACAAAGACTGACAACATCCACTTCAGCCTGCTGACGAACAACATGAACCCGATCCACAGCGACGCGAACTACGCGGCGCAGACCGAGTTCGGACGTCCGCTCGTGAACAGCTTCCTGACGATGGCAACCGTCGCGGGCCTCATGGTCCCCGAGACAAGCCAAAACGGCTTCGCGCTCGGCGTGAGCGATGTCACGCTCCCCAACCCGCTGTTCGACGGCGACACGCTCTACGCGGACACCCAAGTCGTCGAGGTGCGTGAGACGCGCTCGCGGCCGGGTTGGGGGGTCGTGAAAGTCCGGCAGCGTGGCATCAAGCAGGACGGCACGATCGTCCTGGTCATGACCCGGACGTTCATGATCCCGACAAAGACGAATGGGCCCGAGCGCTCGCACTTCCCTTCGCCAAAGGACTGATGGACTTCTCGCCGAGCGCGGACCGCGAGCAGCTTCGAGTGGCGGTCCGCGAGCTCTGCGCGACGTTCGGCGACGAGTATTGGCGCGAGCTCGACCGCGCCCGCGCGTATCCCGAACGCTTCGTGCGGGCGCTGACCGACGCCGGGTGGCTCGGCGCGCTCATCCCGACCGAGTACGGCGGGGCCGGGCTGGGCGTCGGCGATGCCGCCGCGATCCTCGAGGAGGTCAATCGGTCTGGCGCGAACGGCGCGAGCGCGCACGCGCAGATGTACACGATGGGAACGCTGCTACGGCATGGAAGTGACGAGCAGAAACGCAGGTACCTTCCGTCGATCGCCCGCGGCGAGCTTCGCCTCCAGGCGTTCGGGGTCACCGAGCCTGAGTCCGGCTCGGAGACGACACGACTCCGGACGACGGCCACGCGCCAGGGGGACCGCTACGTGGTCAACGGGAAGAAGGTGTTCATCTCGCGCGCCGAGCACTCGGATCTCCTGCTGCTTCTCGCGCGCACGACACCGTACGAGGATCTCGACGACAAGACTCGCGGGCTCTCGGTGTTCGTCGTGGACCTACGGAAAGCGGTCGCCGAGCATCGCATCCGGATCCGTCCGATCCAGACGATGCTCAATCACCACACGACCGAGCTGTTCATCGAAGACCTCGAGATCCCAGCCGTCGACCTTGTCGGCGAGGAGGGTGCGGGCTTCCGGCAGATCATCGACAGCTGGAACGCCGAGCGGATCCTCATCGCGTCCGAGGCGATCGGCGACGGCCGCTGGTTCGTCGAGCGCGCATCGCGATACGCGACGGACCGAGTCGTCTTCGGACGACCGATCGGGACGAACCAGGGCGTGCAGTTCCCGATCGCGCAGGCGTACGCGCGCATCGACGCCGCGGCGCTGCTGCGCGATCGAGCCGCGTGGCTTTTCGACAGCGGGAAACCGTGCGGACCCGACGCGAATATGGCCAAGCTTCTCGCGTCGCAGGCGTCGTGGGACGCCGCGAACGCCGCGCTCGACACCTACGGGGGCTACGGCTTCGCGTCGGAGCTCGACGTTGAGCGCAAGCTCCGCGAGACCCGTCTGCTGATGGTCGCCCCGGTCAGCAACAACCTGGTGCTTGCGTACATCGGTCACACCGTGCTGGGGATGCCGAAATCGTATTGAGCGTCCGGCTGCGATCGATGATGTTCGTTCCCTCGCATCGCGACCGCATGGTCGAGCGCGCGCTCGCGATGGAGGCGCTCGACGCGGCGATCCTCGACCTGGAAGACGGCGTGCCGATCGAGGAGAAACCCACCGGGCGGACGCGCCTGCGCGACGCGCTCGCGCGCAGCAGCACCGGTCCGGCACGATTTGTCCGGGTCAACGCGCCGGCGAGCGGCGAGCTTGACGCCGATCTCGAGGCGGTCGTGCGTCCCGGTCTGGACGGCATCGTCCTCCCGAAGGTCGACACCGTCGCCGATCTCGCAAGCGCGCTTGGGTCGATCGACGCGCACGAGCGGGCGGCGGGACTGAGTCCCGTGGCGATCGTCGTTTCGATCGAATCGGCTCGCGGGCTCATCGCCGCGCCGTTGCTGGCCGCGGAGACTCGCGTCAGCGCGCTCCTGTTCGGCGCCGAAGACTTCGCGCTCGGCCTTGGCCTCCCCGCGCGGCGAGAGGCCGAGGCCTCCGAGCTCCTCTACGCACGGTCAGCCGTCGTCGTTGCCGCCACCGCCGCGCGTCGCCTCGCCATCGACGGGATCTGGCCGGACTTGAACGACGAGCCGGGCCTGCGGCAGGACGCCCTTCGCGCGCGGCGCCTCGGCTTCGCTGGCAAATCGCTCATCCATCCCAAGCAGGTCGCCGTCATCAACGAGTGCTTCACGGACGGCAAGCTGCTCGATCCGCCGGTCGTCGATCGCGCGCGCCGCGTCCTGGACGCGCGCCGGAAATAGAGAACGCCGCCCGAGGGGTCTGGGCGGCGTTCTTCGGTGGGGAAGAACAAAGTCAGTGTGGTCAGCGAGCCGACGCTGGCGTCGCTGACCACACCCACCATCCCCTGCGCCGAGCGATCTGTCTCGTCCGGGATAACGGGCGCGTTCGCGCGCGATTAGGCGTCGCTACCGCTATGAAATGGAGCGGCCCGCCTCATGTGGCGGGCCGCTCGACGCAGGGGGGTCGGAAATTGACGTAGTTAGCTAGTCGTGGCCCCGGCCGCTCTCGCCCGTGCCCTTCTTAGCGGTCGACTTCTGGTCGGTCGCACGGGTCTGGGCGTCCTTGCTTGTGACCGTCGGCAGGGCCGAGATCGTGGCCTTCGCCGTGTTGAACGCGAGGGTCATCGCGGCACTGGCCTCGTCGGCGATGGCCTGAGGCGTCGTGCCGGTGAACGTGACACTCGTCGTCGTCGTCGTCGTCGAGTCCTTGTCATCGTTCTCGTCGTTGTTGCTACCGGTGTTCTGGTTGTCGGTCGTGTCCTCATCGGCTGTGTCGTTCGTGTCCTCGTCGTCATTGGCGCAGGCGGTCGTCGCGAGCGCGTGGATCGCCTTCACCGCGTCCCGACGGGTCTGCATGAGCTGGACGTCGGCCGTTTGTGCGGCCTGACGACCCTTCTCGCCCTTGTCCCTCGCGAGCTTGTCGAGGGAGAGCTTGAACTGGATCGCCGTCCTGTCGATCTGGCGGACCGCGGCGTTCGCCGCTTGTGCCTCGGTCGAGCAGCTACTGGGCGTGGTCGTTTCGGTCTTGGATGTGGATGAGTGCTCATCCTTGTCGTTGTCGGTTTCCTTCGACGCGTCGGCGGGACTGGATGACGCCGACTCGGTCGCCGGCGTGATCGTCACCGTCGTTACACCGTTCTGGGTTGTCGCGCTGACGAGAGCTCCCGTCGTCCCAAGGACGAACACCGCGGAGATCGCAGCGCCCTTGGATTGCAGCAGGAGTGCGAGAAGCTTTGCGAGCATGCTTTCTCCTTCCCTGTGCACGGTTTCAACGCGCGACTTTCCGGAGCGTTACTCGCAAAGCGATACATTCGTCGCGTGTTCCGACAAAGCCGCACGACGTGGGCGGTTTTCGGCATCGGAACGCTCGTCCTGGCACTTGCGGCGTATCTCGGCATCTCATTCCGTGTCGCGGAAAGCGTGACGCGCGTCGATCGTCTGCCGCTGGAGCCGCCGGCCACGGCCATCGCGCCGACGCATGAGGACGTGGCCTTCCGGAGCCGCGACGGCTTGCTCCTCAAGGGATGGTGGTTCGGCGTCGCGAACGCCGATCGCGCGGCGGTCATCGTCCACGGCCGCGCACGAAACAGGGACGCGCTACACCCTGGGCATCGAGGAGCCGCGCGACATCCTCGCGGCGATCGATCTCGCGGCGGCAAAGGGACATCTCGAGCGGGCCCGGGTCGCGGTCATCGGCGAGTCGCTCGGAGGCGGAAGCCTGCTGATGACGGTCCAGGCCGACCCGCTCATCGGACCGGTCGTGACGGACTCGGCATTCGCGGACGGCAACACGGTCGTCGGCGAGTCGGCGACCAGGTATACGAACCTTCCATCGTGGTTCACCCCGGGGATCGTCCTCACGTCGCGGATCTTCCTGGGTCTGGACCTGTCCACGGTCACGCCGGCGAAGGTAGTCGCGGCGCACCCCGAGCGCGCGTTCCTGTTCATCCACTGCGCGGATGACGATCTGGTGCTCCCGCATCACGGTCTGGAACTGAAGGCGGCGAGCGCGAATCCGCGAACCGACCTCTGGATGGTCCCGGGGTGCAATCACGTCAAGGCGTACAGCACCCATCCCGTGGAGTGGGAACAGCGTGTCACGGCCTTCCTCGATCGCGAGCTCAGCGGATTGCCCTAGCATCGCGTGGCCGTGAACGGGCGCAAGGTCAGGTGGGACGATCATCCACGAGAGCAGCTGAGCGCTGGCATCGAGCGGCGCTTCCTGTATGGAGAGCGCGCGATGCTGGCGCAGATCTACCTGAAGAAGGGCACCGTCGTGCCGAAGCACGTGCACGAGTCGGAGCAGATCACCTACATCCTCGCGGGGACGCTCCGATTGACCCTCGGCGACGACGGCGCCGAGGTCCACGACGTCGCCGCGGGTGAGGTCCTGGTGATCCCGTCGAAGGTGCCGCACGCGGCGCTCGCCCTCGACGATGTCACCGATATCGACGTTTTCAGCCCGCCGCGCGAGGACTGGATCAAGGGACAGGACGCGTACCTGCGCGGCCCGCGCTAGGGCGTGGCGGTCCCACGCGATGTCTATCGCGCCGTCTCTGCGTCGTTCCCCACCGGAGTGGTCATCGTCACCACGCTCGATGAGGCGGGGCAACCAAAGGGTCTGCTGAACCAGACCTTCGTGGGGCTCTCCACGGATCCGCCGCTCATGCTTGTCTCGATCGACAAGACATCGCGGACGTTGCCGCACCTGCAGCAGCACGGCGCGTTCGTCATCAATTTCCTTCGTGAGGGAAGCGAAGATCTCGCCACGCTCTTCGCGTCAAAGGTCGACGAAAAGTTCAGCGGCGTGCGTTGGGCGCCTTCGCCGCAGGCACGGGGAGCCGCCATCCTGCGCGACGCATCGATCGCGTACGCGGCCTGCGTGGTGACGCGGACGATCGAGGCCGGCGACCATTGGATCTTCATCGGCAGTGTCGAGGCCGGCGAGGTCTTCGGTGGCGCGCCGCTGATGTACTACCGTCGAAGCTTCGCCGCCTGGCCCGAAAAGCGTCCCGCTCCGCCCGTCGAAGGCGCGTGATGGGGCGTCGGACGGCTCCGGAATCGCGTCGATGGGAGGATGAAGAAAATGCTCGAGGGGTTCACCTGGTATCAGCAGTCCGCGTTCCGGTGGAAGGGCGAGCGCCTGGTGATGTACATCGATCCGTGGGGCCTGCGTGGGGATCTGCCGCCGGCTGACCTTGTCCTCATCACCCACGCCCACGGCGATCACTACTCAAAGGGCGACCTCGACAAGATCAAGGCGAGCAAGACGATCTTCGTCGCGCCGGCCGATGTCGCGAAGGAGCTGTCGGGGAACGTGAAGCCGATCAAGCCGGGCGACCGCAGCGAGGCGGCCGGCGTGAAGATCGAGGCCGTGCCCGCCTACAACATCGATCCGGCGCGTCTTGAGAACCATCCCAAGAGGAACAACTGGTGCGGGTACGTGATCCAGCTCGCCGGCCGGACCTATTACCACGCAGGCGACACTGACCGCCTGCCCGAGCTCGAGCGGATCCACACTGACGTCGCGTTCGTGCCGATCGGAAACGGCGGTTTCGTCATGACCGTCGAAGAGGCCGCGGCGCTCGTGAGGGCCATGAAGCCGAAGCTCGCGGTGCCGATGCACTACGGATTCTTCCCGGGGGTCGGCGTCGCCGGCGACGGCGAGCGCTTCAAGAAGGCCGCCGCCGGCGTCGAGGTGACGGTGATGAAGCCCGTGAATACGTTCGCGAACCCGTAGCGTTCTATCCTCGATGGATCCCATGGCAACGACAGCCGCCCGCATCGTCTCGCTCAACCCGGCGACCGAGGAAGTCCTCGCTTCATTCGAGCCGTTCACGCCCGACCAGGTCGCGGCGGCCGTGGCCGACGCCGACCGCGCGTTCCAGGCGTGGCGCGGCCGGCCCGTCGCCGAGCGCGGCCGCAGCATGCGGCGGCTCGCCGAGCTCCTGCGCGAGCGCGCGGACCGCTACGCGGGGCTGATCACGCAGGAGATGGGAAAGCCGATCGCCGAGGCTCGCGCTGAGATAGAGAAGTGCGCGGTGGGTTGCGACCATTACGCGGAGCACGCGATCGAGTACCTCGCGGATGAGCCGGTCAAGACGAACGCGCGGAGGAGCCTTGTGGCGTTCGAGCCACTCGGCGTGATCCTCGCGGTCATGCCGTGGAACTTCCCCTTCTGGCAGGTCGTTCGTTTCGGAGCTCCTGCCTTCATGGCCGGCAACGCGGCCGTGCTGAAGCACGCGTCGAACGTTCCACAGTGCGCGCTCGCGATCGAGGAGGCGGTGCGCGACGCGGGATTCCCCGAGGGTCTGCTGCGGACAGTGCTCGTCGCGGGCGGCGCGATCGAGCCGCTCATCGACGATCCGCGCATCCGCGCGGTCACGCTCACGGGGAGCTCCGATACGGGATCGCGCATCGCGGAGCGCGCCGGCCGCGCCCTGAAGAAGACCGTCCTTGAGCTCGGTGGATCCGACCCCTTCATCGTCCTTCGCGACGCCGACCTCGACGCGGCTGCCAAGATAGCGGCGCGCGCGCGGAACCAGAACACCGGCCAGTCGTGCATCGCCGCGAAGCGCTTCATCGCGGAGCGCCCGATCGCCGAGGACTTCGAGCGCAGGTTCGCCAAGGCCGTTGAGGATCTCGTGGTGGGCGACCCGACGGATCCGAAGACGCAGATCGGACCGCTCGCGCGCCGGGATCTCGTGGACAACCTCGAGCGGCAGGTCGACGAGTCGGTCCGCATGGGCGCACGGGTGCTCACGGGCGGCGAGCGGATCGCGGGAAGGGGCTTCTTCTACCGGCCGACGGTGCTGGTCGACGTCACCGACGACATGCCCGTCTTCAAAGAGGAGACTTTCGGACCGGTCGCGGCCGTTGTCCGCGTGCGCGACGCCGATGAGGCCGTGCGCGTGGCGAACGATTCGCAGTACGGCCTCGGCGCGAACGTGTGGACGCGCGACACCGCGCTCGGCGAGTCGCTCGCGCGCCGCATCGAGTCAGGCAGCGTGTTCATCAACGGGATGGTCGCGTCGGACCCGCGCCTGCCGTTCGGAGGGGTCAAGCGCTCGGGATATGGGCGAGAGCTTTCGACCTTCGGGATCCGCGAATTCACGAACATCCAGACGATCTGGATCGGACCGGCGGAGGGACCAGCGCCCGCAGCACCACCTTCGGAGTGACCGCACCCCACGGCCGACTTCCGCGACAATGATCTTGTCCCCACAGTGAATGTCGCCGAGCTCCTGGTGCGCTGCCTCGAGAACGAAGGCGTTCGCCACGTGTTCGGTATCCCGGGCGAGGAGACTCTGGCGCTGAACGCCGCTCTCTCGGAGAGCGAGCGCATCACCTTCGTCCTGACGCGGCACGAGCAGGGAGCGGCCTTCATGGCCGATGTCTACGGCCGGCTCTCGTCCTACCCGGGCGTCTGTCTCTCGACGCTCGGCCCGGGGGCCACGAACCTCCTGACCGGCGTCGCCGACGCGCAGCTCGATCGGGCGCCGCTCGTCGCGATCACGGGGCAGGCGGGACTGGAGCGAACCCATAAGGAGTCGCACCAGTACATCGATGTCGTCCAGATGTTCGCGCCGGTCACGAAGTGGTCGACACGCATCACCGTGGGCGAAGCGACCCCCGAGGTCGTCCGCAAGGCGTTCCGTCTCGCTCGTCTCGAGAAGCCGGGCGCGACGCACATCGAGCTGCCCGAGGACATCGCCGCGGAGACGGTGGACACGTCGCCACTCGAGGTACGCCGCACGACCTACCCGCGAGCGGACGAGAGCGTCATCCAGCGCGCGGCCGATGTCATCGACGCCGCCGAGCGCCCAGTGATCCTCGTCGGCAACGGCGTCATCCGCCGACAAGCGACAGGCCGCCCGGCGGTCGACGCGCTCCGCGGGCTCGTCCAGCGAAGCCGCATCTGGGCCGCGCACACGTACATGGCGAAGGGCGCGCTCGTGCCGAACGGCCCGCACTCACTCCCGCCGGTCGGCCTGCAGCGCTCGGGCACCGAACTCGCCAACGTGAAAGAGCTCGCCGACGCCGATGTCGTCATCGCGATCGGATACGACCTGGTGGAGTGGGCGCCCGTGCTGTGGAACCCGCGGCGTGACAAGGTCGTGATCCACATCGACATGACGGCCGCCGAGCTCGACGGCCACTATCACCCATCGGTGGAGGTCGTCGGCGAGCTGCACGAG
>VBGS01000172.1 GCA_005889445.1 Chloroflexota bacterium
CGCGTTCATCGATCTCCCGGCCGGCAGCATCCCATTGAAGAGCTTTGACATCAGCTTCGTCGAGCGATCCGGTCAGACGTACTACCTCGCGGACCGTTCGAACAAGGCGGTCGATATCTTCGACGCGTCGTCTAACACGTTCGAGACACGGCTGACCGGCTCGCCAGCCTTCGTCGGCGACACCGGCAACCCCGATACGTCCGGTCCGAACGGCGTCGTCGTGGTGCACGATCGCGACGAGCTCTGGGTCGGTGACGGAATGAGCCGCGTGCAGGTGTTCGACCTGCGCACCAACTCTTGGGTGGCCACAATTTCGACCGGCAACAGCGTGACTCGCGCCGACGAGATCGCGTACGACCAGAAGGACAAGCTGATCCTCATCGCGAACGACGCAGACACGCCCCCCTTCGTGAGCCTGATCGACACGCAGACCCGCGCGATCGTCGCCAAGATCACCTTCGCCGACGCGACGGCCGGGCTCGAGCAGCCCGTCTGGGACCCCGAGACGCAGCTCTTCTACATGTCAGTACCTGAGGCGACGACCGCCCCGGGCGGCGCGGTCGCGGTCATCGATCCACGCACGCACATGCGTGTCGGCCTCTTCCCGGTCCAGAACTGTGGTCCAGCCGGGCTCGCGCTCGGCCCGAAGCAGCATCTGCTCCTCGGCTGCGGCGACCCGACGGCGGTGCAGGTCATGGACGCTCGCACCGGCTCGATCGTCGCAACGATCGCGCAGGTCAGCGGCGCGGACCAGGTCTGGTACAACCCCGGCGACAAGCACTACTACGTGGCCGCGCGCAACAATCCGAGCGGTCCCGTGCTCGGGGTCATCGACGCGATGACCGACAAATGGATCCAGAACGTGTCCACCGGGCCCAATTCGCACTCGGTTGCCGCCAACCCGATCAACGACGAGATCTTCGTCCCGCTGCGCCCAACGCCGGCTCATCTCCTAGGAGGGATCGGCGTCTACCACCAGTAGCGGATCGAGCTGAAGAGCTGAGGTGGCCCGCTCGCTGCGGGCCGCCTCGCTCCTGGGACGATGTATATCGCGATGTATATTTAGCGATGTGGCCCGCATGGTCCGCAAGCAGGTCTACATCGAGCAGCGCCAGGAGCGACTGCTAAAGCGGCGCGCCCGCGAGCTGCGCGTGCCTGAGGCTGAACTCATACGGCGGGGGATCGATCAACTCGGCCGTTCCCCATCGCCCTTTCCCAATCGCGAAGAGTCTTGGCGCGCGGCGAAGCGCCTCATCGGCGAACGAATGAAGATGCGCGTCGCGCAGACCGGGCGTACCTGGCGACGAGAGGACCTCTATGAGCAACGGCTCGGGCCTGCTCCTTCTCGACACTAACGTCCTCGTCTACGCCCACGACCCGCGCGATCGGCGCAAGCAGGCGATCGCCGTTGATCTTCTCGACCGCTGCATCGCCGCGGAGCGAGCGGCGCTCTGCGCTCAGAATCTCAGCGAGTTCTACGTGGTCGTTACCCAGCGGCTACCGGAGCGGATCCGGCCCGGAGCAGCCATCCAGCAGGTCGAACGGCTCGCAGCGGCGTGCCGAGTCCTCGATGTGACTGCCCCGCTCGTCCTCGAAGGATGCCGAGGCGCCGAGGCGCACCGTCTTTCACTCTGGGACGCGCTCGTCTGGGCGGCCGCGAAGCTCGCGCAGATCCCGTACGTGTTGACTGAGGACGCGCAGCACGGACGGTCCATTGAGGGCGTCACGTTCCTCGATCCGTTCCGCCCTGAATTCAACACGGAGAGTCTCGCGCTCGGCGGTTGATCCGACTGCTAGACGCTGATGATGAAGTTGAACGTTCCGGTGCGCGGAGTCGTCGTCGCGCTGTTCAGCGCGATGAGCATGTTCGCCGCGTAGATGCTGTCCCCCGCGTTCTGCGAGACGCCGGGGAAGAAGAGCTGTGAGGTGTAGGTCTTCCCGTTGACCGTCACCTTCACGTGGATGTGCTCGGTGCGACCCGGGTAGAGGCCGGGGATGACGGTCTCGAGGCGATACGCGCCGTTCGCATCGGTGAGCTGCCAGCCGCGCAGCGTGTATCCGGAGTTGTCGTAGTTCCCATTGCCGTCGGCCTGCCAGAAGTCGAGCTTCGCGTTCGCGATCGGCTGGCAGGACGTCGAGAGGACATACCCGGTCAGCACGAGCGGCGTTCCCGCGACTCCGGTCGTGCTGAGGGTGGCGCGCTGTGGCGCGCCTGCCTTGTAGTACGGGCCCTCGGTGAGCTCGGTGATCGCCTGCGCGGGCGCGGTGCACGACGAGGTCGTCGAGGCCACCGTCGCCGTGGTGGTCGAGGATGCGGCGCTCGCCGCCGGTGCGGCGCTCGCGCTCGCGACTGCTGAGGCCGACGGCGCGGCCACGCTCGCCGCCGAGCACCCGGCCAGGACGAGCCCAACGAAGGCGATGACCCATCTCCGCATGGCCACGATGATCGGCCCCGCACCTAAGAGCGCCGTGAGCCTGGCTTATGGGTCCCCTATAAGACCGGCTGGACAGCGAGGCCGATCGGCTCTATGAAAGGCATGCGGGAGGGGTGTCTTGGATAACCGAGTGCGCGTGCTCGTCGCGGACGACCATCCGTCGGTCAGGGAGAACCTCCGCTATCTGATCGACGCCGAGCCCGACCTGACCTGCATCGCGACCGCGAAGGACGGCATCTCCGCGATCCAGCTGTGCCACGAGCTTCTTCCCGACGTGGTCGTTCTGGATGAGGACATGCCCGGGGCGGATGGATTGAAGGTGCTGAAGCACCTGCGCCGCGAGCTTCCGGATGTCCAGTCGGTCATGTACACGCTCGACCTCGACGTCTGCCAGGCCGCGCGGACCTATGGGGCCGCTGCCTGCGTCATGAAGGATGCGCGCTACGAGGTCCTGATGCGCGCGATCCGCGAGGCCGCGCCGGCCTCCTACATGCCGAGCGAGCTCCACTAGAAAGCTCGCGCTAGTCGCACCGCGCGGGGACTCCCTTGGGAGTATTCGCGGGCGGTGTGACGCCGAAGAGCTTCGCGAGCGTGGCGGGCATGACGTGGGACGGCTCGTCGTCGAAGATCACCGCGGTGCGCTCGAGCGCGCGAGCGACCAGTCCGCTGCAGATGAGCTGCCCTGAGAATCCGAAGCTGAACTTCGCACCGGTCAGCAGCGAGAGCCCGATGCTCGCGATCGTCGCCCAGTCGTATTGCGCGCCGAGGTAGTGCTCGGCGAAGGCGACCGCCTCGGTGCGATCTTCGGTCGACGCATCGATGTGGACCACCGTGTACTGCGTCGCGACGTAGGCCGCCAGCGTGGTGCGCCGAACGCCCGGCCCGAGCGCCTCGATGAGCGCGCCACCCTCAGAGACGATGAGCGCGGTGTGGTTCCAGTACGTGTACGGCGCGTCCGGTCCGCGGAAACGGAGCCCCTGGCCGATCTGGATCAACCGCGAGAAGAGCTCGCCTCCATGCGTGAGGATGAAGTCGCCCGGGCGCGGGTCGGGCATGGTCTGCCCGGGCGGAACGTGCTCGAACGGCATTCGGCTCGGAGCCTAAACGGCCCGGTGGGATCCGCGAGGCACGCCGGGTGCACGGGCCTGCGCCATGCGCAGCCGCGCTCGGCCGAACAAGCCACCCGCGAAGGAGCTGACCCGGCGCAAGGCCGCGGCGCTCTCTTCAGGAGGCGGCAAGCTTCCACCGAGGATCCGCAAGGAGCTCGACCGCGAGCCGATGCCGGTCCGCGAACACGATCCGAATGGAGACGGTCCGCCCGCTCGCACGCGGGCGGGCAAGCGCGTGCCGCGCGGTGGACGTCACGACCGCGCGGCCGAGCAGCGCGAGGGCGCGAAGCCCGACTAGCTCACTCCGCCGCTTGCGCCTCAACGGGGATCTCGTCGGGTGGAACCTCATTCAAGTTGTAACGTCGCAGTGGCGTGAAATACGTCACGGCCACCGCGAGGAGCGCGAGCGCCCCAGCAACCGCGAAGGCCGCGGCCGAGCTCGCCCAGACAACGATCGCGGACAGGAAGGGCGCGGAGATGCTGTTGGCGATCAGCACGATGGTGCGAAACGCCCCGTTCGCTCGCCCTCGGATCCGTGTCGGCACCTCGCGCTGCCGTGGGACGAAGGCGTAGATGATGAATCCGATCCACGCGGTCTCGCGTGCCGCGAACCCGGCGACGACCAGGCGCCAGTCGCGTACGAACGCCGTCGCGAAGATCACGAGTCCGGCGAGCCCCGCCGACCCGAGCAGCGTGTGGCCGAGGGGCCTGCCCTGTGCGAGACGCGGTGCGATGAAGCTCGCGAGGACCGTCACCGCACCCGCAAGCGAAAGCGCGAGGCCGATGGTGACCTCATCGAGATGGTTCTCCTCGCGAAGCACATACAGGACGAGCGTCTGGATCCCCTGCTGACCGAGATTCGCGATGAACATCAGCACGAGCAGCCAGCGAAGGATCTTGCTCCGCCACACGAAGGCGAAGCCCTCGCCGAGCTCATGCGCGATGTTCGCGGGCGTGATCGCCGTGGTCGGACGCTCGGTCTCGTAGATCGGCGGCATGAGAAAGAACACGACGAGGGTCGGGACGAATGCGAGAGCGGCGATGTACATGGCATTCGCAGTCCCGAGCGCCGCGATCGCGAGCCCGCCGATCGTAGGTCCGAGGATGCGCGCCGTCCGATCGACGCCGAAGTACGCGGCGTTGGCGCTGGTGAGCTCGTCGGGCTCGACGAGCGCGGGCACGACGCTGAAGTCGGTCGTGACGCCCCAGGCGACCTCGACGGTCCCGAGAAGGAAGCCGATCGCGTACAGCAGATTGAGGGAGAACACGCCCGCAGCCACGGACACGGGAAGCGCGAGGGTCAGAGCGACGCTGAGCGCGTCGCAGGCGATGAGCAGCTTTCGTTTGTCCGCACGGTCGATGAGGACGCCGGCGATCCCGCCGAAGAAAACGTACGGGAGCGCCTGGACCAGACGAAGCGCCGCGGCCGCGGCGATCGAGTGCGTAAGGTCGAGGATGAGGAGCGGTAATGCGAGCCGGGCGACCTCATCGCCGATCCCTCCCAGGCCAACGGATCCGGTGAACGCCGCGAACCATTTGTGTCTTAGCGGGCTCAGGCGCACGGCAGCCGAGCATAGGAACAAGCGCGTGATTCCGGCACGGTGCTTGCGAGTGTGTCAGGCGAGTTAGCGCAAGGAGGTATTGAATTGGGCCAGGTAAACGTCAACCCGCCCGGCGGTCCGGTCGTGACGAATGACGGTGGTTTCGGCGCAGGCATGATCATCGGGATCATCCTGCTCATCCTCATCGTCCTTGTCCTCGTCTTCTACGCCGGTCCCCAGATCTTCAACCCGGGCACCAACACCCGCTCGTTCCTGGACATCCTCTCGCTCGCGTAGCGAACTCGCGACGCACGTCGGGACGCGCCCGTGGGCCCATAGAGTGGGTTCATGCGGCGCGTCCTTTTCTTGTGCTCGCACAACGCCGCGCGTTCTCAGATGGCCGAGGGATTCCTCCGCGCGCTCGCGGGTGACCGCTTCGTCGTGGAGAGCGCCGGAACGATCGCGACCGAGCTGCATCCACTAGCGATCCAGGCGATGCGCGAGGTCGGCGTCGATATCAGCTCCCAGAGAAGCAAGCCCGTGGACGAGGTGGGTGAGGGCTGGGACGTCGTGGTCACCGTCTGCGACGCCAACTGCCCGATCCCTCCCCGGTCCGGGATGAAGCTGCGGTGGAGCTTTCCCGACCCGGCGCTCGCCGGCGGCTCGGACGCAGAACGGCTTGCCGCATTCAGGAGAGTGCGTGACGGCATCGAGCGGCGCGTTCGGTCGCTCGCATCGCGGCTCTGACTCGCCCGACAAGCAAATTCGTTACACGCGGTCAATTCGGCACGGCGTCTGCTCGATCGTCCGGTGCGCCTGCACAGAGGCGACATCTGAACAGAGGAGACGAC
>VBGS01000173.1 GCA_005889445.1 Chloroflexota bacterium
AGCCCATCGAGATCGGCGCCGTTCGCGTAGCCCTGATAGGCGAGCGTCGAATCGAAATACCGATCGGCGATAACGATCTTTCCCGCGGCAAGCGCGGGGCGGATAACGTCACGAACGAGCTGCGCGCGCGCCGCGTTGAAGAGGAGCGCTTGCGCCTCGGCCGAGAGCGGCGCCTCGCGCGCATGAAGGACGATGTCGCGGATGCGCTCGCCAGCTGCGGTCCCACCAGGCTCCCGGGTCAGCACCACGTCACGGCCGCGCGCGCGCAACGCGTCGCCGAGCCGCGCGGCCTGGAGCGATTTCCCGAGGCCTTCCCCGCCCTCGAACGACAGGAAGAGGCCCGCGCTCACTTGTAGATCTGAACGCGGCGGAAAGGCTCGTGTCCAGTGCTGCGCGAGGAAAGATTCGCCCGCTCGACCAATTCGTGCTGCAGCTTGCGCACATAGGCGTTCTGCGGCGCGAGCTCGATCTCACCCGAGCCGCCGCTCGTCACCTGTTCGATCGCGTCACGCGCCTCCTCGAGCGCCTTGTCCTCAGGCCCGCGACGAAGCTCGAGGACCGACGCGAGCGCGCTCGCGATCTGCGTGGCCGAGTTCGAGCGCGCGATGTAGATCGGAACGCCCTCCGACTCGGCGTTGCGCAGGCGCGGCGTCTTCCGGCGGTAGTAGTTCTTCAGCGTGATGACGACGTCGGCATCCTCGGGCTCGCGCACGATCGCGACCGGCAGCCCGAGGCCGCGCGCGGCGTCTTCGACCCGGTTCCAGGACAGCCCGAACGGGTACACCTTCAGCGTCTCGCGCGCCCCGTTCCCGTTCATTGGCGGGATGCGCGGTGTGCTGCGCCGCTCGACGGCTTCGGATACCGCGCGCGTCGGCGTCCGCGACCCAACGACCATCTCGCCCGACGGGTCGCGCTCGCGCGTCTCTGGCGCGACCGGCATGCCAAGCAGGACTGCATCGACGGTCTGCCCGACGTCGTGATAGATCGCGACACGTTGGTACGCCTGGATCTCGACGAGTACTTGGAATGTCGGCGGCGCTTTCCGCTCGAGGACGCTCTTCTGGGTGCCGCGGCGGCGCGCCTCTTCATCGGAGAGCGTGACGGTCTGGATCCCGCCGACCAGGTCCGAGAGCGTGGGGTTCAGCATGAGATTCTCGAGAGTGTTGCCGTGCGCGGTCGCGATGAGCTGAACGCCGCGCTCGGCGATGGTTCGCGCGGCGGCGGCCTCCTGCTCGGTGCCGATCTCGTCGATGACGACGACCTCGGGCATGTGGTTCTCGACGGCTTCGATCATCACGGCGTGCTGCAGCGAAGGGGTCGCGACCTGCATTCGGCGAGCGCGACCGATACCGGGATGAGGGATGTCGCCGTCGCCGGCGATCTCGTTCGACGTGTCAACGACGACCACGCGCTTCCCGAGCTCGTCCGCGAGGACGCGAGCGACTTCACGGAGCAGCGTCGTCTTTCCGACACCGGGTCGGCCAAGAAGGAGGATCGACTTCCCTGATTCGACGACGTCGCGGATGATCTCCATCGTCCCGTAGACGGCGCGTCCGACTCGGAGGGTGAGGCCGACGACCTTGCCGGCGCGGTTGCGGAGCGCGCTGATCCGATGGAGCGTCCGCTCGATGCCGGCACGGTTGTCGCCGCCGAACTGGCCGATCCGCGAAATCACGTACGCGATGTCCTCCGCGGTCACCTCGCGATGGGAGAGGATCTCTTCACGTCCGGCGAACCGTGCTTCGGGCGTGCGACCGAGATCCATGACGACCTCAAGGATGCCTTCGAGCGACTCGAGCGCGCGCACCCGTTGCATCAGCTCCGGGGGAAGGGCGCGGAGGATGGCGTCGAGGTCGTCGGTCGCGGCGAGCTGGTCTCTTGTCATGTCATCAGCCGTCGAAGCGGGCGGCCACGCATCCAAGTAGTGACTGCAAGGAGCATACGCGGGGCGCTCCGGCTGGTCGCGTGTCGAACCGGAGACGACCACGGGCGGCGCGCCGGGGCAGCGCTCAACCCGGCCGCAGCACCATCACGACGAGCATCGGCCAGCCGACGTACTTCTCGGCCCGGGGAACACGCGCCGCGAGGCCCTCGTCAGGGGTGAGCTCGGCGATCGTCACGATCGCGAGCCCGGCCCGAATGGCGCTCATCACGTAGTCGGAAAGCTGCATCACATACGACCGCGGGCGTAGAAATTCGCCCGTCTCCGAGTCGCGGAACCGCGCCGAGACGCCGCGCAAGAACATCGCCGGATGCATCGCGGTCACGACGATGCGGCCGTCGCCGCGCGTCACACGCCCTAGCTCGCGCAAGAATGGCACCGGGTCGGCAATGTGCTCCAGGACGAGCGCCGATAGGACGCGGTCGAAAGAGCGATCCGGAAGCGGCAACGGGCGGTTCGCGTCGTGGCTGAGCCAGCGAACCCGGTCGGCCGCCGGCTTTGTGCGACCTCGCGCGAGCATCCCTTCCGAGAAGTCGAGCGCGGTCACGCGCGCGCCGGCGGCGGCGATGCGGATCGCGTGACGTCCAGTGCCGGCTCCCACATCGAGGACGTCAAGCCCGGCCACGTCACCGAGCGAGCGGTCAACCTCAGGTTCCTCGAGCGCGAGAAGCGGATTCCCTTCGACGTCGTAGGTCGAGGCCCAGCGGTCATAGCCCTCGCGCGTATCGACGTCGCGCCACTCGGGCTCGCCGCTCAACGGACCACCGCCGGCGCGAAGGCGCGCTCCTCCACGCGGACGGCAAGCTCCTTCGTGAACAGCATCGAGGTGGCGGTCTCGCGAAATCCTTCGGAAAGCAGCGCGCGCCCAACGTGCTCCTCGTATGAGCGGACCGGGGAGGTAACGACGCGGCCCGGGGGCAGCGACTGCGCGACGTCGCGCAACAGATCGCGGGCGAGGTCGACGTCGCCGTCGACTGTGCGGACTTTGCAGACGTGCGGATGCCGTTCCATCCCGCTGAACGCGAGCCCGAAGGCGCGCGGCTTCAGATCGTCACCGGCGACCACCGCGCGCTCGCGCTTCATCGCGAGCGGGTTTCCGCCGACGAGGTGTGGCGGGTCGTAGGCGCCGCCGCGCCGGCTCACGTCGAAGTCGGTGACCGAGAGCTGCTCCGCGCGCTGCACGGCGTGCGGTGTGGTCATCGCATAGAAACGGAAGAGGTCGTGCGCGTCACGGCCGGTCACCTCGTGTGCGCCATCGACATGAGCGGTGGTCGCGCGGCCCGTTCGCATCGCCACATACCAGGTATCGCGCGTGTACGAGTAGAAGCCCGCCTGAAAGAAGGTCTCGCGAGCGCGCGCCTCGTCGGGGACCCCCGCGAAGATCCGGTGCATGCCCGCCCGCGCCGCTGCACCGCTGATCCCTGATAGCAGGCGAAACGCGCTGTCGGCACCGCCTGGCTCGCTCAAGGCGGCAAGGATGAGGATCACCCACTCCGGCCGCTGGCCGTCGTAGACGAGCGCGGTCGAGCGAAGCTGCCCGCGGTACTCCTCGAGGAAGACGCGCAGCCGGCCTTGCAGTCCGAGCAGTCCGGGAAGCAAGCGCGTCCAGCTCGCGACCGCCCCCGTGGCGAGCGGTGCGGGCAGTGCCGAAGCCATCATCCCGGCGGGATCGCGAACCGAATCGGTGAGGAGCGCCGACACCCGACGCAGATCGAACGGGGTCGCCGCCCGCGCGGGCATTACCGCTTTCCGAGCGAAAGGAAGTAGCGATGAAACCGGTCGTCGTTCGTGAGCTCGGGATGGAAGCTCGTCGCCAGGAGGCGGCCTTGGCGTGCGGCCACCACCCGGCCGTCGTCCAGGGTCGCCAGCACATCGACCCCAGGTCCGACACGGATGATCTGAGGCGAGCGGATGAAGACGGCATGGAATGCCCGCGGCCCCAGCTCGTTCACCTTGATGTCGGCCTCGAAGCTATCGATCTGTCGTCCGAACGCGTTTCTCTCGACGGTGATGTCCATGAGCGCAGCGAGGGGATGCGGATGCGCAGGGACATCCTTGGCGATGAAGATCGCTCCCGCACACGTGCCCCACACCGGCATTCCCTCGGCGACGCGGTCGCGAAGCTTTTCGATGATGCCGTACTGCCGCGCGAGCTTGCCGATGGTCGTGCTCTCACCGCCGGGGATGATCAGCGCATCGATCTCGTCCAGCTGTTCGGGGCGACGGACATCGACGCCGTCGACGCCCAGCCGATCGAGCGTGGCGAGGTGCTCAGCGAAATCGCCCTGAAGACCGAGAACGCCGACGCGCGCGGTCAGCGGTCGGGCGTCACCAACCGCGGACGGCAAGTCGTTCTGCCGCGGGGATCGCGTCGAGCGAAAGACCGCGCATCGCCTCACCGAGCCCGCGCGACACCTCGGCCACGAGCTTCGCGTCGCGGAAGTGCGTCGTGGCCTCGACGATCGCCTTCGCGCGGCGCGCCGGATCGGCCGACTTGAAAATCCCGGATCCCACGAAGTTCCCTTCGGCGCCGAGCTGCATCATGAGCGCGGCGTCAGAGGGGGTCGCGATGCCGCCCGCGCAGAACAGCACCACCGGCAGCTTCCCGTCCTTCGCGACCTGACGCACGAGCTCGACCGGGACACGGTGTTCGTCAGCCTTCGCGGCGAGCTGCCCCTCGTCTAGGTCGTGCAGCGACGCGATCGCTTCGGTGATGGCGCGGATGTGCCGCACCGCCTCGACGATGTTTCCCGTCCCAGCCTCGCCTTTGCTGCGGATCATCGCGGCGCCCTCGTTGATGCGGCGCAGCGCCTCGCCGAGCTCGCGAGCACCGCACACGAAGGGGACTTTGAAGTCGTGTTTGTTCACGTGGTACTTCTCGTCGGCGGGTGTGAGGACCTCGCTCTCATCGATGTAGTCGACACCGATCGCCTCGAGCACCTGCGCCTCGACGAAGTGCCCGATGCGGCACTTCGCCATGACCGGGATGGTCACCGCCTCCATGATCCGTTGGATCATTTCGGGATCGCTCATGCGCGCGACCCCACCGGCGGCACGGATGTCGGCCGGGACGCGCTCGAGGGCCATGACCGCCACCGCCCCAGCGTCTTCGGCGATCTTCGCGTGCTCCGGCGTGACGACGTCCATGATCACCCCGCCTTTCAGCATCTGGGCGAGGCCGGTCTTCAGGGTCCAGGTGCCCTTGGGACCGTTGTGTCCGTTGGATGAAACAGCGCTCACAGAACCCCCATCGTACCGCGCTGACCCTAGAATCTGAACATGGGCGTAGTCGACGCGAATGTCCTGGTGCTCAACCTCGACTTCCAGCCGCTGAACGTGTGCAATGTGCGCCGAGCGGTCGTCCTGCTCTCCAAGGACAAGGCGAGCGTCGTGGAGCAGAACGGGCATCTGGTGACCAGCGAGCGCCTGAGTTTTCCGTCGCCCTCAGTCATCCGCTTGGCCTATCACGTGAAGCGGCCACGCCCGGTCGTAAAGATGACCCGCAAGGAAGTGCTCGTCCGTGACGACCACACCTGCCAGTACTGCGGAAAGCGCGGCCACGACCTCACGCTGGATCACGTGATGCCTCGGCATCGTGGAGGTCAGCACGTCTGGGAGAACGTCGTCGCAGCGTGCAAGTCGTGCAATCACCGGAAGGGTGGGCGAACACTCATCGAGTCGCGCATGACCCTGCTCCGGCAGCCGGTGCGTCCGCCGGCGACGCCGCAGTATCTCTACTCGTCGTACGTGCGAGCTGGCGAGCGCAGCTGGTCCAAGTTCATCGGCCTCGACGAGAGCGCGGCCGCGTCCTAGCACGCGCCTTGCGCAAGCGGGCGACGAGATGAAGGTCCTCTTCACCAAGCGCGCCTATGCGAAGGTCGGCGGCTCCGAAAGCCTGGCGTACCAATTCGCGACGCGCCTCGCGGCGCGCGGGCACGAGGTCCGTGTGGTCTGCGCGCAGGCATTCGATGATCGGCGCGTGTTCGTTGAACAGGGAGTCGAAGTCGTCCAAGTGAAACCGCGCGGCGGGTTCCTGGGACAGGTCGCCGACGCCTCCACGCTCGTCGATCTGATGCGGACCGACATTCTCGAGTGGTACGCGGAGGACCGTGATCTCGTCCACAACATCGGGCGCGAGTACCTCGACAGCTCTCTCGATGTCGCCGAGTCGCTCGACATCCCGGTCGTGCTGACGCCGCTCGCCCACCCGGGCCAGTTCCATGGGGGCGATACGCCGAGCGACTTCGCCCGGTACCGCCGCGCGCACGCGCTCACGACGATGACCGAGTGGGAGCGCGGCTGGTTCGCCGACAACGGGATCGTTGCCGACCGAATCGTGACGACCGGCATGGGCCCGAACGCGCTTCGCTCTCACGACGGTCCGAAGTTTCGTGCGACGCACGGGATCCCGCGCGACGCACCGCTCGTCCTGTACATCGGACGCAAGGAGCGCTACAAGGGCTATATCCACCTGCTGGACGCGGCGGAGCTGGTGTGGCGCCGGCACCCGGATGCGCGCTTCGTCTTCATCGGTATCCCCGGGTTTTACTCGAGCTTCTTCGACGAGTTCGCGCGATACGCCGACGAGCGGATCATCGACATCGAGCGCGCGACCGGCACCGAGAAATCCGCGACATTCCGCCGCTGCGTGAGGTGATCGCGCACAACCTCGACGGATTCTGTGTACGACAACGCGCCGAGGACGTCGCAGAAGCGATCCTCCGTCTGCTCGACGATCCCGCGATGCGCCTGTCGATGGGACGCGCCGGCGCGGAGAAGCTGCGTGAACGGTGGGACTGGGACCGGGTCATCGATCGCGTTGAGGACGCATATGGGCGAGCGCTCGGCGCCTCGCGCACGAACGTCAAAGTGCTCGCATAGGCTCTCGCCCATGCGGATCGTCATCGCGAAGAAGCTGCTGTCGACGGTCGGTGGGTCG
>VBGS01000174.1 GCA_005889445.1 Chloroflexota bacterium
CTCCTCAAGATCATCAAGACGGTCCAGAACCGGTTGAACCCGCAGCTGAAGGTCCTCGGCCTGCTGCCCACGTTCTACGACAGCCGGACGATCCTCGCGCGCGACATGCTCGACTCGCTGAAGGACCTCGGCGACCACCAGGTCTTCGGCACGGTCATCCGCCAATCCGTCAAGATCGGCGAGGCACCCACCGCCGGGGTCCCGATCACCGTCTACGAACCGCGAAGCGACGCGGCGAAGAGCTTCGTGGACCTGGCGAAGGAGGTCATCGGTGCTCACAAGTAGTCGCCCACGGAAGAGCTTCCGCGATGCCGGCGACCGGATCTTCCAGCAGGAGAGCGACGCTCAGCCCGGGATCATCAGCCTGCTCTCCGCGCGGACGCCGACGGCGGTCCGCGACATCCCGCTCGAGAAGGTCGTCCCGAACCCTTCGCAGCCGCGCATGACCTGGCACGAGGAGACGCTCGGCGAGCTTGCCGCTTCGATCCGCGAGCACGGCGTGCTCCAGCCGATCCTCGTGCGTCCGGCGGGCGACGACTACGAGATCATCGCCGGCGAGCGGCGGTGGCGCGCGTCAAAGCTCGCGGGAAAGCAGACGATCCCCTCCATCGTCGAGCGTTTCGACGACGCGACCGCGCTCGAGATCGCGCTCATCGAGAACCTCCAGCGCGAGGACCTCTCGCCGCTCGATGAGGCAGTGATCTACAAGAAGATGACTGGCGAGCTCGGATACTCGATCCGCAATCTCGCCACCAAGCTTGGCAAGGACAAGGGCTACGTCGAGAACCGGCTGCGTCTCGCGACCGCGCCCGACGATGTTCGCGAGATGGTCAGCCAGCGCTACGACACGCTGTCCGCCGCGTACGAGCTCATGAAGCTGGACAACCCGCGACGCCGGAAGGCCCTCGCGAGGCAGATCATCGGCGGCAAGCTCACCCTGCTTCGGCTCCACGAGCGGGTCGAACGGCTCCTGCATCCCGGCGAGCGCGCGGCCCGGCCCGAGCCGGCGATCCCACCGCTCCGGGACGATGCGCTGATCACCGCGACCCGCAAGCTCAACGAGGCGCTGTCCGACCTGGCCCGCGCGATCGGCGAGGACGGGCATGGCACGATCGCGGAGGGCGACCGGCAGAACCTAGCGAAGTTCCTCACGATCTCGCGCGCGCGCCTGGACAACCTCGTCGCGCGTCTGCGGTCCGCCGGAAAGAGCTAGTCGGGCCTCACCGATAGAGTGAGGCGATGCGCGTCGGGTTCCGGTCGAGCGCGGTCGCGTTCGGGCTCATGACCGGCATCGTCACGCTCGCGGCGATGGGGATCTTCGTCCTCATGGACCCGCGCGCGCAGGCCTTCTGGGCGGCGCGGATCGGGGAGGCGGTGGCCTTCCTGCGGTCGCTGTTCTAGGCGACGCGCCGAAGGTCGATAGGGAGGTCTTCGGTCACGAGGCGGGACTTCTGCGCCCTGGCGTCGCGCACGATGGAGACCGCGGTCGCCATGATGCCGACCGCGCTGAGGATCGCCAGTCCGCCATCGCTCGTCAAAATCTCGATCACGACGGACCTATGAGCACCTGTCATGCCAACGTGGCGGGCAAGCATGCCGTTACTTATCCGTCACATCCGTGACCGTTCGATCACACCGCTTTGCGCGGCCCGCGCGCCGGCTGGACACGCACTTCGGCGACGCGACGTCCGTCGACGCTCGTGACAACGAAGCGGTAGCCCTCGACCTCCACCGTGTCGCCGACCGCGGCAAGCCGTCCCAGCCTCCCGAAGACCATCCCGCCGACCGTGTCGTACGGCTCGTCCGGCAGCTCAGCGCCAAGACGATCGCGGAGATCGTCGAGCGACGTGAGCCCGTCGACCAGGACGGTCCCCGGCGCCTCCTCGCGGAAGGCGGGGACCTCACGATCGAACTCATCGTGAACCTCGCCGACGAGCTCCTCGATGACGTCCTCGAGCGTGACCAGGCCGGCCGTGCCGCCGAACTCGTCGAGCACGATCGCCGCCTGGACGCGCTGCCGGCGGAATTCGGCCAGGGCCTGGTCGAGCCGCATCGTCTCAGGGATCACTGGCACCTTGCGCATCACGTCGCGTGCCTTCGCGCGCGACTCCGGATCGATCCCGACGAGATCCTTCACGTGGACGATGCCCACGACGTGATCGAGGTCCTCCTGGTAGACGGGGAACCGTGAGAACCGGTTCTGGCGCGCCATGGCGAGGAGATCGGAGACGGCGGTGTCGTCGGGGGCCGCGACGATTTCGGTGCGCGGGACCATGACCTGGCGGACCACCCTGTCGGCGAACTCCATCGCGCGCCCGACGATGACCCGCTCGCTCTCCTGGAGGACGCCCTTCTTGGTGGAGACCGCGACGAGCATCTTGAGCTCCTCCTCGCTGTGGACGTTCAGCTCGTCGCTCGGCCGGATCCCGACCCACCGCAGGATGGCGTTGGCGCTCACGTTGACGAGCGTGATGAAGGGGTACATGACCCGGTAGAAGAGATGGAGCGGGTATGCCGTCCAGAGCGCGAGGCGCAGCGCGCGCTGTATCGCGAGGTATTTGGGCGCGAGCTCGCCGACCACGGTCGTGACATACGTCACGATCGCGAAGGCAATGAGGAAGCTGACGACGTGGAAGGCGGTCTCTGATGCCGAGCGCAGCCAGCCGAACGCGGGCTCGATGAGCCTGGCGAGCGCGGGCTCGCCGACGAGCCCGATCCCGAGAGCCGCGAGCGTCACCCCGAGCTGCGAAGCGGAGATGTACGAGTCCAGCCGGTCGACGACGAGCGCCGCGAGCCTCGCTCGCCCGCTGCCCTGCTGCGCCAGCTCCTCGAGCTGCGTTCTGCGCACCCGAACGAAGGAGTACTCAGCGACCACGAAGAAGCCGTTCGCGAGGATCAGGAACACGGCGATCAGGACGCCAAGTGCCGCGTCGACGTCCATGCCGATGCGATTCTCGCACCCCGGCACCGTGCCGCGACTGACGGGCTAGGCTTGCGATGCGATGCGCGTCCTCGTTCGTTTGTTCGCGTCGTATCGCGAGGCCGCCGGGAGGGGGCACTTCGAGCTCGAGCTTCCCCCGGGCGCGACGGTCCGGGACGCCATCGGCCGGATCCTCAGGGAGCATCCGCTCGTCGCCGAGGGACGACAGGTCGTGATCGCCCGCAATCGCGAGTACGTCACTCCCGAGGCCACCCTCGCCGATGGTGACGAGCTCGCGCTGATCCCGCCGGTGTCCGGTGGCGACGCGCGCACGCTCGCGCCGATCGCGGTGAGCGCCGCTCCGTTGTCGATCGACGATGCGCTCGCGCTCGTGCGCGACGACGGTTTCGGCGGCGTGGTGGTCTTCCTTGGCACGGTACGAAACCGCAGCCGCGGGAAGCGCATCGTCAGGCTCGAGTACGAGGCCTACGCCGAGATGGCCGAAGCGAAGATGCGGGAGATCGCCGACCGACTGCAGCGCGAGCATGGACCGCTCCGCGTCGCGATGCACCACCGCGTCGGCGACCTCGCCGTCGGTGAGATCGCTGTCATCGTCGCGGCGGCCGCGCCGCATCGTGACGCGGCATTCGCGGCGGCGCGATCCGCGATCGACGAGCTCAAGACGATCGTGCCCATCTGGAAGAAAGAGCACGCCGTCGATGGAGCCGTCTGGATCGACGAGCACGCCTGACGCGGTCGATCCGACATGAGCCGGGCCGCGACGATCCTCGTCGCGACGATGGCGACCACCGTCGCGGTCGTCGCGCTGCTGTTGATCCCCGTATCCATTGTGGTCGGGCATCCGTTCAACGTCGTCGGCGAGGCGATCGTCCTCGTCTTGTGCGTCGCGTACGTCGGCCGTGTCATGCGGGCCGATCGCCGTCGGCGGCGCGAGGCGGAAGCGGTCCTGCCGCCCGAACGTCGACCCGCGCGACGGGTGCCCCGGCAGCCGATCACTTTTCAGGTCCGCGAGACGCTCGCCGCCTTCATGGTCTGGTTCGCGCTCGTCGCGGTCTTCAACGCGCTCGTCGTGGGTATCGGGCCCCTCGCCAACGTCGGCATCGCCGTGTTCGCCGCGTTCGTGCTCGCGACGCTCACGGTGACGGGCCGGCACATGATGTTCCGGCTCACCGCTGAAGATCAGGAGGCGGCTAACGCCGCCGACGGAGAGGGGTCGCAGGGGATACCTCCCCTGCAATAAGAAAGGACAGGTGATGGACCTCGGGATCCAGATCGAGCCGCAGTTCGGGTTCAGGTTCGAGGACGTCCTCGGGATCGCGAGCGATGGCGAGGCCGCCGGTTTTGGACGGCTCTGGTTGTCCGATCACCTCTTCCTCGCGAAGGATGCGGTCGACACCGACTGCCTCGAGGCATGGACGCTGCTCGCGGCGCTCGCGGTCCGGACGGACCGCATCCGCATCGGTCCGATGGTGACGTCGCAGTCGTACCGGAATCCGGCGCTCCTCGCGAAGATGGCCGCCTCCGTCGACGTGATGAGCGGCGGCCGTCTCGACTTCGGGCTCGGCGCCGGTTGGAAGGAGATCGAGTACCGCGCGTACGGCTACGACTTCCCCGATGCGCCGACGCGCGTGACGCAGATGATCGAGACGCTCGAGATCTGCACGCGGATGTGGAAAGAAGAGCGGGCCACGTTCCACGGGAAGCATCACCGGATCGACGACGCGCTCTGTTCGCCAAAGCCGCTCCAGCGGCCGCTCCCCATCTGGATCGGCGGGTCCAAACCGCGGGTCATGCGAGCTGCCGCGAAGTACGCGCACGCCTTCAACCTCAACCTGAGCGCCTCGGCGCCGGGACAGCTGGCCGAGCGCCTGCGCGATCTCGACGAAGCGTGCGCGTCGGTGCAACGCGACCCGAAGACGCTGCTCCGCAGCACCTTCCTGCAGGTGTGCGTCGGCACGAGCCGCGCCGACGCCGACCACCGCATCGACGAGCTCGCGGCACGGGCGAAGCTCGATCGGACCGCGTTCCTCGCCCAGCGGCCGGGTCTGGTCCACGGGACGGCCGAGGAGGCCGCGGCGAAGTTGCGCACCTATGCCGACCACGGCATCGCGCACGCGAACCTCATGTTCCAGCCGTACGGCAGTGAGCGCGAGCAGATCGCGACTCTCGCCGCGATCACCGACCGTTTTGGCCGGGCTCGTGCAGCGGCAGGCCCGTCGCGATAGGGAGGTGCGCCGCGTGAGCAAAGACACGGACCAGGTGATCGCGATCGAGCGCAGCCTCTGGCACCAGGCGAACGATCCGAAGGTCTACCAGGAGGCGATGGTCGAGGGTGCCATCTCGGTCATCGAGCCCCTCGGGTTCATCGAGAAGGAGCAAGCCGTCGCGTATTCGTCAAAAGGCAAGCCCTTCAGCGGGGTGGAGATGATCGACCTCGTCGTTCATCAGATCACCCCCGATTGCATCGTGGTCGCGTATCACGGCGAGGGAACACACGTGGGCGAAGACAAGCCGTACCAGGGCAGCATCGCGTCGGCCTACGTGAAGAAGGACGGCAGGTGGCAGCTCGCGCTCACGGCTCACCAGCCCTGGAAACCGACCGGGGTGAAGGCGAACGGGTGAGCATTTCCAGCAGTCCGTCCGGATAGAGCGGGACCCCGCGTCGAAAGTCGTCGAGCGGCTTCCAGAAGCAGCGGAACGTTCCGCCCGCGTCGTCGTGCGCCTCGATGACGTCCTGATCCCTCACTCTGGGGTCGCGGAGGTCCGCCGTGTACACGAGCGCGATCTCGTGCCCGGG
>VBGS01000253.1 GCA_005889445.1 Chloroflexota bacterium
CGATGCGCGCCGACCTCGCCAACCAGACGATCCCGAGGCGCCGCATGCTGTTCGACACGAAGAACTTTCTCTACTACTGGCGGATCAGCCCGGACAACCGGATGTTGTTCGGCGGACGGGCCAGCTTTGCGCCGACGACACTCTGGAGGGCGAGGGACTGGTTGTATGCCGCGATGGTCGGAGTCCATCCGCAGCTGACCGGTCTGCGCGTTGAGCGCGCCTGGAGCGGCGATGTCGGGTTCACCTTTGACCGTTTGCCCCACATCGGCCGGATCAAAGGCATCACCTACGCGATGGGTTACTGCGGCACCGGGGTCGCGATGTCGACGTATTTCGGCCAACTCGCGGCCGATTGGATCGCGGGAGGCGAACTGCCGGCGTGCTGGCAACGGCCCTTCCCGACGATTCCCTTGTACTCGGAGCGGCCGTGGTTTCTGCGGCCGGCGGGCTGGTACTACGGCCTGTTAGACCGTCTCTGAATTCGCGCTCGCGCGCAGCTTAAAGCGCTGCGTTTTGCCCGTCGCCGTCTTGGGGAGCGCCTCGGTGAACTCGATCCAGCGCGGTCGCTTGTATTCGGCGATCTTCGATCGCACGAAATCCTGAAGCTCTTTGGCGAGCTCGGCCGAGGGAACGTAATCTTTCGCGAGCACGACATAGGCCATCGGCTTTTCCAGGGTGTCGGCATCGCGCCGTCCCACAACCCCCGCTTCTTGTACAGCCGGGTGTTCGACGAGCGTGTTCTCGATCTCCACCGGGCTGACCCAGATCCCGCCCACTTTCAGCATGTCATCGGCGCGGCCGGCATACCAGTAGAAGCCGTCGGGGTCGCGATAGAACTTTTCGCCGGTGCGGATCCACTGGCCCTGGATCGTGTCCTTGGAGCGTTCGTGCTTGTTCCAGTAGTAGGCGCAGGTGCTGTCGCCCTTGATCAGGAGGTTGCCCACGGTGCCATCGGCGACGTCGATGCCCGCATCGTCGACGATCCGTGCTTCGTAGCCCGGGACCAGCTCGCCGGCCGAGCCGGGACGAGCACGGGTTGGACGATTGGAAATAAAGATATGGAGAATCTCGGTGCTGCCGATGCCATCCAGGATCTCGACGCCGAAGCGCTGGCGGAAACGATCGTAGAGGGCTTTGGGCAGCGCCTCCCCGGCGGAGACGGCGAGGCGAACACTCGAGAGATCAAAGTCGGCGCCCTCGCGACGATGCGCGAGCAGCTGGCCGTAGTTCGTCGGGACAGAGAAGAACAAGCTCGGCTTGAAGCGCTCGATCTGCGCGTAGACGTTGGGCGCCGTTGGCGGGCCCGGCCAGAGAATCGTCGTCGCGCCGATGGCAAATGGAAAGGTGAGCGCGTTGCCAAGACCGTAGGCGAAAAAGAGCTTGGCGACAGAAAACGTCCGGTCGGCCGCGGTCATCCCGAGGATGCCCTGCGCGTAGCAGACGACCGTGTGGACGATGTCGTGATGGAGGTGGACGGCGCCTTTGGGAAAACCGGTCGTCCCTGACGAGTAGAGCCAGAACGCCGCGTCGTCTTTGCTCGTGACGGCGATCTCGAAGGTGGGCGCGGCGGTGAGCAGCTGCTCGAACCCGCTGGTCCCCCCGTCCGCCTGGCCGTCGACGATGATGTGCTCGAGGTAAGGCAGCTCGCGGCGCGGAATCGCCGCCAGCTGTGGTAGCAGGGGCTCGCTGACGATGACCATCCGTGCGCGCGAGTCGTTGAGCATGTGCGTGTCGAGCAGCAGCAGCATGATGCGTTCCTCGCGCCGAAGCCCAATCGCTTCCAGCGCATTCGCGACACGGTTCGAGCGCTCGGCCACCTGCGCGTAGGTGATGCTCTCGTCGCCGCAAAGAATTGCGCTTCGGGCGCCCCGACCCTCGCGAACGTGCCGGTCGACCAGGTAGTCGGCAACGTTGAAGGTCTCCGGAACCTCGACGAGCGGACTGGCCGCGGCCGGTCGCTCGATGGTCGTCGCCATCCCCCGAGTCTAAAGCCGACCGGTCAGCGTGTCACGCCCGTCCCCAGAGGGGGAGATCTGTCCTAGCGCTCGCCTCCCCGACGGCCGATGGCCGCCATGTGACTGCGATCGCGGCTGACCGCCTCGCCGCCCTTCTGTCCGGCCTGGCGGGCCTCGGACGTGCTGAACTCGTGCGCCGTTCCCTGCTCGTGGGCTGCGCGCCCACCTTCGGCGGCAATCTGACGCTGCCGCTGATCGGTCATCCCGGCAAAGCCGCGCCGGCTGCTCGAGCTTCGGCGCGGTCCCGACATCCGACGCGCGGTCGACGAAGAGCGCCTGGAGGTCGAGGACCGGCGAGACCCGCCACCGGAGCTCGATCGAGTCCGTGACGACCGGGACTTGCTCGACGAGGTCGACCGCGATCGGCTTGCGCTCGACCGGCCGCTCCGAGGCCGACTCGACGTAGATCCCCGAGAGCTAGAACGCGTGCGACTGGAGCTCGATCGACCGGACGACTTCTTGCGGCGTTGCGACTTGGTCTCGCCCTTCTCCGCCCGAATCTTATTGACGGTGCGGGCCGCC
>VBGS01000175.1 GCA_005889445.1 Chloroflexota bacterium
CGCCCGCCTCGGCGCGACCGAACACAGTCGACAAAGCAGCGGTAGTGGGATACAACGGCCGAGATTCGCGTTCGGGAGGGGTTACATGACGGAACCGGCGATCCGATACTCAGTCAGCAGGCGTCGCTTCCTTCGCGACACGATGTTGACCAGCCTCGGGCTCATCGCCGCGGCGTGCGCCCCAGGCTCTACGGGCGGCACCACAGGTGGTGGCGGCGGCACGAAGGGTGGAGAGTTCCACGGCGGCTGGCCGTACGTCCTCCCGCCGCAAGGCCACTGGAATTACTTCGCGACCAACGCGATCCTCGGCGGGGGCATCTACCCCGACCTCTACATCCCCTCGCTCGCGGTGTACCGCTGGGCGGACGCGAAGTGGGACTTCTGGCTGGCCCAGTCGGCAACCCAGAGCGGTGACACCTACGAGGTGAAGCTGCGCTCCGGCGTCAAGTGGGACGACGGCACCGCGTTCACGTCCAAGGACGTCGCGACCACGTACTGGGTCGGACGGCTCGCCGCCTATGGGATCTGGAACTTCATCGACAAGATCGAGACGCCCGACGACCTCACGGTCCGCTTCCACTACAGCAAGCCCACCAGCCTTGGGGAGCGGCTCATCCTCAGGAACGGGATCAAGCCGGACAAGATCTTCGGCGCGCTGGCCAAGAAGGCGCAGGACTTCTACACCGGCGGCGGGACGAGCTCGACCGACGCCGGCAAGGCGCTCATCAAAGAGATGAACGACTTCCGTCCCGACAAGCCCTACTCGGTCGGTCCCTACAAGGTCGACCCGGCGAGCGTGACCGCGGCGCAGCTCACGATGGTGCGCAACACGGGCGGTCTCTTCGCCGACAAGGTGAACTTCGACAAGGTCGTCGTCTATCAGGGCGAGACCGCGGAGATCACGCCCCTCGTCCTCAACGGCGACGTGGACTACGCCACCCACGGGTTCCCGCTCGCGACGGACAAGGCGTTCCAGGACAAGGGCTACCGCATCATCCGCGGACCGATCCTCACCGGGCCGGCGCTGTACTTCCACTGGGAGAACGCGCCCGAGTTCCAGGACAAGCGGCTGCGCCAGGCGGTCGCGATGGCGTTCAACCGCGAAGAGGCCGGGAAGATCTTCTACGGCTCGTCGGCGCGCGCGCCGAAGTACATGGTCGGCTTCCCCGATGGCCTGGTCCCGAACTGGACGACCGACCAGTCGAAGTTCAACGCGTACGCATTCGACGCCGCCAAGGCCGACGCGCTCATGAAGGACGCGCGCTACGCGAAAGCAAGCGACGGGATCTACGCCAAGGGCGGCAAGCCGCTTTCGTTCGAGCTGTACTTCCCGAGCGACTTCCAGGACTGGGCCGCGGCCGCGACGTACGCGTCGGACGCGCTCAACAAGTTCGGGATCAAGATCACGCCGCGCGGGGCGATCCGATCGACGCAGCTGCCGGATACGAACGCCGGCAAGTTCCAGATCGCGGTGAACCCGTGGGGCATCGGCAACCCGCACCCGCAGCCGTCGCTGGTGCGTCCCTTCCGTGAGTTCAACAAGGATCTTCCCACCGGAGGCATGAAGTACCCGCTCACGCAGCAGTACTCCGGAGGGACGATCAATTTCGACACCCTGCTCGATGACGCCATCACCGGATTCGACACGGGAAAGCAAAAGGACCCGATCCAGAAGATCGCGCAGGCGTTCAACGAGCTTCTCCCGATCATCCCGATCTACGAGCGACTCAACAACAACCCGATCAACGACAAGGCGCGGACCGCCGGCTGGCCGGGCGACAGCGACAAGGTCTACCAGCAGGGCGGCGCCGACAACTTCGCGGTCGTCATGATCATGGACGGCACGCTTCACAAGATCTGATCCTCGCGCGGCGAACGACGACGGCGATCTCGGGCCATTCCCCGAGATCGCCGTCGTTCTGGGTGGAGGCTTCGATGCCGAGGGCGCGCCGTCCGCATCGACGATCGCGCGCGCTCGCGCCGCCGCGCACCTCGCGCATCAGCGACCAGGCCTCGCGCTCATCGCTTCGGGAAGCCACGGCGAGGGCCCGGCGCCGAAGAGCAGCGAGGCGAGCATCATCGCGGATCTCATCATCGAGAGCGGCGTCGCGCCCGAGCGCGTCTTCGTCGAGGAACGCTCGCGCGACACCATCGGCAACGCGGTCGAGGTCACGAGCCGCTACCTGCGACACATCGATCCGCGTCCGCTGTACCTGGTGACCTCGCCCTTCCACCTGGAGCGGGCGCTCGTGGTGTTCCGCAACGTTCTGGGCTTCGCGTGGCAGGTGCAGGCGGTCTCCGCCGACGAGACGCAGGACGATCTCGACCGTGCGAAGAAGGAGACGTTCTTCCTGCAGGAGACGTTCGCCTTCTTCGACGGGACACGCCCGGGCGACTTCGCAGCCATCGAAAAGCGCTTCCGCGCAAGGGATGTCCGCTAGAGGAAAGGACAACCCAGCTGGAGGACGCCGTGGCCACCGCCTTAGTCCTTGCCATCAGCGCCGAACACGCGGACGCGATCCTCGCCGGCGACCGAGACACCGATCACCGCCGCTTTCCGCCAAAGAAGCTGCCGGCGCGCGCATACCTTGCGGTCGTCGGAACCGGCTCCGTCGTCGGCGAGTGCCGGCTCGGCGAAGCCGAACGCAATACCGCGAAGGGCTGGGCGCTCCCCGTCACGAAAGCGCGCCGCTACCGCACGCCGCGACCGATCGCCGACTACGGCCTCGCGAAGATCCCCCGCTCGTTCAGATACGTCGAAGCCTGAGCTGAGCGTTCGAAAGGGCGGCCGGCGCGCCGCCGCGGGTGGCACCGGGAGTCGGGGGGCGCGCGCGATGCGCGGGTGCCCAGGACCCGCCCGTCAATGGGATCGCGCTCCAGGAGGGAGCGAAGGGCGGGAAAGGGTGCGCGAGCGCGCGACCCCCACGACCGGGGACAGGACCCGTGGCGGCGCGCCCGCGACGTCTGCGACGCGTCGCTAGAGCTTCCTCCTACTTGGGCGGGGCGAAGCTGAAGAGCGCCCCCTCGTTCGGATTCTGGTCTTGCGTATAGATGATCCCGTTCGTCTCGTCGTACGCGACGGCGTGACTGCCGACCGCGGTCGGGATCCCGGTCAGGAACTTCACCGGGTTGGCGCTGAAGATCGCCATGAGCGCACCGCGGTTGAAGTTCGACGCGGCGAAGAAGAACCGGTCCGCCTTGGCGCTGTAGAAGACGGCGTCGCCGGCGCCGGCTTGGTCGAATGAGGCGACGGCCTTCCCGGCGGTCAGGTCCCACTCCACGGCGACGTTGGCTGAACGGCTACTGCAGCCCAGGAACGCATGGTTCGTCGTCGGGTTGATCGCGAGCCCGTTCGGATCGCACTTGGTCCCCACGTCGAACTTCTTCACCAGCGTGTCTTTGGCCGGATCGAACTGGAAGATCGCGTTCTGGCCGGAGCTCGTGAGGTACATCATCCCGTCGTTCGAGTCGTAGCGCGGCTGCTCGAGCGCGTCCCCCATGTTGTCGAACTTCTTCACGATCGCGTTGGTCACGGCATCGATGACCGTGACGATCCCGTCGTCGCTGTTCGCCGCGTAGATCTTCTTGTCCTTCGGGTCGTAGTCGATCTCGTCCGCGCGTTTCTTGCCGCCGGTGCTCAGCTTCGTGAGGACTTTCTCCGAACCGGGCGTCCCGATGTCGATGATGGCGACGGTGCTGTCGTTCAGCGTCGCGAAGATCTTATTTACGTTTTTGGCCACGACCACACCGTTGGATCCCTGGCCGAGGTCGATCGTCTTCACGTACTTCGCGCACGAGGTCGAGACGTCGAAGATGTCGAGCCCGTTGTCCGTCCGGTCGGTCACGTAGAGCAGATGCGACGCCTGATCGATCTCCATGATGTCGATCGAGGCGGTCTTCCCGGCGATCGGCGGGATCGGGATGCGGCTGATGGGAACGCTCGTGATGTTCGCCGTGATCGCGGGCAGGACCGTCGGCGCGGGTGTTGCGCCGACCGGAAGGCTGGCCTGCGCCGGTCCGGTGAGGACGGTCTGCGTGGTGCACGGAGTGGGCGTGGGCGGAATCGTCGGCGACGACGAGGTCGTCGTCGTCGCGGTTGGCGCGCTGCAGGCGATCGCGAGCACCGCTACGCCGATCGTCGCGAGCGCAGGCCGAAAAGATGGACGCATCTCGAACCTCCCCGTAGCGGTGCGTAGTCTGGCTCAGCCGTCAAGACATGCTCGGATCGGTTCGCTAGTTGGCGGGCCGCCAGGCGAACGTGACGTGCTTGATGAGATTTCCGTCGGTTTCGAACGTCCACGTCGTGTAGTTGGCGAAGTGCCCCGGCGAGCGGGTAAGGCCCTTCAAGATCACCACGTTCCCCTCGACCTGCTCCTCGCGCACGATCCGGACGAACGGGGGCGCCATGCGGATGAGCTGGCGGGCGCCGTCCTTTCCTTCGATCTGGTTTTCACCCCCCGGGAGCTCGATGGCGACGTCGTCGGCACACACCGAGGCGGCCTTTTCGGCGTCTTTCGTCTCAAGTGCGGACATGAACGTCTTTGCGGCCGCAAGGGGATCCGGCATCAGGCGGATTATTGAGGACATGCGCCACGCCCGAGCGCTCCTTCCGTACCTCGCCGCGGGCGTCGTCATCGCCGGCGCGTCCATCGCGCTGGTGCTCGGGAGCGTCGCGCCTGGCGAGACCGCAGCCAGCCCAGGGGGCGCCACGGTGCGAAAGACCCCGGAGCTCTCGGCCACGGGCCGGCTCGCGTACTGGCGACAGAACCCGGCGGGCGCATTCGTGCTGTGGGCGGCCAATTTCGATGGGTCGAGCCCGCGCCCCCTCATCACCCTCGCGCCGAGCGCGTCGCGTCCGTTCGGCACCCGGTGGACGGCCGATGGCCGGGGAGTCGGCTTCGTCAGCGATCTCGGGATCAGCGTCATCGGTCTCGATGGATCGCGCTTCGACATCGCGGTCCCGGCCGCCGTCCGCAACGCCGGCTTCCGAGTCGTAGACCACCGCTGGTCTCCATCGGGCGCCAAGGTCGCGGCGACGGTCTACCGCTCGACCGACGGCAAGAGCGAGGTCTACTTCGCGTCGCGCGAGCGACGTGAGCTCGCTCGCGCAGGCGACCTTGGGAGCGCGTCAGTGGGCGACTGGATCAACGAGGACGAGGTGCTCGTCGAGTCGACCACCGGCGGACTGAACGCGGTGCGCGAGAACGGCGCCGCGCGTCGCCTTTTCGATCAGTCAGCGGCGTCACCATTCTTCGACGGACGCCGGATCTACTTCCTCGTCGGCGCGATCACCGGCGGCGCCGATGGCGGTCCGATCCTCGTCAACAGCCCCGCGGTCTGGAGTGTCGCTGTCGATGGGAAGGACGCTCGGCGCGAGGATCGGCTCGGCCTTGGCGGCAACGTCCGACTCGACGGTCGGTGGCCCGATGGGCGGTACCTCGTGCACGTCGGATCCGACGCGACCCAATATCTCAGCGGGAACGGCCTCGTCTCGCTGCAGGGCTCGACGGTCCTCCGGCGAGTGGTCGTCTCCGCCGACCGCAAGGCGGCCGTCGGCTTCAGCGGCGTGCGCCTCATCCGCATCGATCTCTCGAAGGGTCCCATCCCGGCCGAGAACGCGTTCGTCGTGTTGCTCGACGGCATCGTCGGCGCGGACGCGTGGGTCCCGCGCGGGCCAGTCCTCTAGGCGCCTTAGAAGACGGGGGCGGCCTCTCGAAAGCGGCGCATCGCGTCGACGTGGGCGTCGATGTCGGACAGGCCCGATCCGGCGGTCCGCAGCTCGAGGTGGGTCATCCCCATGTCCCGAAAGGCGACAGCGCGTCGGACCCAGTCGTCGAGACTGCCGGTCGCGGCCACGCGGCCTTCGACGCCGACCGTCGCGGGATCGCGCCCGGCCTCGCGCACGTAGGCGCGGAACCGCTCGAGGCCGGCGCGGCCTTCCTCGTTCGGCGGTAGGTGCGAGAACCAGCCATCGCCGAGCCGCGCGACGCGCTTCACGGCGACCTCTTGGTCCGCGCCCATCCAGATCGGGATGGGTCGCTGCACCGGGAGGGGGTTGATGCCCGCGCGATCGATCCGATGCCAGCGGCCGCGAAAGTCCACGACCTCGGTGGTCCAGAGCAATCGAAGGAGCGCGATCTGTTCTTCGATGCGCGGCGCGCGATCGCGCCAGCTCATCCCGAGCGCTTCGTACTCGACGTGGTTCCAGCCGATCGCGGCGCCGAGCCGGACGCGTCCGAGCGAGAGCACGTCGAGCGTCGCGGCCTGCTTTGCCACGAGGACGGTCTGACGCTGCGGGAGGATCACGATGCCGAACGCGAGCTCGAGCTTCTTCGTGACCGCGGCGAGATAGGCGAACAGGACGAACGGCTCGTGAAAAGGATCAACGTGGGTGTAGCTAC
>VBGS01000176.1:0-1480 GCA_005889445.1 Chloroflexota bacterium
GATCCAGATGGTCGCTATGCGCTTCAGTGCCTCGATTCTGTTCATGTCATCCTCCCTAGCTCGCGACCTTCACGGCCTCGAGTGCCTGCTGGTAGACGTGTTGGTGATGTTCGTGCGGCTTGACCGTGGCCTTGCCTCGCGCGGCGCGTCGCTCCTCGATGACGACCTGGATGAACGCTTCGACCACGACCGGGTTGAACTGGGTGCCCGCGTTCGCGCGCAGCTCGCGGAGCGCCTGCTTCGACCGCAGCGCGATCCGGTATGGCCGCTCGCTGGTCATGGCGTCGTACGCGTCCGCCACGCCGATGATCTGCGCGGCGAGCGGGATCTCGCTTCCCTTGAGGCGATTCGGATAGCCGGTGCCGTCGAAGTGTTCGTGATGAGCGACCACGATCGGGCGGATCCGATCGAGCATCGGAACGTTGCCGAGCAGGCTCGCGCCGATCGTCGGGTGCGCGCGCATCTCGACCCACTCATCCTCGGTGAGCTCGGCCGGTTTGGAGAGCAGAGACTCGGGGATCCCGATCTTGCCGACGTCGTGGAACAGCGCGCCCAGCTTGATCGCCGCGATCTCCTCGGTCCCGAGGCCCAGCTTGCGTCCGACCTGCACCGAGTAGTGCATCGTCGTCGCGGCGTGCCCTGACAGATGTGATTCCTTCGCCTCGAGCGCGCCGATGAGCGCGCCGATCACGGACAGGTGCGATTCCTCGAGCCGGTCGTTCGTCTTGCGGAGAAGCTCGTTGACCGAGCTGAGCTCCTCGTTGCGCTGTCGGACCTCGGTCGACTTCGCCATGTAGAGGCGGAACGAGAACCAGGCCACGCACAGCGGCACCGTGAAGACGAAGACGCCGAACATCCCAAGCGCCTGGTACGCGAGCGCGAGGGCGGCGCCCTGCACCGCGGTCGCCCCGAAGTTCACCGGCATCCAGCTGTAGTTCGTGCGCCAGACAGAGAGCACGCTCTGCGATTCGGACATCCCGATCGCGATCGCGGTCAGCGATGTGTTCACGAGGAAGTACGCAGCCGCGGAGATCGCCACCGCCAGCAGGGTTGGGCCGATCGCCGTTGGCGGGGTCATGCCGCCGCTGAGCCGGTAGAGCTCTCCCGCAACGAAGGCCGACACGGCGAAGGATCCGAAGTTGAACGCGGCCTTGCGGAGCGGCTTGCGGCGAGGCGTCACCGAGTTCACGACCGCCTGCGCAAGACTCACCCAGACCGCCGCACCCGTGCCATACAGCACATAGGCGGCGATGACCGCCGCGACGGAGACCGAGATCGCGCTGGACCGGAACAAGAACACCGGCACGCGCTGGGCGACGCAAGCGAGCACGACCAGCACCGCGAGCATCAGCGGATCGATCGAGCCCAGGTTCTGGACCCGCGTCGCGGCGACGAGCGCCACGAGGCCAGCGCCCGCCACCGTCCCTACGTACAGATCAAGCCGCCCGTTTCCTCTCATCGTGATCCCTCCAGAGCCGTG
>VBGS01000176.1:1579-8434 GCA_005889445.1 Chloroflexota bacterium
GAGCGACCTCGCCGCGTCGGCGGCCGGCGTCTTCGACCCGCTCACCCTGCGGCCTCCCGCGACGAGCGCGCCTTTGACCTGAGTGGGCGTGTACCGCGCGTGATCGCTCAGCACCAGCGCAGCGACACCGGAGACGAGCGCCGTCGACGCCGACGTGCCGGTCATGCGCGCGTATGACCCTGCCGATGACCAGGCTTGCTCACGATCGAGCGACGTTCCCGGGACGCGCAGCGAGACGACGTGCTCGCCAGGCGCCAGGACATCAGGCTTCTCGAATCCGTCCTTCGTCGGACCGCGACCGCTGAAGATGGACTCGCGGTCGTCCTGGAATGTGACCGTGCCCTGATCGGCGAGCGAGCCGACCGTGATGACGAACGGGTCCGCGCCCGGGATCGCGATCGATCCCGCGCCCGGTCCGTCGTTTCCCGCCGCGGCGACGACCGTCACGCCGGCGAGCCACGCCGACTCGACAACGCCGGCCATGAGCTCACGGTTGTATGAGGCCTTCTGGGGCGCACCGAGCGAGAGGTTGAGAACGCCGATGTTGTAGGTGACTCGATTGCGAAGGAGCCAATCGAACGCACCGAGGACGGCGTGCAGGTGGCCCTTGCCGTTCGCATCGAGCACGCGCAGCGAGACGATCTTCGCGTCCGGGGCGACGCCGCTGAAGTCGTGACCGTGAGCCGCGATGAGACCCGCCATGAATGTCCCGTGGCCGCCCGGGTCGAGCGAGCGCGCTCCGTCGTTCACGAAGTCGACACGCGCGACGACGGAGCCGGCGAGGTCAGGATGCGCCGCGACCCCGGTGTCCATGAGCGCGACCGTCACGCCCCCACCGGTTGCCTCGGTCCAGGCCTTTTCTGCCTGCAGGACCTGATTCGCGGGGCTCGCCTTGACGTTGTCGTTCTCGTAGTGCGGATCGCGTCCAGCTTCGGTGACCTCGGCGTCCGCCGCGATGAAGTTGATGCGGACGTCGGCGCGAAGCGCGTGGAGGACGCTGGGGCTCAGCTTCGCGGTGACCAGGTCGATCCTCGCGAGGGCGCTGACGTCGCTCGCGCCCGCGGCGCGCGCGGCGAAGGCGACGGCGTCCGCCGTCCCGTGACGCACGCTGATGAGGGCGTAGCCGGCGGGATCGAAAGTCGGATCGACGGCCACGGAGGTCCGATTGACGCCTGGGACGGCCGCGAGGCCGACAAGGAAGGTAACGACGACGGCGACGCACGCGCGCCTCAGAGCCTCACCCGGTCCTCTTGTCATTTCCCCCAGAACTCCCAACCCGAGTACTACCTACTGGCCCAGTGGAGGTCATCCCCTGTGCGGGTGATGTTCACCTAGACAGGCGAGCGCGCAATGGTTTGGGGGACGTCCGAGCGGAGGTCGAAACGCAAGCGACACGACGCGCCAGCAAGGTGAATGAGGCGGCGTTACAGATGCAGCGGCGAACTAGTGCAGGTTGATTAGCCGGTGCGTTTGATCCGCTGGAAGAGCTCCTTCGTGGCCGCCTCCGGCTCGACGCCGAGGTCTCGGCGCAGCATGGCTTCGAGCGCCTGGTAATGCCGCATCGCGAGCGACCCGTCGCCTGACTCGTGGTGCGCCCGCATGAGCAGCCGATGCGCTTCCTCGTCGTAGGGCTCCCGCTCCAGAAGCCGTTCCAGCGGACGAATCGCTTCCGCCGGTTCCTTCCATTCCAGCTCGAGGATCGCAAGCTCCTTCGCCGCGATCACCAGCTGGCGATCGGTTTCCTCGCGCTGCCGCTCGATCCATGGGGCGGTGAGGTCCGCGAGGAACTGGCCGCGATGGACCGCGACGGCCGCGCGGTAGTGCGGGATCGCGTCGCGCGAGCGTCCCGCGTCGCGGGCCTCACGCCCGCGTCGCAGCGAGCGCAGGAACACTTCGAGATCGACGTGGATCGCGGCCGGCAACGCGAGCCGGTAGCCCTGATCGGTGCGGACGATGCTTGTGGCCTCGGACGCGCCTGCGGACGCGAGCGCCTTGCGAAGCGCATGCAGCGTGAAATGGAAGTTCGAGAGCGCTGAAGCGACGTCCGTGTCCGGCCACAGCTGCGCGATGAGCTCGTCGCGCTGCAGGAAGCGCTGTCGGTCGAGGAGGAGCAACGCGAAGAGCTCCTTCGCCTTGTTCGTACGCCATCCGCGGTCGCTGATGCGTGTGCCGCTCGCACGAAGCTCGAATGGACCGAGCACGAACGCCTGGATGCTCTCGGCTGCGGATCCCGATACGGGTTGCGGCGCGATCGCCGACGAGGACGCGAGCGGCTGCAGGAGGACGGCGAGGGTCTTCGTCTCTTCCGCATCGAGCTCCAGCTCGGGGAGCCGCTCGCGGAGCCGGTCGGCGAGCGTCGGCCGGAGCAGCAGGAAGTCCCGATAGCGCTCGGACGCGACCGACCGGAGCGCGGCCGCGAGCTGGCGCGGTTCATCTCCGAGCGCCGAGAGGAGCAGCGCCGCCTTCGCGAGGAGATAGCGCGCGCCGATGGTCTGCGCGGCTGCCCATGCACCGCGATACGCGTTCGCCGCCACCTCGTCGTTCCCCTCGGCCTGGGCGACCGTTCCGCGCGCGAGCGCGGCGCGAATCGAAGCGATCGGTCCGGTGGACGACGCCGCGAGCGCTTCGGCGCTGCGCAGCGCGTCGTGCGCCGCCCCGATCTCCCCGCGCAGCGCACGCAGCTCCGCCGCGGTGGCGTGCAGCTCCGTCACGGTTCGGTCATCGGCCTGCTCGCGGCACAGCTCGACGCCCGCGCGATAGACCTCCTCGGTCGCGCCGCGTTCGCCGGTGATCGCATGCACGGTCATGAGCGTCGCGCACATGGCCGCCTGCGCGAGACGCAGGTCGTTGGCGTGGGCGATCTCGAGGGTCTGACGCAGGGTGTCGAGCGCCTCACCCGTATCGCCGCGCCGAGTCCGCACGTCGATGAGCCCGCCCTCGGCCCAGCACAGCGCGCTCACGTCCGCGCTGCGCTGCTGCATGTGCAGCGCTCGAAGATAGGTTCGCTGCGCGCTGTCGAACTCCCCGAGCAGATGCTGCAGCTGCGCGAGTGCGAGAGCCTCGGCCAGCTGGCCGCTCAGATCGTTCAGCAGCGAGAACATCGCTTCCGCTTTGAGATGGGCGGCCGTCGCTGCCTCGAGCTCCCCAAGATCTGCGTGCGCGCCGCCGATGAGGTGGAGCAGCCACGCGCCCTGCGTCGAAGCGCCGTCACCGAGGAGCTGCTGTGCTTCGTGCGCTCGGTCGAGGGCCTCGCGTGGACGCCGCAGATAGCGAAGGGCCTGCGCCGACCAGGTCAATGCCCGCGCGAGCCCATCGGTATCACGCGCGCGTCGCAGCTGCTCGGCCGCGTCGCGGTAATGTGCGAGCGCGCGTTCGTAGTCGCCGCGGACGCGGTGAAGGACGCCACGCAGCAGGATGACCCACGGGAGCTTCTGCTCCGCGCCAGGCGGGAACCCATCGAGCCAGCGCTGCAGGGTGGTGACCTCGCTCGATTCGAGCACGCGCTCGCCGTGATCACGAATGATCTGGGCGGCGCGACGGTGATCGCCCGCTTGCTGGAAGTGAAGGATCGCGCGATCGACGTCACGCCGGGCGAGCGCGCGTTCGGCGTGGCCGCGATGGAGCTCGACGATCTCCGCCGCGGGGAGGAGCTCGCGCGCCCGCGCGCGCAGGAATTCGGCGAAGAGCGGCTGGAAGCGATGGCCGGTCCCGCCCGGATCGCGGCCGACAAGCCCGGCGTGCTCGAGCGACGCCAGGAGCTCCCGCGAGGCGCCTCCCGCGGCGATCGCCTCATCGTCATCGAGCCGCTCGAGGAGGGACCAGCGCAGGAGGACGTCCTGATCACGCCGCGGCGCACGGCCGAGGACCTCGCTGTTGAAGTACGCGTAGAGCTCGGCGCCGCTTCCCTGGAACTCTCCGAGCCCCTGCCACCCACGTTCGCGAACGAAGGCCGCGGCGAGCCGAAGACCGGCCGGCCACCCGCCGGTACGGGCGTAGATGGCGTCGATGGCATGCTCGGGTAGGGCGAGCGCGAACTCGCCGCGCAGGAGCTCGATGGCTTCGGCGCGCGTGAAGGCGAGCTCCGCAGCCGAGATGTCCAGGACGCTGCCGGCGAGCCGCCATCGCGGCAGCCCCCGAAGCTGCGGCGTACGTCGCGTCGCCAGGATGAGGTGGGTGCTCTCGGGAAGCACCTCGACGAGCTCGTCCGCGAACGTCGCGAGCGGCGCGCCGCCGCCGACCGACGGGTGGTCGTCGACGAAGACGACGATCTCGCCGAGGGCTGGGAGCTCGTCGGCGAGCGCCTGCGCCAGCTGCCCGAGGCGGCGATCGAGGCGGCGACCGCGGTCGAGGGAGGCGACGAGCTCCTCGGCCAGCTGCGGATGGTCGCGTCGCAGGGCGCCAACGAGGTCGGCGTAGAGGACGAGCGGATCCTCGTCGCCGCGCTGCAGCGTGAGCCAGGCCATTCGCTTCCCCGACGCGCGAAGCAGGTCCGCGTACTGCGTCAAGAGAGTCGTCTTTCCGTAACCGGCCGCGGCGTGGACGAGGGTGAGGCGATGCCGTTCCGCGCCCGCGAGCCGCTCGAGAAGCCGCTGCCGGCGAAGCAGCGGCAGCGGAAGCGAAGGCGGGGCGTAGCGCGTGCGATCTGAGCTTCGGCTGGCGGTCGGCAAAGCGCGCTAAGGATGCACTCCCAGGGTGCGCATGACAGTCGCGGTGACGTATCCGAGGACGAAACACCCGGGGATCGTCAGGACCCAGGCCGTCACGATCCGACTCGCGATCCCCCACCGAACCGCGGACAGCCGGCGTGTGGCGCCGACGCCGAGGATTGCCCCGGAGATCGCATGGGTGGTGGAGATCGGGATCCCGAGTCGCGTCGCGATCTCGATGACCGTGGCCGCGCTTGTTTCCGCCGCGAAGCCATTCACGGGCTTGAGCGCGGTGATGCGCATGCCCATCGTCCGGATGATCCGCCAGCCTCCGGTCGCGGTGCCGAGACCGATGCTGACGGCGCACGCCACCTTCACCCACGTGTCGATTCGGAATTCGCCGGTGTTCCCATGGAATGCGTATACGGCGAGCGCGATCACGCCCATCGTCTTCTGGCCGTCGTTGCCGCCGTGGCTGAATGCCATGTACATGCTTGACAGGATCTGAGCGCGACCGAAGACGCGATTCACGAATCGGTAGCTCACATTTCGGAGCAGCCAGTAGATCCCGAGCATGAAGAGGTACGCGACGATGAACGAGAGCGCCGGCGAGTAGACGATCCCAAGCGTCGTCTTTTGGAGCCCGCCAATGACGATCACCTCGGTGCCATGGACCGAGAGCGCGGCTCCGATCACCGAAAAGATGAGCGCATGGCTCGAGGACGTCGGAAGCGCGGCGACGAAGGTGATGAGATCCCAGATGATCGCGCCGATCAGGGCGGCGGCGACGATGTCCTGGGTGATGACGGTTGAATCGACGATACCCTTGCCCACCGTCGTCGCGACCGCCTCACCGGAGAGCGCGCCGACCAGGTTGAGGACGCCGGCCATGAGGATCGCCTGCGCCGGTGTGAGCACTCTCGTTGCCACGACCGTCGCGATCGCGTTGGCGGCGTCGTGGAATCCGTTCACGAACTCGAACGCGATTCCCAGTAGGACGACGAGCGCCAGAAGGACGGTCGCCGTCTCCAACTAGCTGTGTTTCACCGTAATGGTCTCAACGATGTTGGCGACATCCTCGCACCGGTCGATCGCGACCTCCACCAGAGAATGGATGTCCTTCCACTTCACGATCTCGATCGCATCGTCGCTCCGTTCGAACAGCTCGCCTACCGCCTCCCGCCAGATTTGATCGCCCTCATTTTCGAGCGTGTGGATCTTGATCCAGTGAACCTCGAGGTCTCTCAGGCGCTCGAGCTTCCGCAGCATGATCACGACCTCGTTCGCCGCGCTGACGAGGACCCGCGCCTGGCGCACCGCGGCCGGACGGATGCTCCGCACCTTGAAGAGATGCACCAGCTCGGACACGTCGTAGCAGACATCGGTGATGTCGTCGACTTTCGTCCCCAGGCCGAGGATGTCCTCGCGGTCGAGCGGCGTGACGAACGTCTCGTTCAGATGCCGGACGATCTCGTGGTTGAGCTTGTCCCCGTAGTGCTCGATGGCGTGGATGTCGCGCATCTTGTTCTCAACGTCCGTGAAATCGACAAAGAGCTGCTCTAGCGCCTGGGCGGCCTCGAGGGCGTTCTGGGCGTGGCGTTCGAACAAGGTAAAAAATTCGCTCTTCTTCGGCAGCAGGGATAGCCGCATGTCGTCCTCCTTCGGGTTGGACTCGGGGGTCGCCCGGCGGTGCCGGGCGGGCCCGTGCGTGATGGTGCCACGCGGCCGAGGAACCGAGCGCCGCTGGCACGGCGTTTGCTTTAGCGGCCGCCAGCCCGGCTCGCCGGGGGCGAAGAAAGAGGACGCGCTGCAGCGCCGCAAGGCCTGGCGGACCGAGCTCGTCGCGCGCACGGTCGTGGGGACCCGCGCGCTGGCCGCGACGCGCAAGGCAAGCTAGCCGCCCCCGCACCACAGTTGGTCGAAAGGGGCCGCCGATGTGGCGGCCCTTTCGTCATTTCAGGGACCGAAGAAGCGGCGCTTGAGGTCCTCGATGGCCCGCTGAAGGGAGTCGACAAGACCAGGCAGACCGGTCGGGACGATCTCGACGCTGCCGTCCCGGGCGATCCGCAGCTCGTCGCCCGGCTTCACCGCCGCCTTCACCGCCGACCGGTCCGCCGTGATCGTGAAGACGACCCGGTTCTGCTCCTCCACGATCGTCCCGACCCGTAGGCGACCCTCCGGCATCGCCTTGATGACCGCTCTCAGCTGG
>VBGS01000022.1 GCA_005889445.1 Chloroflexota bacterium
GAGGGCGACGGCGAGCGCGGTCTCCCACGTTCCGGTGAGGTCGCCGCGAACGAGGATCACCGTCAGCAGCAGGATCTGCAGCGCCACGCCCGAGACCACCAGCAGCGCGGCCTGCCGCAGCGGTCCGGGCGAGAGCTTTGGGGTGACGAGGTACCAGTGCCCGAGGAGCATCGCGCCGTCGAGTCCGCCAAGCGCGATCGCGCCGAGCGGCAGCGCGACGATCGCGAGCCCGGTCGCCACGAGGTCGCTCGGGTTGGTGATCGGCCGCGCGAGCGCGATGACCCCCAGCGCGATCGCGCCGACCGACGACGCCAGCACCCCGGATGCGATCCGGAAACCGCGGGACGGAAGGAACGCTGCGACGAGCTGGATGATCGCGAGCACCGCCACCACGACGAGGATCTGGCCGAACGCGCTCAGCGGGCCGGTGTCGATCCCCGCGCGGTCGGCGAGGTCGCCGTGCGGAAAGGTCGGCACGAGCGCGAGCGCCGCGGCGATCGCGCCGACGTCGACGAAGCCCACGAGCTTGAGGAACCCTGAGGGTGCGCGCCCGCCGCGGTCCACGTACCACTGCACGAGCGCGCCGCCCACCGCCAGCTCGGTGAGCACGACCGCGAGCACGATGGGAAGGGTGGCGATGGCCACGGCGCCTCACGCTAGCGTGACGCTGTGACCGGCTCAAACGAGCACGATCGTCGGATCGCGGCGATGTTCGACGGCATCGCGCACCGCTACGACCTCTTGAATCGTGTTCTGTCGTTCGGGCAGGACGTGTCCTGGCGGCGTCGCGCGATCCGGCTCGCGTCGGCCGGCGACGTGCGCGCGGCGCTCGACGTGGGGGCGGGCACAGGCGATCTCGCGCTGGCGCTTGCCGGCGGCGGCGTTCCCGAGGTGGTGGCGGTCGATCTGGCCGCGGGCATGCTCGCGCGAGCGCGAAACCGCGGTCGCGGGCGCGTCGCGCTGGTCGTCGGGAGCGCCGAGGCGCTGCCCTTTCCCGATGCATCGTTCGACGCGGTCGTCGCCGGCTTCGCCGTCCGCAACTTCGGCGATCTCGACCGAGCGCTGGCCGACATGCGCCGCGTGCTCAGGCCAGGCGGCCGCGTGGTGATCCTCGAGCTCTCACTCCCGCCCATGCCATTGGTGCGGGCGCTGCATCTCCTCTACCTGTACCGGATCGGCCCGGTGGTGGCGCGTCTGGCCGGATCGACCGCGGAGGCGTACCGCTACCTTCCCGGTTCGATCGAGCGATTTCCGGACCCGGACCGCTTCGCGGGCATGCTGCGCGACGTCGGCTTCGCACGCGTCCGCTACGAACGGCTCACGCTCGGCGTCGCGACGGTGCATGTCGCCGAAACCTAGCCGTATCGTTCCGCTCCAGGGGAGGGCCCGTGGACTTCGACATCCCTGAGGAGCTTGCGCTCCTCGCGCGCACCACTCGCGAGTTCGTCGAGAAGCGCCTCCAGCCGCTCGAAAAACAGGTCGAAGAGACCGACCGGATCCCGCCCGAGATCCTGACGGAGATGGGAGCGCTCGGCTTCTTCGGGCTTCCGTTCCCGGAGGAGTACGGCGGCGCGGGTGCGGGCGACCTTGGCTACTGCCTCGCGCTCGAGCAGTTCGGACGCACGAGCGCGGCGTTCTCGAACATCATCGGTGCCCACACGTCGATCGGCTCGATGTCGATCTACCTGGGCGGGACCGACGACCAGAAGCGCCGGTATCTTCCAGATCTCACTGCGGGACGAAAGATCGCGGCGTTCTCGCTGACCGAGCCATCGAGCGGGTCGGACGCGGCATCGATCCAGACCAGCGCGACCCTGCGGAATGGCTGTTGGATCCTGAACGGAACGAAGATCTGGGTCACCAACGGACCGATCGCCGACGTCGTCGTGGTGTACGCGGCGAATGACCGATCCAAGGGCGCGCGCGGCGGGATCACGGGATTCATCGTGGAAAAGGGCTTCAAGGGATTCCGCGTCGGAAAGGTCGACGACAAGATGGGCCTGCGCGGCTCGTACACCGGCGAGCTGATCTTCGAGGACTGCGAGGTCCCCGAGGCCAACGTCCTGGGCGGACAGGTCGGGGCGGGTTTCCGCACGGCGCTCGGCGCGCTCGACATCGGCCGGATCTCGCTCGCCGCCGGCGCGGTGGGCTCGAGCCAGCATCTGCTGGAGCTCGCGACCCTGCACAGCACGCGCCGTCAGCAGTTCGGCAAGCCGATCGCCGCGAATCAGGCGATCCAGTGGATGCTCGCGGACTCGGCTGTCGAGATACACGCGGCCCGGCTCATGGTCTACGACGCCGCATGGAAGATGGACCAGGGAAAGAAAGCCTCGCTCGAGGCGGCGATGGTCAAGGTCTATGCCTCCGAGATGGCGAATCGCGTCGTCGACCGCGTCCTGCAGATCCACGGCGGGATGGGCTACATGAAGGATTCGCCCGTGGAGCGCGCGTACCGCGATGCCCGCATCCTGCGCATCTACGAGGGAACGAGTGAGGTCCAGCGGATGATCATCGCCGAAGACCTGCTGAAACAGTGAAACGAGCGACGAGCGGTGCGCTTCGCGCCCAGGGGCCCCTGCCCCTGCCCGCGAGGAGCGAGTCGATCAGCCTTGAGCGCGTCTCTGGCGAAGCCAGAGATTGAGCAAAGCCTGATGGCGAACCGGATCAAGGTCGAGCAGAAGGAATCGGCGCCGCTCGCCGGGCGGCCCTGGACCCGTCACTACGATCCGGGCGTCCCCGCCGCGATCGCGTATCCCGAGGTCACGCTCCACGCGATGCTCGACGACGCGGCGGAGAGTCACCCGAACGCGACCGCGACGATCTTCTTCAACCGCAAGCGGACCTATCGGAGCATCTCCGACGCGGCCTGGCGATTTGCCAACGGGCTTCGACGGCTGGGAGTGAAGAAGGGCGACCGTGTCGCGCTCGTGCTGCCGAACACACCGCAGTTCCTCATCGCGTTCTACGGCGCGCTTCGCGCGGGCGCGGTCGTCGTCCCGTGCAATCCGCGCTACACGGCGCCTGAGCTTGCGCATCAGCTGTCCGACTCAGGCGCGGCGGTCGTGGTCGTCCTGTCGCGGCTCTATCCGCTGGTCAAGGCGGCTCGTGCGGGAACGGGCGTGGAGCACGTCATCGTGACGAACATCAAGGAGGAGATGCCCCCGGTGCTGCGTCTCCTCTTCACAGTCGCCCGGGAAAAGAAAGATGGCCATCGCCAGCCCTTCGCGGGCGATCCCGGCGCCGTGGCGTTCAAGGACGTCCTCCGCGCGCCGATCGATCCGTTCGACGGGGGCACCCGCCCTGATGACCTTGCCCTCCTGCAGTACACCGGCGGCACGACCGGCGTCTCGAAGGGCGCGATGCTCTCGCACCGGGCGCTCGTCGCGAACACGCTCCAGTGCCGCGCTTGGTTCACCAATCTTCGCGACGGACAGGGCACCGCCCTGGCGATCATGCCGTTCTTTCACGTCTACGGGCTCACGGTCGTGATGAGCCTGGCGGTCCAGTCGGCGTCAGCGCTGGTCCTCGAGCCACAGCTCGACCTGGAGCGCCTGCTACGGGATGTCCAGCGGCACCGTCCCGAGGTCTTCTGCGGCGCGCCGATCATCTACAACGCGATGAACAACTCACCGCTGGCGACGAAGTACGACCTCCGGTCCATCGAGGCGTGCGTCTCAGGATCAGCCCCGCTGCTGAGCGAGACCCATCGCAGGTTCGTCGAGCTGACCGGTGCGAAGCTCGTCGAGGGATACGGCCTCACGGAAGCCGCGCCGGTGACGCATTGCAATCCGCTCTTTGGCGAGGGCAAGCAGAAGATCGGCACGATCGGTGTCCCGTTCCCCGACGTCGAGGCGCGGATCGTCGATCTCGACTCGGGTACGAAGGACGTGGGCCCTGGCGAGTCCGGCGAGCTGATCCTGCGCGGGCCGCAGCTCATGGACGGTTACTACAACCGGCCGGACGAGACCGCCCTGTCGCTGCGCGATGGCTGGCTCTACACGGGCGACATCGCGAGCCTCGACGATGACGGGTACTTCGCGATCGTCGATCGCAAGAAGGAGATGATCATCGTCTCCGGCTTCAAGGTGTATCCGCGCGAGGTCGAAGAGGCTCTGGTCACACATCCCGCGGTCATCGATGCGGCCGCGATAGGCATCCCGCACCCGATCAAAGGAGAAGAGGTCAAGGCCTTCGTCGTGCTGAGACCCGGGATGTCCGCCACCGCCGACGATCTCCGCGCGCACTCCGCGAAGATGCTCGCGCCGTTCAAGCGGCCACACGAGATCGAGTTCCGCGAATCGTTGCCCAAGACGCACATCGGCAAGACCCTGCGCAAGCAGCTGGCCCAGGAAGAGAGCACGAGACGCAGCACCGCCGTTCCGGCGTGAGACCGCGCGCGCGAGCGTATCCTCGGCACGGGATGAGGAAGGAAGCGCTCGCCGTCGCGCTCGCGCTCGCCTCCTGCGGCGGATCGGGTGTAGCAGGGACCGCGCCGTCGGGCGGCGCGGGTCAGTCGACGGCTGCGGCAGCTCCGTCGGCGGCGAGTCCAGGACCGTCCGCGCGGGCGTTCCGCGATCTGGTCGGCGCCGCGAACGCGTCGCCGTACAAGGTCAGCTACCGCGTGACCTCCACCGCGGGCGGGCAGGCCGTGAGCGGATCGCAGACGTGGTATGTGAGCGGCCAGAAGTTCCGCATGGATCTCGCCTTATCGCAGAGTGGATCAGCCGGCTCGATCTCCATCTTCGCGATCCCCGATGGCTCATTCAGCTGCGTCGGCCAAGGCGGGGCGCCGGCCCAGTGCTTCGGCCTGCCGGCCGCTCAGGCGTTCGCCCAGAGCCCGGGCGCGGCCTTCGACGCGTCGATCCGCCAAAATCCCGACGCGTTCGGAGCCAGCTTCACCGACACGCGATCGATCGCCGGGACGAGCGCGTCCTGCTACAGCGTCTCCGGCACCGCGTCGGGCTTCAGCAAAGGCACGATCTGCTACTCGGGCACGGGCGTGCCGCTGCTGTACCAGTTCGACGCATCGGGGCTCAGCTTCACGATGGAGGCGACGAGCTTCGGGGTCCCAGGCGACGGCGACTTCACGCTGCCTTCGCCCGCGCAGCGCCCGTAGGCGCGGTCTTAGCGGACGGCGGCCGAGGCCGTGACGACGAAGTAGTCGTTCACGATGCCCTCGAGGGTGTTGTAGACGACCCGGACCATGACCGAGAGCGGCGTCGACGACGGGTCCGCCATCTGCGGCATCACGAGCTTGGCGGTCCAGGCGGTGGCGGGTGTCGTGTGCATGCGGTGAGAATGGCAGCGGTCGGCGTTCGCTCCATCAGCCGCGCGGGTGAGCCCTTCTCCCGACTGCGTACTCCCCCGACCGCGTCCTCCCTCCCGCGGGGGAGCTAGCGTGTCGGCCGTGCTCGAGCCTGACGCCGTCGTCGTCCCGGCGGGCGACGCGCTTCTCGGGGATCCACCTCGGACCGAGCACGTGAACGTTTTCGCGATCGCGCGAGCGCCCGTGAGTGTCGCCGAGTACGCGGCCTTTCTCGACGAGACGCGGCACGTGCCACCCGGAGACTGGCCGCGGCAACGCACGCAGCCTGCCGAGCCGGTCCACGGAGTCTCGTGGGCCGATGCGGTCTCGTACTGCCGCTGGCTCACCGTGGGGACCGGCCGGATCTACCGGCTCCCCGACGAGCGCGAGTGGGAGAAGTCGGCTCGCCAGGGCACGACCGTGCCTCTCGGCCTGCTGCGCGAGTGGACGAACAGCTGGCACGACGGCGGTCGCGTCCTGCGCCGTGGCGACGATCTCGCCGCGCGGGCATTCGCGGGCGCGGACCTCATCGGTGTCGGGTTCCGTGTCGTCCGGGGCATGACCGGCCGCTGATGGCGCGAACGCCGCCGACGATCGTCGCGAGCGGCAACGGCGCGTCTGCGTTGCCCGCCGGTATCCGCATCCTCGCGCGCGGCGGATCCGCGCTCGATGCCGTCGAAGCCTGCGCGAAGATCATCGAGGCCGACCCGACCGACACGAGCGTCGGCCGCGGGGGAAAGCCCAACGTCCTCGGTGAGGTCGAGCTCGACGCGTCGATCGTGGATGGCACGACGCACCGGGTCGGGGCCGTCGGCGCGCTGAAGGGATACCTGCATCCCATCAGCATCGCGCGCGCGGTGATGGAGCGGACCCCGCACGTCTTCATCGTCGGTGACGGGGCGGCGCGCTTCGCGCGAGAGATCCGAGCGGAGCGGACCCGCAATCTCACCGCGTCGACAAGAGAGCTCTGGGTCCGGAAGCTGCGCGAAGCTGGGGAGACCCCGACGAGCGTCCGGCGCCGCGCGAAGCTGCTTCCGGTCGTCCTGAAGACCGTCCGCGAGG
>VBGS01000023.1 GCA_005889445.1 Chloroflexota bacterium
TAGGTTCGCTGTCGTGGCGGTATCGGCCGAATGGGACGGTACGTTTGGGGTAGGACTCCGCTAGTACCTCGCTATCCGCAGGACAGTCGCGCTATGCGGCCGGACATGCGCACTCACGTCGTCGCGCGATCCCGGAACGTCAGCGCGCTGCCATAGGTCGCGGATCCGAACACGCGTCTCTGGCGCGAGCGCGAGGTCCTCGAGGCCGACGTGGATCTCTCGCGCCACGTCGCCGAGGTTCAGCAGCGCGATCGCGAGGTCGCCACCCGCCAGCTCCCGCACCCAGACGTCCCCCGTCTCGTCGTGACGGATCCGTCGCGCCTGTTTGCCGACCGGATCCTGATTCAGCGCGACGAGCTCCGGCGCGGTGAGGGTCTCGCGAACGTCCGTCGGCATCGCGCGGATGTCGTTACCGGCCATGAGCGGCGCGGCGAGCATCGCCCAGAGCGCGAAGTGCGCGCGGTTCTCGTCGGCCGTGAGCTGGCCGTTGCCGACCTCGAGCATGTCGGGGTCATTCCAGTGGCCCGGCCCCGCGTACGGATGCAGACCGCTCTGCCGATCCAGGATCGCGGTGATGCTCGACCAGTCGGGCTGGATGTCCCATGTGGTGCGCCAGAGGTGACCGAGCGTGCCGGCCCATTCCCAGGGATGCGCGCGCCCCCATTCGCAGATCGAGAAGACCATCGGGCGGCCCGCCCCCTGGAACGCGCTCGCCCATTTCGCATAGAGCGCGCGCGGGCCAAGTCCATCGGTGTGACACCAGTCCACCTTCACGTAGTCCACGCCCCACGAGGCGAACCGCCGCGCATCGCGGAACTCGTAGCCGAGACTCGCGGGTAGGCCCATGCAGGTCATCGTTCCGGCATCCGTGTAGATACCGAGGCCCAGCCCGAGCGCGTGCACACGCTCGGCGACGTACGCCATCCCGCGCGGGAACCGCGACGGCTCGGGGACGAAGTCGCCGAACCGATCGCGCTCCGGTGCCATCCAGCCATCGTCGATGACGACGTACCGATACCCCGCGTCGCGCATCCCGCTCGAGACCATCGCCTCGGCGGTTTCGATCACGAGGCGCTCGTCGACGTTGCCCTTGAAGAAATTCCAGCTGTTCCAGCCCATCGGCGGCGTCCGCGCGAGTCCGTCGGAAAGCCGGCCGATGCCCATCAGGGCACGACGGCCACGAGCCGACCGCCCCGATATTCGTTCACCACCCGGTGCGCCGCCTGTAGTGCGCGGCCACGACGGGTCAGCGCGATGATGCTGCCGCCAAAGCCGCCGCCGACCAGACGGGCGCCCAAGACCTCGGGGTCGGAGCGCGCGACGGCGACGAGACGATCGAGCTCCGCTGTCGAGACCTCGTAATCGTCGCGGAGCGAGCGGTGAGACTCGTCGAGCAGCGTGCCGACGCGTGGGAGGTCACCTGCCTGAAGCGCGGCCACGGTCTCGCGGACCCGTTCGTTCTCGGTGAGGACGTGCCGCACCCGTCGGTCGAGCGGAGGCACGAGGCGTTCGATGATGGAGAAGATCTCGCGCCCCTCGAGGTCACGGAGCGAGGCAACGCCCAGATGCCGTCCCGCCTCCTCACATTCAGCGCGACGGCGGTTGTACCCGCTGGTCGCGTGCGCGTGTCGAGTGCCTGAATCGATCACCGCGAGCTCCAGGTCGGAGGGCAGCGGGATCATGACAGTCGATCGATCGCGAAGGTCGATCCGAAGTCCCGCGTCTGGCCTTCCGTAGACCGACGCCAGCTGATCGAGGAGTCCCGCCCTCGCGCCGACGAACGGGCCGTTCTCGACGGCGTTCGCGAGGTCGACCAGGTCGCGGTCGCCGAACCCGAGGTCGAAGAGATCGCCGAGCGCGCGAAGGACCGCCACCGCCAGCGCGGCGCTCGATCCGAGGCCCGCGCCCGCGGGAAGGTCGCTCGCGATCTCGGCTGTGAATCCGCCGATCGCGATACCACGATCGCGAAGCGCGGCGGTGATGCCGCGAACACGGTCGCCCCAGCTCCGGTCTGGTGTCTCGTGCCCGATCCGGTAGGAGACGGCGCCCGGACCCACGTCGGCATCGGTGCCGAGCCGCACGAGGTCGTCATCACGCTCCCCGGCGCGCACCGTGACGCCGAGCTCGAGCGCGATCGGCAGCACCAGGCCGTCGTTGTAGTCGGTGTGCTCGCCGATCAGGTTGACCCGGCCCGGCGCGTACCCCGTCGCCTCCCGCATCGCCCGGCGGACGATACGCGACAAGCGAGGCACACTTGGGACATGCGGTTTGGCCGATCCCTGGAGATCGATCGGGCGATGGCGATCTACGCGCACCCGGACGACGCTGAGTTCGGGATGGCCGGCACGGTGGCGAAGTGGGTGAAGGCCGGCGTCGAGTTCACGTACTGCATGGTCACCAACGGCGCCTCCGGGTCGCAGGATCCGGAGATGACCCGCGCACGGCTCCGCGAGATCCGTATGGAGGAGCAGCGTGACGCCGCGCGGATCCTCGGCGTCAAGAACGTCGTCTTCCTGGATTTCGAAGACGGCTACCTCGAGCCCACGATCGACGTGCGCCGCGCGGTCGCCCGACAGATCCGGATCTACCGACCCGACGCGATCTTCACGATGGATCCGACCACGCGCTACGCGGGCAGCTACGTGAACCACCCCGATCACATCGCGGCCGCCGAGGTCGTGCTCCGCTCGATCAATCCGGATGCGTCGACCCGGCAGATGCTCCCCGAGCTCTGGCAGAGCGAGAAGCTCGAGCCGCACAAGCCGAAGGCGCTTTTCCTGATGTCCCTTGGCGCGGAAAGCGACGCGATCGTGGACGTGAGCGCGGTCGTCGAGACCAAGACCAAAGCCCTGCTCGCGCACAAATCGCAGATCGAACCAGAAGCGGTCGAATTCGTCCGCAGCTGGATGCGCGAGGCCGGCAAGGCCAAGGGCTACCGGTACGCGGAGGCCTTCAAGGTCCTGAACTTCGAGGAGGAGGCGATCGTCAGGCCGCGAGAGCGGAAAGCACCTCGAGTGCGTGTCCGTCGGGCTTCACGAAGTACCACGCCTTCTCCACGCGGCCGTCCGTCGCGATCTGGGTCGGAAAGCAGGCGAACCCGCAGGTTGTATTTCTTACGAAACGCCTGGTGTGACTTGGCGTCGTCGGCGGAGATCCCAAGCACCGGAACGCCGAGGTTTTCGAAGGCGGGGAAGTTGTCGGTGAACTGGCAGGCCTCGGTGGTGCAGCCCGGGGTGTCGTCCTTCGGATAGAAATAGACGACATACCGCGAGCCTTTGAGATCCTTGGTCGAGACGGTCGTGCCGTCGTCGTCTTTCAAGCTGAACGCGGGCGCAGTGTCACCGGGCTTCAGCTGCACGAGGAAAAGCGTAGTGCTTCGGACGCTCAGGGCGAGCGGACGTAGTCGGAGCGGAACGACTCGAATCGTGAGTAGAACGCATCGGTCGTCTCCCCGAACGCGGCCGCGAAGGCCTGGTGCCACTCCTGGCCCGCGCCGACCCGGCCACACCAGTCGCGGATGGTGAGGAGTCCCTTCGCAGCGAGCAGGCGATCGACGGCGAGGTACGAGACCGCGAAGGGGTTCGCGGCGCCGGGCCACGAGACCTCGAGCGACTGCAGCGTCACCTGTTGTGTCGCGGTGCGCAGCTGCCGTTTTGTGAAGACGTCCAGGTTCGCTTGGGGAATGACGCCGTCCGCGATGAGCGACCGATAGGCGAACGACTCGGCCATCCCTTCGGAGAGCCAGCGCACGCCGACCATGCACGCGTTCCGGCCGACCGCGTATTGCCAGAGATGGATGTACTCGTGCGCGGCGAGCTCGGTCCGCTCGCTATCGGCCGGCCAGGTGTCGGGGGCGGCGGCCGGCGGCGTCGCCCACGCTGGATTCGACGTCACGATCTCGAAGCTGTCGCCGACCGTGAGGCAGCAGTACCGCTGCGTACCGTCGCCGACGTACACGCGCACGACCGAGGGGCTGCGGCGGGCGCCGCCAGCGCTGCGATCGAGGAACGCGCTGGCGTGCTGGACGCCCTGATGCACGAGCGCGATGTCCGGCGCGCTCACGCCAGGATCGATGCTGAAGGTGGTGCCAACGGGATCCGGCGGCGTGGGGATCGGCGTCGAGCCGTCGGCGTTCAACACGATGACCTGCCAGAAGACCCCGTTGTCTTCGAGCCAGGTCGCGCCCTCGATGAGCGGTCGCACGTAGAGCCGGTACGTGCCCGGATTCATCGGCGCACGCAGGTTGAATTGGAACCACGCGACCTGTCCCGGACCGACGTACGGCGCCGGTTGCACGGCGATGCGATCGAATCGCGGCCAGTCCGTCGGCGGCGAGCCGTACTGCCCGTCACCGCCGAGGATGCTCGGGCGATCCTGGCCCGGCTCGCTGCCCCACGTCCCGAGGTAGGCGACCTGGCCCATGCGACCGCCGACCCAGCCGAGCGAACCGGAGTTGTAGTACGCGAGCGTCGCGATCGCGGTCCCGCCCGGGCAGAGGCGCATGTACCCGCTCTGGCCGTACCACGCCGCGTGGAACCCGGGGATGCCCGCGGGGACCTGCGCGGGCGGGGCGATGCCCGGTCCGATGTGCGCCGAGCACGTCGCCGCGACGGCGGGTCGCGTCGGGAGGATCGTGGCGATCAGGAGAAGACCCGTCAGGAGGACGCGCATCACTCGATCGAACAGTCTCGCAAAGGTGGCGTTACGGGTGGGCCGGTGGCGTTACCGGACCGGCGTCGTTATGGCTCGCCTCCGCCCTCGGCCTCCGATTCGTCCGGCCAGTCGAACTTCGCGAGCGCCGCGCGGGTGATCCCGCCTGTCCGGTACCACATGTGGCCCTCTGACTCACCGCTGGGGCAGTATGCCCACCCGCCCTCCTCCGCGACGTTGAACGGGCTGGACGGATCGACGGGGTGCTTGAGCCGATGCGACTTGCGCACGCAGATGAACTGGATGAGGGCGCGATCCATTTCGCGGGAACTCTACGAGAGGTGGCAATGGGACGGCGGGAAAGAGCTTGCTGGAGGACGTCACGTCGGTCGTAAGCTAGGTTGTTACTGAGCGGGAGACGGGATTCGGACCCGCGACCCTTTGGTTGGGAACCAAATGCTCTACCAGGCTGAGCTACTCCCGCGCGTCGTGCCATTTTACGTCGTTCTGTGCCAGCCAGCGGGCGTAACCAAAGTCTCGTGCGGTCTTGCGCCGATGATCGTTCGCGCAGCGCACATCGCACTTTTCCATCTCCGCCCGCAACCTAGAGATGTCACCTCGACGGATGAGCTCATTGATGGTCGCGCTCTTCGTGGATCCGTCACGGTGGTCAAAGTCAAGGACTGATAGTTCGGTTTCGCCGCAGTCGACGCAGGGTGCGTCGCAAGGTGCTCGTACGCAAGAGCACGGCACGCCGCTCGATCGGCGTCATGCCGCCCGCGAGTCCGCCGTAGATACGTTGCTCTGTTCCGCTGGTAATGGCGCTTCGCGTAGACGCGACAGCAGTCACGACAGTAGCTTCGAAGCGTTCCGCGGGCCTTGTTCTTGACAGGAAAGTCCGAGAGCGGCTTGAACTTGCGACACATCGAGCATCGGCGCCGCCCCGTCGAGGAGGGCGGCGCACTCATCGTGCGATAACCGAGACGGTAGAGACCCACGTTGCCCGTCGCCAACCGAACTGCTGCGCGGTCCTTCGCCTGTGGCAATTTGCGCAGCGAACGTCGCATTTCGCGATCTCGTCAAGCACGCGCCTCCATGGCTTTCGGGCCGCGATCCAAGTAACGGACTGCGTCTTGGCGGCTGGATCGCGATGATCGAAGTCCAGCACGACGATGTCGGTCTCTCCGCATTCGACACAAGGGTGTGCTCGGAGGTACTCGCGCAGCAATGCGCGATTGGCTAGTCGATAGCCCGCGGTACGGACAACTTCCTGCCGGATGTACGTCGCGCGGTTCCGTAGGTAATGCCCGCGGCGATACCGTGCGTGACACGCTCGACACCGGCTTTGTCTTGACCCCTTGGCCTTGTTCGCGAACGCGAACTCGGCGATCGGCTTGGCGAGACCGCAGTCGTAGCAGCGTCGGGTCGCTGAAAGTTCGGCGGATGCGAGAGCCAACGACGGACCTCTTGAGACTCGGGTCGGTCCTTCCTCCGCCGCGTGGCCTCTAGAACATGCATTCTATCGCCCACCCGCTCGCCGATCAAGCCCCGCGCATGAAACCGCCACAGAAAAACGCGCTAGCGTCGCGGGTCGTGGCCTGGAAGAAATCACCGCCCGAGCTCATCGCCGCGTTCGAGAAAGCGAAGCCGAGCGATCCGAGCGTGCAGTCCCGCCCGATGTTCGGGTACCCATCCGTGTTCCTCAACGGGAACCACTTCGCCGGGACGTTCCAGGACAAGATCGTCGTTCGGATCGGCGCGGATCCGGCATTCGCGCCGGGGAAGGCCGCGAGTCCGTTCGAGCCGATGCCGGGCCGTGCGATGACCGGATACGTCGTGGTCCCGGATGCCGTCGCGAAGAGTCCGGCGAGGCTGCGCGACTGGATCGGCGAGGCGCACGACTACGCGAAGACGCTCCCGGCGAAAGGCGCGAAGCCGGCGAAAAAGCCCACGACCCGAAAGGCGACCGCGAAGAAGCCTCGCGCCTAGCGGACCGGCAGCCTCCGCGCCGCGAGCGGGATCGACTCCTGCTGCTCAGCCGGCGGCTGTTCGGTCGCGCTGATCACCACACCGGCGGCGAGCGAGAGGATCGCGCCGACGAACGCGGCGAGGAACAACACGCCCGTGGACGGCCGCTCGGGTGAGAACGCGACGGGCGACCACGTCTCCGCGAGGAGGTACATCAGCAAGGCGCCGGCGCCGACGCCCGCGCCGACAGCGAAGACATAGAGGGCGAACCACCGCTTCGGCCGACGGAGCAGCGTGTCGAAGAACGTGCGCAGCAAGCGGGTCACGGTCCACACAGCGAGCGCCGCGATCGTCCACATGAGCACCGTGGCGATCCAGGTCTCGCTCGCCGCGCTCGCCAGCCGCGAGACAAGTCCGCTCATCTGCGACCAGAGCGTTTCGGGATTCAGCTGGGTCATGAGCGGACCGAACCGGTCGCTCCGCTCCTGGAGCATCGAGAGGAGGGCCGCTTTCGTATCCGCCGCGCGCGCGGCGTTGAACAGCGTCTCCTGCCTCAGCGACAGCCCCGTCTGCGCGAAGGGCCCGAGCGACTGGAGGCCCAGGGCGCTCGCGAACACCATCGTGAGGATCGCGCCCGCCGCCACCGTCAGGACCCCGATGAGCCCGAACACCGCCGCGGTCGTGAGGACGAGCGCCGGCGCGAGCCCGAGCGGCGTGAGCACCGGCATCGACATCGCGAGCGCGACCTGCTCCGGAGATATCTCGCGTAACCAGATGTAGACACCGATCAACGCGAACACGACCGCCAGACCCGGGACGAAGATGAAGATGAACGCCGTCATCATCACCCACGCGATCGCGAGGGCGATGCTCAGCTGACCGGCGACCCCGACGACCGCCACAAGCCCGGCGGCCAGAAGCGCCCCGACGACTTCGATCCCCGCCAGCGTCGCGAGCGCGAACACCGGCAGCGCCGTGAGGAACGAGAAGAAGCCCTGGCGGATCGGATGCCCGTAGCTCGAGAAGAGCGCGACCACTGGACTCTGCTCGCTCCGGGGAACGAAATCCTCGAGCGGGTCGGACATGACCATGCGCGTCGTGGCGAGCTCCTTGTCGACGTTCTCGATCCTCTGGAGCGCCGACGCGAAGTCACTGGCCTTCTGATAGCGGAGGTTCGGCTGCTTCGCGAGCGCTTTGAGCGCGACGGTATCGAGCTCTTTCGGAAGCGACTGCCGAAGGTGGCTGGGCGGGACGGGCTGCCGCACGACATGGTCGCGCAGCAGGACCGCGGCGTTCGTGCTCGTGAACGGCGGCTTGCCGACGAGCGCTTCGTACAGCACCAGCCCGAGTCCGTAGACGTCGGACTGGACCGTCGCGCCCTTTCCTTCGACGCGCTCGGGCGCGACGTACATCGCCGTCGCGTAGAGCTGCGGGGTGTCGGCGTCCTCCTGAGGCGTGCGCGCGATGCCGAAGTCACAGATCTTCGCGGTGTCCGCAGCGTCGAAGAGGATGTTCGACGGCTTGAGGTCCGCGTGGACGATGCCCTTCGAGTGAGCGAATGCGAGGCCGTTCGCGACCTCGATCGAGACCGTGACCGCATCGGCGGGCTTGAGCGGCCCCATCGTCTCGATGCGCTGTTTCAGCGATCCGCCGCCCAGGTACTCCATCACGATGAAGGGAGAGTCGTCGACCTCGCCGACGTCGTAGACCGCCACGATGTTCGGATGCGAGAGCTGCGCGAGCGCTCGCGCTTCTTTCACGAACATCCTGCGAAGGTTCGAGTCGGAAGCGGCGGCGGGATCGAGCACCTTGAGCGCGACATCGCGGTTCAGCGCCTGATCGCGGGCGAGATAGACCTGCGACGAGCCGCCGACGCCGAGCGGCTCCTCGATCTTGTAGCGACCTTGTAGTACCCGCTCCATTCCCAGCTCCGTACCCTTCCGCGGCGCACCGACTATAACCGCGGCCCTTCTCGTCGCGGCGTTCGTGAGCGGGTTCGACATCGTTCCGCCCTTCCGCCCCTCCGCTCCCAGCCGTGTTTGGAACGGCAGCCGACCAGGCGCGTTTCGACTCGCGACCGAACGGATACCGCGCCACGAAGAACGCCGGACCGAATGGTCCGGCGTCATCGTGCGCGCGAAGAGCTACCTGTCTTCTTTGGGCGGCGCAGGGCTCGCGGGCGCGGGGGTCTTTGGCGCGGTCGTGTTCGGAACCGTCGTCTTCGGACCGCGCACCGGCATCTTCCGATCAACGAAGGAGGTGATCTCCGCGGTGACCTTGCTCTTCAGCGTGTTCGCCTGATCCGCGGTGAGCTTGTTCTGCGCCACGGCTTGATCGATCCGCGTGTTCGCCGCGGTCGTCAGCGCGGCGATGAGGCCGTCGCGGCTCTTATCCGGGGTGTTGTTGGCGATGTCGCCAAGACTCTTGCCCGCCGTCATCTGGGTCCGGATCCCGGTGAGCGGGAGACCCAGGTAGGGACGAACTCGTTGACCCGCGCCGGCAGCCCGTCACGGAGCTGCTTCGCCTGCTCGTCGGTGATCTTCTTGTTCGCGAGGGCCTTGTCGATGTCGGCGTTGCCTGCGGTGTTGAGCGCGGCGACCAGGCCGGCGCGGTCCTTGCCGGGCGTGGCGCTCGCGATCGCCGCGAGCGTCGTGCCGGGCAGCTTGGCGCGCAGGTCCTTATCGGCCATGCCCAGGTACTGCGCGGAGGTCGTCAGAAAGTCGCGGAGGACCTCGACCTTGGCCCGGGCTCCGGGTGCGCTGTCCTTGACCGCGGCGAGGATCGCGTCCTCCTGCGCCTGCGTGATGACGCCCTTCGCGACAAGTCCGTCGAGGAGATTCTTGAGACGATCGTGCTTGACGTCGCCGGCGGATGCGGGCGCCAACGGTCCGAGCACCGACCCGGTCACGGATCCGTCAGGGACAAAGGCGGCAAAGGCCACCGCTCCGAAGAGTCCCACGCCGGCGATCCCGGCCCCAAGTCCGATCGCGATCTTCCGCCGGATCCGCATCTTCATACTCCCCGAGCCATTCTCGTGCACTGGCTACCACCTCTCTAACGGATCTGTTTCGGAAGTGGTTCATCCAGGCGGGCGCAGCGCCGGGTCCTTACACGCAGTTAACATCCCATCTGCCCCGTGCGCATCACGTTCGCGGCCGCCGAGGTCGCCCCCTACGCCAAGGTCGGCGGCCTCGCCGATGTTGCTGGTTCTCTGCCGCAAGCGCTCGCCGCCCTCGGCAACGAGGTCAGCGTGTACGTCCCGTATCACCGGACGATCGACGCGGCGAAGTACGCGATACCGACATCAGGCCGCACGCATTCGGTCCCCTACGGCGCGGCGCACGCCCGGATCGAATATCCGGAGATCGTTCGTGAGCGGGTGCGGACCGTCTTCGTGCGCAGCTTCCGCATCGGGCGGGACAAGGTCTATGGGTTTCCTGATGACGCGAAGCGATACGCGCTGTTCTGTCGCGCGGTGCTAGCGGACCTCGCCGCCGCGCCTCCCGACGTGGTGCACGCGCACGACTGGCACGCGGCGCTTCTCGTGCCGCTCGCCGCGCGAGCGCGCGAGCTACGCGGATCGGCCACCGCGTTCACGATCCACAACCTCGCGTATCAGGGACGGACGAACGCGGAGGTGCTCCGCCTCGTCGGCCTTCCGCGCGCGCGCCTCTCGGTGGAAGGCCGTGACGAGGCGAACCCGATGGCGCGCGCGATCGCCACGGCCGATGTCGTGTCGACGGTGAGCGAGCGCTACGCGGAGGAGATCCTCACCCCCGAGTTCGGCGAGGGACTCGACGGGCTGCTGCGCGATCGGCGCGATGATCTTTGGGGCATCACCAATGGCATCGATACGACATTCTTCGATCCGGCCCGCGATCCCCATATCGCGGCGCACTACAGCGCCGATGATCAGCGCGGCAAGGCTGCCTGCAAAGCGGTCCTCCAGAAAGAATCGGGCCTTGTCGTCGATGCGGCGGCGCCGGTCTTCGGCGTGATCGGACGGCTCGTGGAGCAGAAGGGCGTCGACCTGCTCACGGCGGTGGCTCCGTGGCTGCTCGAGAAGGGGGCACAGCTGGTCGTGCTTGGCAGCGGCGATCCGTCGTACGAGGCAAAGTGGCGCGAGCTCGCCGCCAGCACGAAGGGACGGCTCGCGCTCACCCTCGGATTCGACGCGGCGCTCGCGCAGCGGATCTACGCTGGCGCCGACTTCTTCCTCATGCCGTCGCGATTCGAGCCTTGTGGTCTCGGGCAGCTCATCTCGCTCCGGTACGGGACGATCCCGGTGGTGCGGGCGGTGGGCGGGCTCGCGAACACGGTGCACGACGTCGACGCCCACGCGGGCAAGGGCAACGGGTTTTCGTTCACGCCGTACGAGCCGGCGGCCTTCGCCGACGCGATCCAGAGGGCGCTGCACCGCTACCGCGCCGACGGAGAGCCGTGGTCGGCGCTTCGCGCGCGAGCGATGCGCGAGGACCACTCGTGGACCGCATCGGCGAAGCGGTATGTCGAGATGTACGCGGCCGCATCGAAGGCGAGGCGCGCCGCCTGAAGACCGAAACGCGCGCGACGATCACCGACCTTGAGGAGCTGCTCGACTCGCTGCCGGTCGACGCGCGAGCCGCCGCGACGCGGATCTTCGCCGTCTCGACGAGCGTCGGCCGTCTCGTCGCGCCGCCCGAGATGAACGAATGGATCACCAAGCAGTTCGGCTCCGTCGACGCGGTCACCGAGCAGACGATCGTCCGGGTCACCAACCTCGTCATGCTCGAGGGCGCGCTCTTCAACGAGATGCGCGCGCTCAGGCCGTCGGAGGTGAAGGGCACGGACGAGGTCCGCCAAACGATCGAACGATCGCGTGGTGATCCGTTCTGCCATCCGGAGACCGGGACGCCCGCGGACACGTTCGGCCGGGTGCGCGGCGAGCATGGGGTCACCGCCTCGAACGTGGCCAAATACGACACCTATCACGGGGTCCTCGTCTTCGACGATCACGATCCACTCGCCTCGATGGGAGCGGACGTCATCCGTGACCGGCTTCAGACGGCGCGACGGTGGGCCCTCGCCGCGGCCGACGAAGATCCGAGCGCGAAGTACTACTTCCTGCTCTGGAACTGCCTCTGGCGGGCGGGGGGATCGATCGTGCACGGGCACATGCAGATGACGGTCACCCGCGGGATGCACTACCCGCGCGTCGAGATGCTCCGTCGCCGAGCGCTCGCCTACGACGCGGAGTTCGGCCGTGACTACTTCGATGATCTCTGGCTCGTCCATGACGCGCTTGGGCTCGGCGATGAACGCGACGGTGCTCGGGTCTTCGCGTCGCTCGCGCCAATAAAGGAAAGCGAGGCTGTCATCCTGGGACGGCCGGGTGAAGATGAGGCTGCACTGGCTGCAGCGATCGCGCGTGTTGTCGCCGCGTACCGATCACGAGGTGTCGTCTCGTACAACCTCGCCCTGCTTCTGCCGCCGCTTTCCCCCGACGGTGAGGATTGGCGCCGCTTTCCGCCGCAGGCTCGTCTGGTCGACCGTGGCGACCCTGCCAACAAGACGAGTGACATCGGTGGCATGGAGCTGTACGCCGCGGGGGTGGTGGCCGCGGATCCATTCCGTCTCGCTGAGGTCCTGCGCGCCTAACGTCGCGATCCGACCCCAGTGTGCTATTGACGCTCGCTTGCCCCCCTGCGTAGTGTGCGGGAAAGTGGCCGAGCACTCCTTCGTCTCGCGGCGCGACAACACCTTCCGTGAGTACCCTCCGGCCTCCGCGCAGCTCGCGATGATCGTCCCGTTTTACGGCGAGATGACGGTCTGGATCCGCAAGCCGGACGCCGCTGGATGGCACTTTCCGACGAGCGGCCGCAAAGCGGGTGAGACGATCCTCGAGGTCGCCAAACGGGAGCTTTGGGAGTCTTCGCGCATCGTTGCTCCGCGTCTCGACCTCCTCGGTGCGGTGCGCTATCTCACGCCGAAGACAACGACGGCCTACGTCTATATGTGCGAGGTGAGCCACCTGTCGTGGTGGTACGAGTCGCCGGACAAGGAGCGGGTCGCCGAGATGGGGATCTTCCGCGGCGCTCCGGCGCCGCTCGCCTCGGAGTCCGTCGAGGTGGTCCTCGAAGCCGCGCTCCGCGCCCGCCGAACCGGCCTCCGGTAGTAACGGGCGAGTAACGTTCGCTGACGTTCGCCTGTGGCGAACGCCAACTGGCACTCGACTTGCGCCGAACCGAAAGCCTTGATCGACGAAGAATCCTTGACCGCCATCACCGCCTGGCTTCGCCTTGGCGATGAGGCAACGGGACGGCGGGCCCCTGTTGGTACGTGCGTTCGCTGCGGCAGGCGGGGCTATTTGACCGGCGAGACGCGCGTCTGCGCGCGCTGCTATCTGGACGAGACGCCGCCGGGCGCGTAGTTAGGTCGCGAACAACCGCGCGCACGCGCGGATCAGCGGATCGCCAGCGAGCCCGTCCCCGTAGAAGTCGTCGCCGACCCTCACCTCGAAATGGAGATGCGGCCCGCCCTGCGGATAGCCCGAGCTCCCGACCGCTCCGATGAGCGTTCCCGCCGCTATCTTCTGCCCGACCGCCAGGGTCTCGACCGCCGACAGGTGCGCGTAGCGGGTGACCACCCCGCCTCCGTGGTCGATCCAGACCTGACGGCCGCGAACCCGATCGAGCGTCGCGGCCGGCGTGTAGCCGAGCTGAAGCGCCTCGTAAAGCGCGATCTCCTGCTGCTCGCGGGTCCAGTCGAGAAAGCTCGTGTCGACCCGGAGGACGACGCCATCGGCGGCGGCGTGCACCGGCGTGCCGGGCGGAGCTGGGAAGTCGATGCCCTCATGGATCCCCGCGCGGTAGTCCCTGGGCGCGCCAGGCAGAAGGTCCGGATCGTCGGGCACGCCGACGTCGTCGACCGGGACGACGAATCTGCCGAAGAGTCGCGCGTCGTGGCGCACCTGCCGGTCCGCGATGAGGTCGGGGAGGTGCGTCGCGCTTGGCGGAATGGGCGTATATCGCGGCGCCGCCGGGGCGGCGGCGGGCGGGCGCGCGTCCTCACGGGCCGCGGACATCGCGACCGCGGCCGCGCCGAAGAGCGCGACCAGCGCGATCGCGGCGAGGATACGCATCTCCTCGTACGGTACCTATACTCGATCGAGCGCCGTCACCTTTAAGTCCGGTCCTGTGAGGCCGGGAAGGAGCGCCAGACGACCACGCTGCTTGCCGCGGACGATGTCCGCCGCGCCATCACGCGGATCGCGCACGAGATCGTCGAGCGCGATCGCGACCTCTCCCTTCTCTCCATCGTCGGTATTCGCGCGCGCGGTGACGCGCTCGCGGCGCGAATCCGCGCCGCGATCCAGAACAACGAAGGGGTCGAGCTGCCGCTCGGTGCGATCGACATCACGCTCTATCGCGACGACCTGACGCGCATCGGATACGCGCCGGTGGTCCGCGCATCGGAGATCTCGTTCCCGGTCGATGACCGCGTCGTCGTCCTCGTCGACGACGTGCTATTCACCGGACGGACGATCCGCGCGGCGATGGACGCGCTCATCGACTACGGACGGCCCCGCGCGATCCGTCTGGCGGTGCTCGTCGACCGCGGCCACCGTGAGCTGCCGATCCGGCCGGACTTCGTCGGCAAGAACCTGCCGACATCGCCTGAGGACGACGTCCGTGTCCACCTTGCCGAGATCGACGGCCGCGACGAGGTCGAGGTCGTCTCGAGGGTCACCGCATGAGCGCGCGCTGGACGCGCCGGCATGTCCTCGACACCGACGACTGGGCGCGAGACGAGATCGAGACGGTCCTCGACCAGACCAGCGCGATGGCCGAGATCCTCACGCGTCCCATTCGCAAGGCACCCCCGCTCCGCGGTCGCACGGTGATCCTCTTCTTCGCCGAAGCCTCGACCCGGACGCGCGTCTCGTTCGAGCTCGCCGCGAAGGCACTGTCCGCCGACGTCACGAACATCACCGCGACCGGTTCCTCGGTCGAGAAGGGCGAATCGCTCTACGACACGGTCCGGACGCTCGAGGCCCTCGGCGGCGATGTCGTCGTCATCCGCCACGGGGCTTCAGGGGCACCCTATTTCGTCGCCGAGCGCACCGACGCGGCGGTGATCAACGCCGGCGATGGCTGGCACGCCCATCCATCGCAGGGGCTGCTCGACGCCTTCACGCTCCGCGGCGCCCTCGGTGATCTCGGTGGAAAGCGCGTCGTCATCGTCGGCGACGTGCTGCACAGTCGCGTCGCCCGCTCCGACATCAACACGCTCGTGCCGCTCGGCGCCCACGTCACGCTCTCAGGACCGCCGACGCTGATCCCAACGGCGTGGCGCTGCGGCGAACTGCCTCCCGGCGTCACCTACGAACCGGACGTGGATGCCGCCCTCGACGGCGCGGATGCAGCGATCGTC
>VBGS01000024.1 GCA_005889445.1 Chloroflexota bacterium
GCCGATGGCCCGAGCGGCCTCGACGAACTCGCGCTGCCGCAGCGACAGGATCTGCCCGCGCGCGAGGCGCGCGTAGATCGCCCAGGTGACCGCGGCGATGGCGATGATCGCGTTCGTGAGGCTCGGTCCGAGCGCGCCGGCGATCGCCATCGCGAGGATCAGCGGCGGGAACGCGAGGAACACCTCGGTAAAGCGCATGAGCGCTTCGTCCGCGAAGCCGGCCACATAGCCGGCGAGGAGGCCGATCGCGGTCCCGAAGATCCCCGCCGACGCGACCACGACGACGCCGATGACGAGCGAGATGCGGGCTCCATAGAGGAGGCGGCTGGCGATGTCGCGGCCGAGCTGATCCGTCCCGAAGAGATGTGCTGCCGACGGCGGTTCGAGCCGCTGGCCGAGCGCCTGCGCGAGAGGATCGTACGGAGCGATGAACGAGGCGAAGAGCGCGCTCACCGCGAGGAGGCCGATGATCGTCAGCGCCACGAGGTTCAGCGGGTTGCGGAAGATCCCCGAGTCACCCACGTTGGATCCGCGGGTCGAGCCAGTAGTACGCGACGTCGACCGCGAGATTCGCAACCGGATACACGAACGCCGCCAGGAGTGTCACGCCGAGGACCGCGGGGAAATCGAGGCTCACGGCCGATGCGGTCGCATATCGACCGAGCCCCGGCCAGCTGAAGATCGTCTCGGTGAGCACCGCGCCCGAGAGCAGGCTGCCGAACGTGAGGCCGATGATCGTCACCGTTGGAATGAGCGCGTTGCGCAGGCCGTGGCGAAGCACGATGAGTCGCTCCGCGAGCCCCTTCGCGCGCGCGGTGCGCATGTAGTCCTGCGAGAGGACGTCGAGCATGCTCGATCGGGTCATACGCGCAATTACGGCGGTCGAGAAGTAGCCGAGCGTGAGCGCGGGGAGCACCAGGTGGACGAGGCTGCTGCGCAGCGCAGCAAGATCGCCGGCGATCAGGCTGTCCACCACATAGAGCCCGGTCCGGGTCGGCGGCGGGGGGACGAACGTGTCGAGCCGGCCTCCGCCGGGGAACCATCCGAGCTGGTAGTAGAAGAGCCCGATCACGATCAGCCCGAGCCAGAACACCGGCAGCGAGCCGCCGGCGAGCGAGAGCACGCGCACGACGTAGTCGGGAAGTCGTCCTCTCGAGACGGCGGACCAGACGCCGGCGGGGATCCCCAGGACGATCGAGATGAGCAGCGCCGCGAACGAGAGCTCGAGGGTCGCCGGGAACGAGTCAGCAAGATCGTCCGCGACCGAGCGTCGTGTGCGGATGCTCTTCCCGAGGTCGCCGTGAAGGATTCCCACGACATACGTCGCGTACTGCTCCGGAAGCGGTCGATCGAGGTGGTACTCGGAGCGGAACTGGGCGATCTGCGCGTCGGTGGCGTGGTCGCCGAGCGCGGCCGCCACCGGATCCGCCGGGATGACGTGCGAGATCGCGAACGTGATGACCGAAACACCGATCATCACGGCCGCGATCCCGACGATGCGACGCAGCAGAAAGCCGAGAAAGTGCATGGCGCGCTAGCGAGTTACTTGCTTATCGCGGCGAAATCCGTCCAGTCCATCGGGCTCCAGACGAACCCCTTCACGTTCGAACGGAGGCCGAAGGGTTCGGTGGGCTGGTAGAGGATCACGTACGGGCCGTTGTGGAGGACGTAGTCGGTGATCTCCTTGTACGCGGCCGCCCGCTTCGTCGTGTCCGTGATGAGCGCCGCGTCACGTCCCTTCGTCGCGATCGCGTCGTTCCAGCCGTTCCGGAACGCGATCGACTTCGCGCCGTAGTCGGTGAACGGACCGACGTTCGCGTCCGGGTCCGGGAAGTCCGGGCCCCAGTAGATCATGACGAGCTGACCCTTCTGCGCGCGGTACGTACCGAGCAGATCGGCCTGCGTCGTCTGCTTGATGTTCACGGTGACGCCGATGTTCTTCCAGTCCGACTGGAGCTTCGCAGCGAGGTCCGCGAACGTGGCACCGCCAGGGGCGGGACCCGTCGGCACGAGGAGCTCGAGCGTGACGGCGGTCTGACCCGCCTGCTGCATGAGCGATTTCGCCTTGGTCACGTCGGCCTGGAAGGGCGTCGATTCGTTATAGCCCGCGAGCCCCGCGGGAACGATCCCCTGCACCTTCTTGGCGCCGCCCTTGAGCAGGTCCTTCACGATCCCGTCGTAGTCGACCGCTGTGCGCAGCGCCTCGCGCACGTTCACGTTGTCGAGCGGCTTCACCGTCACGTTCATCCCGACATACACGAGCTGCAGGCTGTTGCCCGATGTGGTCGCTACCCCTTGCTTTCCCTGAAGGGCCGCGATCTGTTGCGCGCCGAGGTTCCGCACGATATCGGCGTCGCCCCTCTCGAGCGCGAACTGCTGGTTCGTCTGTTCGGGCACATGCTTCACGAGCACGCCGCTGAGCGCGGGCTTCGGGCTGCCGCCGTACTGCGTGTTCGCCTTGAGCTGGACCTCTGAGTTCTTCGTCCAGTGGTCAATGACGTACGCGCCGCTTCCGAGCGAGTGGTCGAGCAGATACGTCGACCCTGAGTCGCCGCCGCTCTCCTTCGTCTTGACTTCCTTGGAGTCGACGACGCTGCCGATGGTGAACGTGAGCACCGCGAGGAAGCCCTGCGGGCTGGCCGTCTTTGGCAGGCTGATGACGACGGTCGAAGGATCGCTCGCCTTGATGCTCGTGTCCTTGAGCTGCGCGATGTCCGTGAAGAGGAAGGCCGGCGATTTGTTGAGCTTGAGGACGCGCTGGAACGAGTACACGACGTCGTCGGCCGTGATCGCGTTTCCGCTCGCGAACTTCGCGCCCGAGCGCAGCTTGAACGTGATGTCCCACTGCGAACCCGAGTCCTTGATGTCCCAGCTCTGCGCGAGGGCGGGCTTGATGGTCGAGAGGTCGGCGCCCTCGAACTTCACCAGGGTCTCGTACGCGTTGTGTGCGAGGAGCACACCGGTGAACTCGTAGGCGACCGCGGGGTCGAGCGAGATCAGGTCGCTCGTGTCGGCGTACCAGACCAACGTGCTCGCGGCACCGCCGGCCGATGCCGATGGTTGGTTCGACGCGCCGGGAGCCGATGGCTGCGTGCAGCCCGCGGCGACCAGCAGGGCGGCAAAAAGCAAAATGGATATGCGGCGAAGCGACATAGGAACTCCCTCCCCGTGGGCGCTGGATTTCCGAACGAGCCTACACCGCTTGGAGACCGCTGATAGGCGAATGATGCCCGGGCGTTGGAGGTGCGGCGTAGCCTCGGTTTCCACGCAGCAAGGTATGGGATGAGACCGATTCCCACGCGCGCGTACGTGTTCGTGGCGCTCACATGCGTGGTCGCCCTGCCCTTTGTCGCGCTCGGCCTGCAGGACGTGCTGAGCGGCGATCCACCTGACCCCGTCGCCTTCTACATCTGGGCGCTCGCCGTGCTCCTCTCGCTCCGCCCGATCCGCATCGCCCCCAACGTCGAGCTCTCGGCGTCCGAGGTTGCCGTCCTCACCGGCATCATCCTGTTCCCGCCGGGCGAGCTCGCGCTCATCGCGGCCACCGCACGGCTCGTTGTCGATCTCGCGACCCGAAAGTCGTTCGTGCGCGTGGTGCGCAACGCCGCGGCGCAAGCGATCAGCGCGGGGACCGCCGCGATGGTGTTCCAGCTGGTGCTCCAGACCCCATCCCAGCTCGTCATCGGTCAGATCGGCGAGGTCATCCTCGCGGGTGCGCTCGCGGCGCTCGCGCTCGTGGTGCTCGACCTGGGGCAGATCCTCGCGCTGCAGCTGGTGCTCGGTACCGAGCGGCTCGGTGGCCGGACCTGGGGTTGGGTGATCCGCACGGCGCGCGCGCAGCTGCTCTGGGGAGTCGCGGTGGTGATCTCGATCGAGATCATCCTCATCGAGCCGTGGTTCCTCGTGCCCGGCATTCCGCTCTTCCTGCTGGGATACCTCGAGATCCGCGCGCGCTTCCTGGCCGAGCGCCGCGCGCGCCTCCTCGCCACGCTCGTCGAGGTGAGCCACGCCGTCGGCAGCTCGCTCGATCCGAACGAGGTCTTCCGCAACCTCTATCGGCAGGTCGCCCTGGTCATGGACGCGGACAACTTTTTCATCGCCACGCTCGGGCCCGATCAGTCAACGGTCTTCTCCCGGTTCCTGATCGACGGCGGCAAGGAGCTCGCCCCGGTGGAGCGCCCGACGGCGGGAACGCTCGTCGGCGCGACCCTTCAGCGCGGACCGCTGCTCCTCCGCGACGTCGACCGCGACATGAAGCGTCTCGCGCTCCCCGACCTGGAGTCCTGGGGCGCGGTCGAAGAGCACTCGATCATCGTGGCGCCGCTCAAGCAGCGCGAGAAGATCGTCGGGGCGATCTCCGCGCAGAGCCGACGCTCCGCCGCGTATGAGGAGGGAGACCTCGGCCTCCTCGAGGCGATCGCCAACGAGGCCGCGATCGCGATCGAGCGCGCGAACCTCCACGAGCGGACCGCGACCCTTTCGCGCCGGCTCTTCGATCTGCACCGCGTCGGTCTGGCGATCGCCGAGAAGACCGAGCTCGCCGAAGTGACGCGTCATCTCGCCGAGTCGGTGGTGGACCTGCTGAAACCAGCGGTCGCGGCGGTGTATCTCGACAAGGGCGGCGACTCGCTCGAGTTCGCGTACACGACCGGCACGGCGACGAGCGACATCCTCGCGCTCCCGAAGAACGTCGGGCTCGTGGCGCGCGCGCTCGAGTCAGGGGAGCCGGTGTCGGTCGCCGCGCGCGCGGCCGCGCCCGAAAGCACCCAGCGGCTGCTCGAGCGATTCGGGCACGAGGCGGTGCTCATCCACCCGCTGCGCTCCGCGGATCAGAACGTGGGCGTTCTCTTCGTCACCTGGCGGGAGACGCACACGATGAGCGACGAAGAGAGCGAGCTCGTCGGCATCCTCGCGGGCATCGGTGCGTCGACCATTCGCTCGATCCGCCTCTATCGCGAGCTCGATGACGCGTATCTCTCGACGGTCTCGACCCTCATGGCCACGATCCTCGCCCGAGACCACTACCGGGAGGACCATCAGCGCAAGATCGCCGCGGACGCCGTCGCCGTCGGCGAGCGCCTCACGCTGAACGACGCGGAGCTGCGCGACCTGCGCTACGCGTCACTGTTCCACTCGCTCGGCAAGATCGGCGTCCCGGCGGGGATCCTCTCAAAGGGCGGACCGCTCACCGCCGAAGAGCGCAAGATCATG
>VBGS01000025.1 GCA_005889445.1 Chloroflexota bacterium
GTCATCGACTGGCTCATCGACGAGTTCAAGAAGGATCAAGGCATCGATCTCCGCAGCGATCGTCAGGCGCTCCAGCGCCTCAAGGAGGCTGCCGAGAAGGCGAAGATCGAGCTTTCATCGACGCAGCAGACCGAGATCAACCTGCCCTTCGTCACGGCGGACCAGTCCGGCCCGAAGCACCTCGTCATCACGCTCACGCGGAGCAAACTCGAGCAGCTCGTCGGCGATCTCGTCGAGAAGACGATCCCGCCCGTGAAGCAGTGCCTCACCGACGCGGGGGTGAACGCCGAAAAGATCAACGAGGTCGTCCTCGTCGGCGGCATGACGCGCATGCCGCTCGTCTACGAGACGGTCAAGAAGTTCTTCAACAAGGAGCCCAACAAGAGCGTCAACCCGGACGAGGTCGTGGCCATCGGCGCCGCGATCCAGGCCGGCGTGCTCAAGGGCGAGGTGAAGGACGTCCTCCTCCTCGACGTGACGCCGCTCTCGCTGGGCATCGAGACGCTCGGTGGCGTGGCCACCAAGCTCATCGAGCGCAACACCACCATCCCGACCTCCAAGTCCCAGGTCTTCACCACTGCCTCTGATGCGCAGACGCAGGTGGAGATCCACGTGAGCCAGGGCGAGCGCGAGCTCGCCTCGGACAACAAGAGCCTCGCTCGGTTCATCCTCGACGGCATCGCGCCCGCCCCGCGGGGCGTGCCGCAGATCGAGGTGTCGTTCGACATCGACGCCAACGGAATCGTGAACGTCAAGGCGCGGGACAAGGCGACCGGCCGCGAGCAGCACGTGACCATCACGGCCTCGAGCGGCCTGTCCAAGGACGAGGTCCAGCGTCTGGTCCGCGACGCGGAGGCGCACGCGGAAGAGGACCGTCGCAACCGCGAACGCATCGAGGTCCGCAACCAGGGCGACACGTTCGCCTACTCGATCGAGAAGACGCTCAAGGATCTCGGAGACAAGGTCCCCGCGGACACGAAGAAGGACGTCGAGGAGAAGCTCGCCGCGTTACGCGACGCGCTCAAGACCGACGACACCGAGCGGATCCGCTCCGCGACGGACGCGCTCCGTCAGGCCTCGACGAAGATCGGCGAGGTCATGTATCAGCAGGAGCAGGCCGGCCAGCAGGGGCAGCCGCAGCCCGGGCAGCCGCAGGCCGAGCCCGAGGGCGAGCCCGCCGGTGCTGGCGCGAAGCGCGACGGCGACACGATCGAAGGCGAGTTCAAAGAGCAGAGCTAAAAGCGGAAGCGGACATCAGGGTGGCGCCGCCGAGAGGCGGCGCCATTTCTTTTGCTCAGGGCTTCGCGAGGACGACCCCGACCATCCCATAGGCCTCGTGCCCCGGGAAGTGGCAGATGAACACCATCTCGCCAGGTGCGTCGAACGTGAGCGTCGTCGTCTTCGTCGTCCGCGGCGGAAGCGAGATCTCGTTCGGACGGTCGCCGTGCACCGCTTCCGTCCCGAGACGATGCCGCTCGTGGAACGCGGCGTCGCCGATGAGCCACTCGTGATCGATCGGGTCGTCGTTCACGAGCGTGAAGGTCACCGGCACGCCGACCGGGACCTCGATGTGGTTCGGCTCGAAGTGCGAGTAGTGGATGCGGATGCCGACCTGTGTCGGGAGCGCCGCGTTCGCCGGCGCGCAGGCGCCCGCCGCAAAAGCGGCGAGCGCCAGCACGCACAGGAGTCGGATCACGCGTGGATCCGCAGAGGCTTGCGCAGGAGCGCTAGGGCACCGATCGCGGCGATCGCCGTGCCGATGACCACGTACGCGTCGTAGCTCGGGGCCGCCGGCCCGGACGATGGGGCGGCGGGTAGCTCGAGGCCGGCCGCGACGCGCGATGGCCGGAAGCCGTTCACGTCGACGGCGAGGTCGTACGTGAGCTGACCGGCCGCCGCGTCGATCGCGATCTTCGTGAGCCACGCGTGCGCCGGTACCCACTCCATGCCTTTGTCGGAGCGCAGGTCGTCGAGCAGCGATGTCGTGGCGGGCGCGTAGTGATCGAGCCGCATCCCATTCCCGCCGGGGTAGGGCAGGAGCGAGGCGAACGAGTCGGTGAGGAGGTAGACGTCGGCGTCGACGCGATCGGCGGCCTGCTTTCCGAGACCGAGGATGCGGAGCGGCACCCACGGGTTCGCGGTGGGGATCGTCACGTGTACAGGCGTGCCGTCGCCGACCCGTTGACCACGCGCCTTCGCGGCGTCCGCGTCGAAGACGGCGGCCATGAAGATCGGGCTGCGGTTCGCGTAGAAGTCGAGGACCTCCGGCGCATCGGCGGGAAGGCGGAAGCCGTGCTCCGTCGCCCACTGGCCGACCTCGGGACCGCCGCCCTTCAGGACGGTGATGTCGAGCGCGTCGATGCGGGCGGTGAGGATGACCTCGGCCGGCGCGGGGACGGCGGCGGCTGACCGGAAAGCGAGGCCCTTGTCCGCCCGCAACGGGGTCGTTTCGCGGATCAGCCGCTGGAGGGTCCAGTCGCCGCCGCGCTCGACCTTGTCCGGAACGCCGGGCAGCGGGATGAGCGAGCCGAACTGGCCGCTGCCGCCCGCGAACTGGAACGACGTGACGTAGTGCTCGATGCCGTCGTGGTAGCCAGCGAAGGTCGTCGGGCGGAGCAGATTGACCGCGCCGTTCGGCCCGATGAGGCCCGCGCACGCCGCGGCGGGCTGCGCCGTGGCGGCGAGCGCGGCGATGATCGCCGCGGCTCCCGCGAGGAACGCTCGCATACCGTCCTCCTCTCCGGAGTGCCCGGGAATGGCGGTATGACGCTGGCTGGGCCGCGCGGTTCCCTGCGTGCCTAACTGAAGCGGGCGGTCACCATCGCGAGAATGATCGCTGCGCCGACGACGAGCTGGAAATAGCCGAAGCGCCTGATCCGCTCGCCGAGCGCGCCCATCTCCGCGGCGGCCGCGGCGTCCCCGCCCGCGGCGCGCGGTCCGACCGTCAGGAGCTGGAACGCCCAGCGCCCGATCGTCGCGCGCGTCGCCGCGTAGATCCCGATGGCGAGGACGATCCCGATCAGGATCGCCCACGACCAGCGTGTATCCAGCCGGGTGAGCTCCTGACCGCGCCCGCTCGCGAAGAGGTTGAGCAGGCCGGTCGCGATGGTGAGCTCGGCGACCCGGAAGATGTATCGGAACTGCCGCGGAACCAGCGCCGGCATGACCGCGCCCCGCGCCGGGGCGGGCGTGGCCATGAGGGCGGGCAGCTGCACCACGATCGTGTAGAAGCCGCCGCCGATCCAGAGGACGCCGGACAGAACGTGAAGCCACTGCACTCCGATACGGAAGACGGCGTCCACGGCCCGGATAATGACAGGTAGATGGCCACGACCTCGGACTTCTACGACCTCCTTGGCGTCCCGCGGAACGCGACGGACGAACAGATCCGGAGCGCCTATCGGAAGCTTGCCCGGCAGTACCACCCGGACGTGAGCAGCGCGCCCGACGCCTCCGACCAGTTCAAGCGGATCACCGAGGCCTACGAGGTCCTCACCGACCCGCAGCGCCGTCAGCGCTACGACATGTTCGGTTCGACGACCGGCGGCCTTGGGGACTTCGGGATCGGCGACCTGTTCGAGACGTTCTTCGGCGGCGAGATGCGTCGCCGCGAGCCGCGCGGGCCGATCCGCGGGGCGGACCTGCGTATGGAGATCGAGATCGAGCTGCTCGACGCGGTTCAGGGGCGCGAGCGTGTCATCACCGTCCCGCGCCTCGAGACGTGCGAGCGCTGCAAGGGCTCCGGCGCCGAGCCGGGCTCGCAGATCTCGACGTGCCCGACCTGCAACGGGCGCGGCGAGGTCCGGCAGGTGCAGCAATCGGTGTTCGGCCGGTTCGTCAACGTGTCGACCTGCCCGCGCTGCGGCGGCGCGGGCAAGACCGTCGACAAGCTCTGCGCGAAGTGCCGCGGCGAAGGCCGAGAGCGGCATGACCGCGAGCTCACGCTGACCATCCCCGCGGGCATCGACGACGGACAGCAGCTGCGCGTCCCCGGCGAGGGCGAGGCGGGAATGCGCGGCGGCCCGACCGGCGACCTCTACGTCCTCATCCGCCTGAAGGAGCACGCGATCTTCCGGCGCGAGGGCGACGATCTCGTGCACCTGCTCCGTATCTCCCCGGCCCAGGCCGCGCTCGGGGACGAGGTGGGCGTGCCCACGATCGACGGGCCGGAGGCTCGGGTCCGCGTCCCCCCGGGTGCGCAGAACGGCCAGATGGTCCGCGTCCGTGGAAAGGGTGTGCCGCACCTGGGGACGAACGGCCGCGGCGACGAGCTCGTCTACCTCGACGTCGTCGTGCCGCGATCGCTCACCAAGGATCAGCGACGCCTCTACACGCAGCTTCGCGAGATCGAAACCCCGACGTCGCAGGACGGCGACGCGCAGGACCTCTTCGGTCGCATCAAAGACGCCATGGGTGGGAGCTAGCGCGGCGAAAATCCGCTGGCTCGAGGTCGCCGTTCCCGCGCACGCGGAGGCGGTGGAGGCGGTGAGCGAGATCCTGAGCCGTTTCGGTCACAACGGCATCGCCGTCGAGATCCCCACCGAGCCGCGCGGCGGCACCGATCACACCGTGAAGGCGTACCTCGTGGAGGACGGTGACTCCTTCGCGAGAGTCTCCGACGCGCGCGACGCGCTCGGCCATCTCCAGGCGTTCGGACTCGGTCCCATTGGCGAGCTCGCGGTGCGGACCATCGACGACGAGGATTGGCTCGAGGCATGGAAGGCGTCGCTCACGCCGGTCCGCGTCGGCTCGTTCCTGATCCATCCGACGTGGAGCGACGTGCCGGCAGACGACGCGATCTCGATCGCCCTCGACCCGGGCATGGCGTTCGGGACCGGGCTCCATCCGACGACGCAGCAATGTCTGGAAGCGCTGTCGACGCTCGCCGTCGACGGGCGCCGCGTCCTCGACGTCGGCACTGGGTCCGGGATCCTGGCGATCGCGGCGGCCAAGCGCGGCGCCCGCGAGGTCATCGGTGTGGATACGGACCCAATCGCGGTCGACGCCGCCCTGGAGAACGCGGAGCGCAACGGCGTACGTGTCGCTGTGCGACGCGGATCCGCCGCCGACGTCGGCGAGACGTTCGACGTCGTGGTCGCGAACATCATCGGTCCCATCCTGGTGCGGATCGCGGCGGATCTGCGCGATCGACTCGACGAGCACGGTGTGCTCGTGGCCGCGGGCATCACCGCGCAGGCCGAAGCCGACGTCGTCGCGGCATTCGCGGCGAACGGAATGCGCGTGACCGCGCGCGAAGAGCGCGCCGACTGGATCCGGCTCATCCTCGCGCGATGAGCCACCGCTTCTTCATCGACGAGGACGTCGCGGACGAGGCGGTGCTGCGCGGAGATCGCGCGCACCAGATCGCGAACGTCCTTCGACTGCGAGCAGGTGAGGTGATCGTTCTGGTGCGCGACGGCATCGAGGCATCCGTCGAGCTCGCGGCCGTGACCGGCGAGGAGGTGCGCGGCCGCGTCATCGAGCGCTCCGCCTCGCGGGACGAGCCGATCCATGGCGTCACGCTGGCGCTACCTCTTCTCAAGGGCGATCACGATGAGCAGGTCGTCGAAGCCGTGACCCAGCTCGGCGTGCGCAGGATCGTCCCGTTCACCTCGGCGCGTTCCGTCGTCCGTTCAGTGAGCCAGGCGAAGCGCGAGCGGTGGCAGCGCATCGCGCGCGAGGCCGCTGAGACCGCGCGCCGCGGCCGCATCCCGACGATCGACGATCCGAGGAGCTGGGTCGCGCTCTTCGACGCGCTCGGTCCCGGCGCGCTCGTCGCGTGGGAAGCGGAGCCGCTCGTGCCGCTGCGCGACGCGCTGCGCCCCGCGGACACCTCGATCGTCATCGGGCCCGAGGGCGGGATCGACACGGAGGAGATCGCGTTCGCGCGCGGGCGGGGGGCGATCACGGTGTCGCTCGGGCCGCGCAACCTTCGTAGCGAAACGGCCGCGATCGCGGCCGTCGCGCAGATCACCGCCGCGCTGGAGCCCACGAATCGAGATCAATCGGGAGTCGAGGACCGGTCCTAGTACCGACGTACTGGCCTAGTCGGCTCCCGCCCCGATGAGAACGACCGCACCATGCCGTGTCCTCTACAGCCGCGACCGCGAGACCGAGGTCTGGCGAGCGCTCGACGAGACCGAGAGTCAAGTCGTCACCATCGAGTTCCTGCTGTCGAACGATGGCGCGACGCGCGAGAGCTTTCTCGCCGCGGGGCGCCGTATGGCCGCGGTCGAGCGCCCGGCGGTGATGAAGGTTGCCGCGATCCATGACGACCCGAACGCGACCTTCATCGTCTACCAACATCTTGTCCACGTACCGGTCCCGCTCGATTGGCTCAAGCCAAAGGACGAGCCTGCCCCGGTCGCGACCGCTGCCGTGATGACGCCGCCCGCGCCGCCGACGGCGCCCGTCGCGCCGCCGGCCCCGGCCATGCCCGCCGTGCTCCTGACGCCGCCTCCACCGACCTTCATCGTGCCCGCGGAAGCGGCCGAGCCTGCGCCGAGCGCAGCGGTCGAAGACGAATCGATCGAATCGCGCGACCACGGCCTGGTGGCGCTCTCGGATCTGCTGCGGGCGCGCGAGTTCTCGCAGATCGACGTCGCGCTCGTCAAGGAAGCGGCCCTCGAGCTCGGGACGGTCATCCTCACGACGGTTCGCGAGGTCGATTACGCCGCGCTCGGCGCGAGGGGCCTCGAGATCGCCGCGACCGTCGTCGCGCTTGTCGCGAGCGTGATCAGCCGTCGCTCGGAGATCTCGCTTCCGACGCCGCACCTCGCCATCCCCACGCCCCATCTGACCATCCCGCGGCCGCACGCCGCCGAGGAACGAGCGCCGAAGAGTCCGAAGAGTCCGAAGGCGCCAAAGGTGCAGAAGATCCGGGAGCCTCGTGTCGCGTCGGTCAAGGCCGAGAGAGCGCCGCGCGGGCCCTCACGCCTGCACATTCGGTGGCGCCGCGTTCTCTTCCGGGGGGCCTGCCTCGCCATCATCGCCACCACGGTCGCGGTCATGCCAAGCGAGGCCTGGCCGATCGTCGCGAGTGACCTCAGCGTCGTCGGCGCCCAGGCACTCACGGTGGGTGGCGAGCTCGCGGGACAAGCGGTCACGGTCGGTGGCCAGGTCGCCGATCAGGCCACGAAGATCGGCGGCAGTCTCAAGACGGAGATCGAGCAGCGCGTGGCGTCGGGATCGGGGTCGCAGGCACCGCTGAAGAAACCGACCTGGGACGTCCCCCCGCTCAGCGAGTACGGGGCCTCGCTCGACTCAAAGGCACCGGATCCGAGCGCCCGACCGGACGCGACGGTCGACTGGGTCGTCGCTCTGCGCAATACGGGCTCGGCCGGCTGGTATCGCGGCATCGACGGCGCGCAGGCATCGCTCGCGCTCGCCGACGGCACGAGCGCGGGCATCCAGTCGACCGACTTCGTCGGACCCGGACAGGTCGGATGGTTCGTCGTGAAGCTGCACGCGCCAACGAAGCCCGGCACATATGACATCGCGCTGCTGCCGCGCATCGACGGACGAGGCGCGCTGAAGGATCTGGGCATCAAGGCCAAGCTCACCGTCACCGCGCCCTAGATCGCGACCACCCCGCGCTCTTGCAGCTCGCTCCGATCGAACAGGGCGCGATTCGTCAGGACCCGCAGCGGCGACGATCCGGTGGCGAGGTCGTCGCGGATCCCCGCGGTCAGGCGACGGACCAATACGAGCAGAAGGGCTCCGATGCCGGCGAGGACCGTGGGCGTGACCCCCTCCTGTTCCCAGATGACCGCCGGAAAGACCGCGAACGACAGCAGGTTCGCGATCGGCAGCAGCCGCTTCGGGCGCGGCCGGACCGACATCCGCAGCGCGGCCGCGACGATCACGGGGATCATCGCGATGAAGAACGCGATGAAGTCGAGGGCGAGCTCGAAGCCCCAGGCCGTGGCGTTGGCGCGCCCACCGTCGAACTGATGGAACACGGGCCACATCTGCCCACAGATCGCGGCGAGGCCGCACAGAACCTGGATCTCGAGCGGAAACCCGAGCTGTCGCGCGATCACCACGGCGGCGAAGCCCTTCGCGCCGTCGAGCAGGCCACCGGCGATCCCGTGCCACGGCGTGAGCACCTTTGCGAGGTTCGAGCCGCCGAGCTTGCGTGAGCCGGCGGCGCGGAGGTCGATCCCTTTCGCTCGCGCGATCCAGTACGGGAACGAGACCGACGAGACCACATATGAAATGACGACCGCGACCGCGTCGAGCACGTCAGTACAGTACGTGCGTGGTCGATTGCATCTTCTGCAAGATCGTCGCGAAGGAAGTTCCCTCGCGGCTCGTCTACGAAGACGACGACGTGATCGCCTTCAACGACCTGAACGCGCGAGCCCCACTCCACGTGCTTGTCGTACCGCGGCGGCACATCGAGCGGCTGGCCGATCTCGACGACCCGGCCCTTGGCGGGAAGCTGGTGGTCGCGGCGACGCGGATCGCCAAGGACGCCGGCCACGGCAACAACTTCCGGCTCGTCGTGAACAACGGCGCGGGTGCCGGACAGAGCGTCTTCCACCTGCACTTCCACGTCCTTGGGGGAAGGCAGTTCAGCTGGCCACCCGGGTAAAGATACGCATCTTTATCGACCGCGGCCCCGGCTATGATTGCGCAGTCCGGCCTAGCCAGGCCGGTTTTCTTGCCGAAAAGAAGGCGGGGTGACGAGCAACTTTTGTCCGAAGTGATCGTTGGCGATGGCGAGTCTTTCGAGGCCGCGCTTCGCCGTTTCAACAAGAAGATCCAACAGGCGGGGATCCTCGCGGAGGCCCGCCGACGCGAGTTCTACGAGCGTCCCGCCGCACGCCGCAAGCGCAAGGAAGCGAAGCGCCGCAAGCGCTAGGCGGAGCGGAAGCGGATCAGCGCCCAATTGAAGCAGCGGCTTGAGAACGACCTCAAGACCGCGATGCGCTCTGGCGACACCCTCCGTCGTGACACGCTGCGCTTTCTCCTCGACGCGATCCACAAGGAGGGCGTCGCGCGGCTGGGCGCCGCGGTCGATCGCCTGACGGCCGAGGGCAAGGACGAAAACGCGCGGCAGCAGTGGCTCGCGCAGAACAGGCCGAGCGATCTCGACGACGCCGCGGTGCAGGAGGTCCTCACGAAGCAGGGAAAGATGCGACGCGATTCGATCGACGCGTTCACGAAGGGTGGCCGGATGGAGCTCGCCGAGAAGGAGCGCTCGGAGCTCGCGATCATCGCCGCCTACCTTCCGGAGCAGCTCGACGAGTCGCGCGTTCGCGAGATCGCCGTGCGGGTGATCGCGGAGACGGGCGCGAAGGGCCCGCAGGACACCAAGATCGTCATGCCCAAGGTGATCGCGGAGACCAAGGGCCGCGCCGACGGGAAGATCGTCTCCGGTGTGGTGAACGCCTTGCTGAAGGAGCGCGTGTCGTGAAGGACTCTTCGCAGATCACGATCCTGATCCCCGATCCGGACGAGATGATGTTCGTCTCCGGCGATCACGAGGCCAACATCGACCGGCTCGAACGCGAGTTCAGCGTGAAGATCGTGTCGCGCGGGGCGGAGCTGCGCATCAGCGGTGACGCCGGCGCGGTCGCGCGCGTCGGTGACCTGGTCGGCGCGATGCGGACCCTCGCGAGCCGCGAGGAATCGCTGCGGAAGCCGCAGCTCGAGCGGCTCATCGGTGACGCGAAGGACGCGCCGGTCCTCGCGCCGTCGGACCTCCACGACGTCGTCGCGACGACCGTCCGAGGAAAGCGCATCGGCCCGCAGTCGCCGAACCAGCGGACCTACATCGAGGCGATCCGCAAACACGACCTCTCGTCCCGCGGTCGAGGCTGGCGAGCGGCTTGGTTTCCTCCCGGGCGATCTGCAAGAAAAGATCGACCCCTATCTACGTCCGCTCTACGACGCGCTCTATGAGCTGATGCCTCCGGAGCGCTTCGCGCGGGCGCAGGAACGCGGCGAGATCGAGGTGGCACCGCTGGCGTACATGCGAGGTCGCTCGCTCAACGAGGCGTTCATCATTCTCGATGAAGCGCAGAACACGACGCCGCAGCAGATGAAGATGTTCCTCACGCGTCTCGGATTCGGCTCGCAGGCGGTCGTCACCGGCGACGTCACTCAGATAGACCTGGCCGGCGATCGCAGCGGGCTGATCGACGCGCGTGAGATCCTTCGCGGGGTCGAGGGCGTCGCGATGGTCAACTTCGACGAACGCGACGTCGTGCGTCACGAGCTCGTCGCGCGGATCGTTCGCGCGTACGATCGCTACGAAAAGGCCGCGCCGCAAAAGTGATCCGCCGCCTGCAAGTCAACGATCCGCGCCTCTCGCGCGTGCGCGCCGCGATCCGCATGCAACCGCGTGCCCGCGCCACCGCCTTCGTTCTGATCGCCGGTCTCCTCACCGCGTTCGCGCTGCTCTTCGCCCCGCCGGCCACCGTGACCTACGACGTCGGCAAAGTCGCCGATCGCGCCATCCGCGCGCCGCGAAGCGTGTCGTTCGTTTCGCCATCGCTCACCGGGGCGGAGCGCGACAAGGCGGTCGCGGCGGTTCCGAAGCAATTCGCGACCGATCCCGCGATCGTCGTCGGGGCGAGCTCGCGGCTGAACTCGGCGATCGGCGCGATCGCCCGCGTCCGGAGCGACGCGGTGCAGACACGCGATCAGAAGCTCTCATCGCTCGCGCGCCTCACGGAGGCGCAGATCAGCCCAGCGCTGGCCGTGGATATCGTCGACATGCCGCCGCTCGAATGGGACCAGCTCGCTGGCGGTCTGGACAGTGCGCTCCGCACCCTGTACGGGCAGGGCATCCGGGCCGAACAGCTTGACGCGGTCAAGACCGACGCCGTGAAGGCGCTCCCCGGAGGCTGGACCCCGCGCCAGAAGAATGTCGGAGCCGAGCTCATCCGGCAGAACCTCAGCGCGAACGTGAACGTCGATCAGCAGGCGACGATCCTCGCGCAGCAGGACGCGCGCACCGGGGTCGTCCCCGTTCAGGTGCAGGTGACGGCCGGCGAGGTCGTCGTCCGCGAGGGCGACGTCGTCACCGCGCTTCAGGTGGAGAAGCTCCGTGCGCTCGGTCTCTCGAACCAAGGCGTCGACTGGCGCAGTGCGCTGGGCCTCATTCTCTGGGCCGGCCTGGTCGCCGGCGTGCTCGCCCTCTTCATGGAGCGCTACGCGACGGAGGCGTGGCGAGACGACCCCAAGATGATCCTGGTCATCCTTTCGCTGTTCGTGACGACGCTCGCGAGCCGCGCCCTGCTCCCCGCGCACCCGGTGCTCGTCTACTACGCGCCGTTCGCGGCCGTCGCGATGCTGCTCACCGTGCTGGTCGGCGGGCGCACCGCGCTGGCGACGCAGATCGCCGCCGCGCTGCACATCGGGATCATCTCGCCGCGCGACCACCGCTCGCGAGTTCGCGATGGCCGCCGTCGCGGCGACCGCGGGGAATATCGGGGTGGTCCTCGTGTTCCTGCTCGTCGTCCGCACCCCCGACCCCGCGGATCTCGTCGCGGTCGCCGCGGGAGGCGCAGCCAGCGGAATCGCGTCGGGGCTTCTCGCGTTCGCGGGGACGGCGATTCTCGGTCATGTGTTCCGCATTCCGACCGTCTTCGAGCTGCGTGAGCTCGGCGACCCCAACCACCCACTCCTTCGGCAGCTTCTCCTGCGGACGCCCGGCACGTATCACCACTCTCTGCTTGTTGGAAATCTCGCCGAGCGCGCGGCCGAGGTGATCGGCGCGGATCCGCTCGTGGCGCGAGTTGGCGCGTACTACCACGACATCGGGAAGATGCGGAACCCGACCGCGTTCATCGAGAACCAGACAGGGGTGAACCCGCATGACGAGCTTGATCCTTTGGTGTCCGCGGGCATCGTCGCCGCACATATCAAAGATGGACTCGCGCTCGCCGACCGCTACAACCTGCCGGCGCAGATCCGCGAGATGATCCCGGGACACCACGGCACCAGCGTGGTGAAGTACTTCTTCCAGTTGGCGCAGCAGCGCGGGCAGGCGCCCGACGAGCGCTCCTTCCGGTATCCCGGGCCGAAGCCGCAGAGCAAGGAGGCCGGGATCGTCATGCTCGCCGACGGCACCGAGGCGTCCGTCCGTTCGCTCTCGGAGAAGAACGCGGAAACGATCCGCGGGATGGTCGATCGCATCATCGACGAGCGCGTCGCGGATGGACAGCTTGACGAGAGCGACCTCACGTTCCGCGACGTCCAGAGGACAAAGGACGCGTTCTGCGAGCTGCTCCTCGGGGTGTACCACGAGCGGATCCCGTACCCCGAAGATCGCATCGCGCGCATCAAGCCCGCGGCGAGCGGCTAGCCGGTCGCACCGCGTGCGCATCGCGGTCGCGGGCGATCCCCCGTGCGATCTCGCTCCGGTCCGCGCCGCCATCCGTCGCGCCGCGCGCCCCTACGGCCTGCCAAAGGATGCGTCCGTGGATCTCGTCTTCGTGACCGACCCCCACATGCGCGAGCTCAATCGGCGCTTTCGCGGGATCGATCGGACCACGGACGTCCTTTCGTTCGGCGAGCCGATCCCGGCGGACCGCCGCGGGCGCCGTGCCGTCTCGATCGTCGAGGGGCGCCGACCGCTCGTCGGGGGCCGCTTCGAGGCGGGAGAGATCGTCATCAGCCCTGAGCAGGCGAGGAGACAGGCGCGGCGGGCCCGGCGGCGCCTGGTGGACGAGGTGGCCTTCCTCGCGGCCCACGGGATGCTCCACCTGCTTGGGTTCGAGGACGAGACACCGCGCGGCTACCGCGAGATGGTGCGACTGGGGCACGATGCGGCGCGTCAAAAGTCGGTTAAACGCTGAAACAGCGCGGCCTCGCAGCCGTTATCCCAGCATGCGTCTGGTCGCCCTCGTGGTAGTCGCGACCCTGCTTGCGACGACGGTCCCGGCCGGGCGTGCCCAGGCCAGCACCCAGGATCTGGTGCGCCAGCTCGACGGGCTCGTCTCCGCTTTCAACGGAGGCGTCGGCCTCTGGATCAGCGATCCGAGTCTCCCGACCCCCCTCTTCACCCATGGTCCCGACGAGCACGTGGTCACCGCGTCCCTTTACAAGCTTGGCGTCCTCGCTGAAGCCGAGCGACGCGTGGAGGCGGGCGAGCTGCACTACACCGACTCCGTCGTCATCGAGCCCGAGGACATCACCACCGACGGTTCGTTCGAGGACGCCGGTACGACGCTCACGCTCGACGACGCACTCGAGGCGATGATCACGATCTCGGACAACGGGACCGCGCTCGCCCTCTGGCACATCCTTGGAGGATCGAACATCGACACAACGCTCACCAAGCTGGGTATGCCCGACTTCCACGTCGCGTTCGACGATAGCGAGGACAACTGGGCGACCCCACACGCCCTCGGTACGTTCTTCACCCTGCTCGCGAAGCGTCAGCTGATCTCGCCGGCGGCGTCCGATCGGATGCTCGCGAGGCTCGAGCGCCAGCAGATCAACAACCGTCTTCCGGCCCAGCTTCCGCAGGGCGTCGTCGTCGCGCACAAGACTGGGAACCTCGCGGGACTCACGCATGACGCGGGGATCATCTACACGAAAAGCGGGCCGCGGATCGTCGTCGCGATGACCTGGGACGCGGGGGACGACGATGCGGACGGCTTCATCTCATCCGTCG
>VBGS01000026.1 GCA_005889445.1 Chloroflexota bacterium
GCGACCTGCTTGTTCATGTCGTTGAGCTCCGACTGCGAGAGCTTCGCGCTGATCGAGTTGAGAAGCCGCTTGATCGTGCCGTCGTCCTTCTGCAGGAGAGCGCTGCGCACGACCGGCGCGATGTTGTCGGCGAGCTGGAGGTGCTTGTCGTCATCGAGCAGGACGAAGCTCTTCGCGACGATGCTCGGGTCGCTCGTGAAGAGCAGCCCGACGTCGATCTGCTTGCCATCGAGCGCCGCGACGGTGAGCGGACCACCCGCGTCCAGCGCCTTGAAGTCCTTGAAGGTCAGGCCGTACACGTTCTTGAGGCCGAGCTGGCAGAACGGCCGCTGCGGACACTCCGGCGGCCCGCCAAGGATCATGTCCTTCGCGACGGGCGAGAGGTCGCTGATCTTCTTCAGGTTCTTGGATGTCGCGGTGGCCTGCGTCACGACGAATCCGTTCTGGTCCGTGGCTGCGGCGTAGTCAAGGACGGTCAGGCTCTTTGGGTCGAGCGCCTTCTGCAAGCCGGTCTGCGTCTCCTTCGGGTCTGTCGTCGGCTTGGCGACCTTGCCGTCCTTGTCGACGAATGCGAGGAGGGTCGCGAGGTACTCGGCGTCGAGATCGATCTGCCCCGACTCGAGCGCCGGCTCCACGATCTCTCGGGACCTGAGGTTGAACTTGCGCGTGACCTTATAACCGTTGGCTTCCAGGATCTGCGAGTACAGCTCGCCCAGCGTGACCTGCTCGTAGAAGTTCGTCGATCCGACGATGACGTCCGGCTTGGCGGCGGTGCCGCCTCCCCCTGTCCCGGCCCCGCCGCAGGCGGTCGCGACGACCGCGAGAGCGACGAAGGCGGCAAAGATCGTTCCCCGCTTCATGATGGGATCCTCCCCGGCCGTAGCGCTTAGTCTTCCGGCCTTCGCTGAGTATGGGCCGCTAGCCCCGAATACGAGCCGGAACGCTCAGCGGATGGCGGCCATTCCCGGCACGGCCGTCCTGCGCTCGAGTGCGGAAAAAGACACTTCCGTGGCGACCGCGAGCAGCGCGACGAGGATCGCGCCGCCCACGAGCTGGTCGTACTCGCGAAGCGCGAATCCGTCGACGATGAACCGGCCGAGCGCGCCGCCGGCCACGAGGGCTCCGAGCGTCGCGGTGGCGACGACGTTCACGGCCGCGGTCCGGATCCCGGCCAGGATCAGCGGGAGGCCAAGCGGGATCTCGATCCGCGCGAGGATCTGCCGCTCGGCCAGCCCCATTCCGCGAGCGGCGTCGACCACGTCAGGGTCGACCTCGGTGATCGCGACGAACGTATTCGTGACGATCGGCGGGATCGCGAGCGGGACGAGCGCGAACATCGTCGGCCAGAAGCCCAGGCCAAGGCCGAGCGCGATGGCCACGATGAGTCCGAACGCGAGCAGCGCGAGTGATGGCAGCGCACGGCCGATGTTCGCCACGTTGATGGCGATGAAGCCCCCGCGGCGGCCGTGACCGAGATAGAGCGCGATCGGCATGGCCAGCACGATCGCGACGGCGACCGCGAGACCGGAGAGCTCGAGGTGCTCGAGGATCCGCGTGGGGATCCCGTGCGAGCCCTGCCAGTTCGCGGGATCGGCGAACCACCGGGCGACGTCGCCGAACAAGGTCAACGGACGCGCGCCCACGGGGTGAGCGCTCGCTGCAGGAGGACGAGCGCGCTGTCCGCGGCGATCGCGAAGAGGATCGACCCCACCGCCCCGACGAGCAGCGGCGTGCTGAACAGCTCCTGCATGCCGAGGAGGATGAAGTAGCCGAGCCCGCCTTCGCCGATGAGCGCGGTGACGGTGACGAGGCCGATCGTCGTGATCGTCGCGATGCGGATCCCTGCGAAGATCACCGCGAGCGCGAGCGGCAGCTCGATCCGCCAGAGGATCTGCCGCGGGGTGTAGCCCATGCCCTGCGCCGCGTCACGCACGTCGCTCGGGACACTGCGGATGCCATTCACGATGTTGCGGATGAGGATGAGCAGCGTGTAGCTGACGAGCCCGATCTCGGCGGTGAGCACCGAAAGGCCGGTGTACGGGACCAGGAACGCGAAGAGCGCAAGGCTCGGGATCGTGTACAGGATCCCGGTCACGGTGGTGACCGGCGGATAGAGCCTGGGAATCCGAAGCACGGCGAACGAGAGCGCAAAGGCGACGACCAGACCTACCGCGACCGCGATCGCCGTCAGCTCGAGGTGCTCGCCCACGCGGAAGCCGATCTCGCCGGCGTGGCTCGCGAGCCAATCCCAGCGGACGAGCGGCTCGTTGGGCGTCACTTCGCGTCGTCACCGCGGAGCATCCGGCCGATCGCGGGAAGCGTGATCGCTCCGAGGTAGTTGCTTCCGTCAACGACCGCCGCGGCCCGGGCGTCAGCCACGAGCAGCGCGGCGAGCGCGTCGCGGACGCTCGTGGACGGTGAGAGCGTCGGCGCGGCACCCAGACGCGAGCGGTCGATCGTGCGGTCGAGCTCGATCCCGCCCACGGTGAGCAGGCCGAGGCGCTTGAGCGCGCGGTCGTGCCCGACGAACTGCGCCACGAAATCGTCCGCGGGATGCGCGAGGAGCTCGGCGGGGGGCGAGTACTGCACGAGCTTGCCCGTGCGCATGACCGCGACGCGGTCGCCGAGCTTGATCGCCTCGTCGATGTCGTGCGTCACGAAGATGACCGTGATGCCAAGAGTGCGCTGAAGATTGAGGAACTCGTCCTGCAGCCGATTGCGGACGATCGGGTCGACTGCGCCGAACGGCTCGTCCATGAGCATGAGCGGAGGCTCGGCGGCCATGGCGCGTGCGACGCCGACGCGCTGGCGCTCGCCGCCCGAGAGCTGCGCGGGGTAGCGCTCCTTCATGTTCCGATCGAGGCCGATCAGGGCGAGCAGCTCGTCGACTCGCGCGCGGATGCGGTCTCGCGACCAACCCAGGAGCTGGGGGACCGTGGCGATGTTCGCGGCGACGGTCTCGTGCGGGAACAGCCCGACCTGTTGGATCACGTAGCCGATCCGCCGTCGCAGCGCGACGGGATCCTCGTGCAGCACGTTCTGCCCGTCGATGAGGATCTCGCCGGAGGTCGGCTCGATCAGCCGATTCATCATCCGGAGCGACGTCGTCTTGCCGCAGCCGGACGGCCCCACGAGCACGCAGATCCGCCCGGCGGGGACCGTGAAGGAGAGCTCATCGACCGCGAGCGTGCTGCCGTATCGCTTGGTCACGCCGCGGAGCTCGACGGTCGCGCCGCTCAACGGTCGGCCGTTGGCCCCCGCTGCTCGACGTACGGCTTGCGCCACTCAGGAGCTTCGAACAGTGGCGCGAAGTACGTCGTGCTCCGCGCCAGGCGGCCTCCGCGCAGCTCGTAGAAGTTGATCACCCACCAGGTCGAGCCGTCCGGATACCGGCTTTGCATCGCGCTGAATCCGACGTTGCCGGTTCCCTCAGCTCGTACGACGGTGAACGTCGGGGTCCGGACCCAGCGCGCCTCGGTGGCCCCGACCCGCGCGCTCTTCAGATCGAGCGTGTCTCTCGGGAGAGTGCCGGGGTAGTACTCGATGATCGCGCGCGCGTTCTTCGGACCGTGGATGACCTCGCCCGACTGCGGGTACTCGCCCACGTAGTCGTCCGTCAGCAGCGCCTCGTACGCCTGAAAATCACGGTCGTTCATCGCCTTCGCCATTCGTGTATTGAACGACTCGTGCTCCGACGGCATACGGCCTCCTCGCCTTAGGTCCGCACAGTCTTGCTCTCGGCGTATGGCTTGCGCCACTCGGGCGCCTCGAAGAGCGGAGCAAAGAAGGCGGTGGCCTTCGCGACCTTTTCGCCGCGCAGCTCGTACATGATCACCACCCACCACGCGCTGCCGTCGGGATAGCGAGCTTTGAACGCGACGGTACCGACGTTCCCGGTCCCTTCGACCCGTACGAAGGTGAAGGTCGGTGTCCTCACCCAGGTGGCCTCCACCGCCGCGCGCTTGGTCGAGGTCGTGTCAAACCCGTCCTGTGGCAGGCCACCGGGATAGTTCTCCATCGCGGCCCGCACGTTCTTGCGGCCGCGGATCGTCTCACCGGACTGCGGGTACTCCTCGGTGTAGTCCTCGGTCACGAGCGATTCCCACTCGTCGTAGTTGCGATCGTTAAGGGTCTTGATCAATCGCGCCTGGAGCTGGTGATGGTCTACGGGCACCGTCTTCCTCCTCGCGCCATGTTGCTATTCGCGATACGGCTTCCGCCACTCGGGAGCCTCGAATTCGGGCGCGAAGTAAAAGGTCCCTCGCGCGAGACGGTCCCCCCGCAGCTCGTAGAACAAGACGATCCACCA
>VBGS01000027.1 GCA_005889445.1 Chloroflexota bacterium
TGCTGCGACTTCCGCGCTTCCGTGTCGTCACGCCGCGGACCTATCGCGAGGCCGCGCAGCTGCTTCGCGAGCACGGCGCGGGCGCTCTTGACCGCGCGCGGGGCACGCCGACGGTGCGCACGATGCTGGTCGCCGGCGGCACCGACCTGTTCCCCAACATGAAGCGGCGCCAGTTCACCCCCGAGGTGCTCATCTCTCTGGCTCGGGTGCGCGACGCCGCCGCGCTCCACGAGAACGGACGCCTCGAGATATCAGCCGGGACGACGCTCACCGGGATCGCCACCGATACGCGCGTGCGCGACCGCTACACCGCGCTCGCCCAGGCGGCCGAGCTCGTCAGCACGCCGCAGCTGCGGAACATGGGAACGATCGGTGGGAACGTGTGCCTCGACACGCGCTGCAACTGGTACGACCAGTCGCTGTTCTGGCGCACCGCCGAGGGCTTCTGCATGAAGACGAACCCCGAGGTCGTCTGCCGTGTCGCGACCTCCAGCCCGCGGTGCCTCGCGGTGGCGAGCGCGGACACCGTCCCGGCGCTGCTGGTCCTCGGCGCGACCGTCCACCTCGAGGACGCGGACGGCGGGCGCGAGGTAGCGCTCGCGGATCTCTACCGCGAGGACGGGATCCGCGCCTGGACGATGCATCCGGACGAGGTGCTGACGGACATCACCCTCCCTCGCGCGGACGGTTGGCGCAGCACCTACCTCAAGCTGCGCGACCGGGGGTCGTTCGACTTTCCCATCGCCGCAGTGGCCGCGGCCGTCCGGTTCGAAGGCGCGACCGTGGCCGATGCGCGCGTCGCGATCACGGCCCTCGGATCGCGGCCGTTGCTCGTCGAGGCGGCCGGCGCAGCGCTGCGCGGCACGCGTCTCGACGACGAGGCGATCGCGGCGGCCGCGGACGCGGTGCACCGGGCCGCGCGGCCGATGGACAACACCTCGGGCACGATCTCGCAGCGAAAGCGCGCCGCGCGCGTCTTCGCCGAGCGGGCGCTCCGTTCGCTGCGTGCGAGCTGAGATGCGAGCGGTCGCGATCGTTCCCGCGGCCGGGTCCGCCGAGCGCTTCGGCGGCGGGAAGCTCCTGACGCCCATCGACGGGGAGCCCATGCTCGATCACACCATCCGCGCGCTCCTGGACGGCGGCGCGTCGGAGATCATCGTCGTCGTCGGACGAGATGCACGCGCGGAGCTCGAGCGCGACGTGAACACCCTGCTCGATCCGCGCGTCCGGGCGGTCATGCCGTTCGTCTCGGCCGACACCGTGCGGGCGGTCATCGAGAAATTCGCGACTCGGCACGCGATCGTCTCGCCGCGCTATCGCGGCAAGCGTGGCCATCCGGTCGCGCTGCCGACGTCATTACGCGATGAGATCGCCGCGACCGATCCACATGCCAACCTGCACGAGGTCATCAAGAAGCATCCCGACATGCGGGTCGACCTCGACGTCGACGACCCCGGCGTCGTGCGCGACGTCGATACGCTCGCGGACCTGGAGGAGCGCGGCGCGAGCTCGTGAGCAATCGATTGCCCACCCTCGGTTGACGCCCGAAGTGAGGGTCGCTACCTTGCCCGAAGACCGCTCATTCCGTGAGGGAGGGCCGCCGTCGTGGACCAGCCGCCCGAACCAGCGGACCCATCCCGCCGCGGCTTCCTGAAGGCAGCGGCCGCGCCGGTCGTCGCGTTCATCGCGCTCGAAGCGATCGGCGGCCTCGGCATCGCGAACGGCGCGACCCCGAAGTCGACCAAGCCCGCGCAGGGCGTCATCTTTCCCGACCCGTCGCTCTGCATCGGCTGCCTGACGTGCGAAGTGATCTGCTCGCACGAGCACAAGGACCAGGGCCTCTCCGACGTGCCGAGGATCCGCATCTTCAACGACCCGACGACCGAGGTCGCGCCGGTGATCAAGGCCGCATACCCGGACCGCGGTCAATTCCATCAGGAGCCGTGCCTTCAGTGCCCGACCGCGGAATGCCTCTACGTCTGCCCCGTCGATGCGCTGCAGGTCGAGCCCCGTACCGGTGCCCGGTTCATCCGCGAGGACACCTGCGTGTCATGCGGGCGCTGCCAGGAAGCGTGCCCGTTCCCGATCACCGACGAGACGAAGGCGACGAACCAGCTCACGTTCGATCAGCACACCCGCATCACGTATGACCCGGTGGCCGACACGATGGCGAAATGCGACCTCTGCTACTGGCGGAACGGTGGGCCCGCGTGCGTCGAGCGGTGCCCGGTGAACATCCGTATCCGTCAGGGGATCATCCAGAGCGATCACCTGTGCCTCGAGGCGCCCGCATCGACGCCGGAGACCTGGGCGAAGCTGCGTACGTTCCAGACCTTCGAAGGAAGTCCCGCGCAGGGCAAGGCCTGATGGGAGCAGTCCGCTGGCTGATCGTGCTGGTGGGCGTCGCGCTCGCTGGACTCGGCGCCGTGGCGATCTTCGGTCAGGCGACGTCGGGCACGCAGCCGTGGGATCCCGAGCTCTCCGACAACTTCATCTTCGTGAAGTCGATCCCGTTCGTCCTCGGGCTCGGCGTCGCGGTCGGACTGGCACGTGGCCGCGGCGCGGGCGCGCAGCGCCGGCGCGCGGATGGCAGGGTCGAGCGATTTCGGATCGGGACCGTCGTCGGCCACTGGATCATGACGATCGGGTTTCTGCTGGCGCTGCCGACGGGCATGTGGCAATACCTGGGTGGGATCCTCGACGTGCGCGCGCCGATCGACCTGTTCCTCTTCTACCGCGTCCATTACGTCGGCGGCGCGGTCGTGCTCTTCGGCGTCGCGAGCTTCCTGGCGTACTGGTCCATCAACGCCGACCGCTCGCTCCTCCCGCCGCGTGGCCAGTGGCGCGCCCATCTCGCGGGCGCCACGGCTGAGCTTCCGCCGCGGCTCAGCGGGCCGATCGCGCGGCTCTTCCGCCTCGATCTTGCCGCGAGAAGGCCAACGCCGGACCGCTTCACCTATTACGAGACCGGGTTCTCCTTTCCGGTCTGGACGATCGCGCTCGCGCTGATCACCGTGACCGGGCTCATCAAGGCGATGCGCTACGTCTATCCGATCCCGGGCGGGATCCTGTACTGGGCGTCGACGTTCCATGTCGCGAGCATGGTGCTCATCGTCCTCAAGGTGCTCGATCATCTCCGCTACACGCTCCCGCGCTGGCCGATGATGGTGGCGATCGCGAAGGGCTGGGTGAACGAGGGCTCGATCCGAAGCCTGCTCGCGGCCGAGCCGACCGCGGCCCCGGCGGCAGACGCGGACGTCGCACGGGCGCCGGCGATGAGCGGCAGCGACCGATGAAGCGCATCGTCGCGGTGCTCGCCATCGTCTGGGCGGCCGCGAATGTCGTCGTCGCGTATCTCTTCGTGACGAATGCATTTGTCGCGAAGACCGCCGCAAAGGAGGGTCTGCCCGCTCAGGCAGCGCTCTTGCTTGGCGGACTCCTGATAGCCGTGTTCGCCGTGATAGTGGCCCGTGAGGGCCTCGCCTTGTTCCGCGGGACGAGCCGGGTGAGCTGATGCCCGCGCTCCGCGCGCTCCGCGTGCTCTACGTCGCGGCGTTCCTGGCCCTCGCGACGAGCGTCGCGACCGCCGCCGCCACCCCGATCCGACAGCTCACCAACACGCAGGCGTCGAACATCCGGCCGAGCTGGAGTCCCGACGGCAAGCGGATCGCCTTTCAGAGCAATCGCGACGGTCCGTACCACATCTATGTGATGGACTCGGACGGATCGAACGTCCGTCAGCTCACCAGCGGTGATGCCGACGACCGCCATCCCGCGTGGAGCCCGGACGGGAAGGTCCTCGCGATCGACTCGGGTGATCAGGCGAAACGCGAGATCTTCCTCATCGACGTGAGCTCGCGGCAGCGGACTCAGATCACCAAGCTCGATGCGATTGCGAGCTTTCCAAGCTGGAGTCCCGACGGCTCGCAGGTGAGCTTCTATCTGTATCAGGCCGGCACCATGGATCTCTGGGCCACGCCGCGAGACCAAAACGCCATCCCCACCCGCCTTACGCGCAACCTCGCGAACGAGCAGAACAACCAGTGCACCTTCGCCTGCCACGCGGCGTCCTGGTCCCCGAGCGGCTCGATGATCGCGCTGTCGGACGGCGACTCGGCTCGAGTGCTCCTCATCGCCGCGTCCGGCGGTGCCGGCACGCCGATCTCACCCACCGACGAGCGCAGCCACTTCCCGACGTATCTGCCCGACGGGCGCGTCGTCTACGTGACCGAGCACGTCTCGCAGGACCAGAGCTGGACCGACCTGTGGACGATCGATCCGGCGAGCGGCGCACCACGCTCCGAGCTGGCGACGCAGGTGCAGGCGCAGGGCCCGTTCGAGGTCTCGAACGACACGCGCCAGCTGCTGTTCGCATCGCCACGCACCGGCAACTTCGAGATCTACGCGGTGACGCTCGACGCGGCGGGCAAGGCCGCGCTCGCGACGAAACCCGAGCGGATCAATCCCGATACGGTGAGTCAGGTGCCGGCGGAGAAGCCGGCAAATGGGTTGACGCTCCCCCAGAACGCGGAACCCTATCTGCTGGTCTTCGGGATCCTGGCGCTGCTGACCGTCGGCGTCGAGAGCGTGTTCCGCGCTCGGCGACGCGCGCGCTCTAAGCCCTAGGGTCCTCGCCGCGACCGCGCAGCAGCTCCCGCCGCGACAGCGGCTTTGTCTTGCGCTCTTGCTCGGCCAGCCACTTCGCTCGCTTCGGCGAGCTCGCGGCCGGGTCGGCGAGCACACCGCTCTGGACCGGTGGCGTCACCTCCGCCGCGATGTCGGCGAGCTCGTCGAGGATCAGCTGCAGCTCGTCGGCGTGGAGCTTCGTCATCGTCTCGAGCTTGCGTGCGAGGTCGCTCACCTCGGTGGTATGGAGCTCCTTGAAGGATCGGATCTGCTGCTCGAGCCGCCGGAGACGGACGGCGAGCCGATCTTCGTTCACAGCTCCTCCATCCCGCGGTGCGTGACGATCTTCGGCGCGCTGGGATCCGCCTTCTCCGCGTAGATCTCGTCCCCGCGCTCGATCTGGGCCACGAGGTCGTCCGCGATGCGGCCCGCATCAAGGCGCGTCGCGACGAGGATCGTCGCGTTGCCCGCGAGCGGGCCCGCGCGGTCGCGAAGCTCGGGTGGCACCACCAGGATGTCGAAGCGCGCTGGTAGGTCCTCGAGCGGGGCGAGGCGCACGCGGACGCGGAGCCGAGCGCGCTCGATGCGCTTTTCGAAACGATGGAAGACCGCGAGCCACGCCGTGGGCAGCTCACCGGAGAACGCGCACACGATCTCGCTTACGAGTCTGCGTCCGGCGGGCGTCCGTGATGTCACACTGGCCTCCGCGTGGACGACAAGAGCGCGCGTGACCTCGCGGTCCGCACGGCCTTCCGCGCGGGCCGCCTCGCCGCAGCGCGCATCGGTGAGCCGGGATACCTCCGCTGGAAAGGGCTGCGCGACGTCGTCGCGGGCGCCTCCGTCGAGGTGCAGGACGAGATCGTGGCGGCGATCCGCGCCGAGTGTCCGGACGATGCCATGCTGCTCGAAGAGGGTCCCGAGGACGAGCCGCTCGACGTCGCCGCCGAGCGTCTCTGGATCGTCGATCCCATCTGTGGAAGCCTGAACTTCGTCCACGGCATCCCATTCTTCGCGATATCGATCGCGCTCCGGGTCGCGGGCCAGCTGCGCGTCGGCGTGGTGTACGACCCGATGCGCGATGAGTGTTTCGCGGCCTGCATCGGTGAGCCAGCGTATCTGAACGATCGGCCGATCACGGTCCCGACGATGTCGCAGGGGCCCGAGTTCTGGGAGCAGTCCTGGGTCGGCGCCGATCTTCCGAACGACGGGCCGCTCCGCAAGGAGGCGCTTCGCGTCCTCGAGCTTCACGCGAAGGAAGTGCTGTCGCTGTCCGTGCTCGGTTCTCCGGCCCTCGGTCTCTGCTACGTCGCGTGTGGCCGCCTGAACGTGTACTGGTCGCTCGACGCGAAGCCGTGGGACGTGGCGGGGGCGGGAGTGGTGCTCCAGTGCGCGGGCGGCCTGCTCACCGATCCCGAAGGCGGCTCCTGGATCCACTCCGCCGGCGGGTACGTCGCCGGGAACCCGTCGCTGCACCAGTGGGCCCTGCGCGCGATCAAGTACGTCAAGCAGCACCCCGACCCGGTCTAGCTCCGCCACAAAGAAGACGGCGGCCTCGCGGCCGCCGTCTTCGTGATCGCTGGGAGGTGCGAGCTAGTTGCCGAGCGCGTCCAGGATGGTCCGCTCGATGAGGCCGGCCGCGAGGTCGACCTTGTAGGCGTTCAGGCTCATCGGGCGTGCGACGGTGCGGATCTGCGCCGCGGCCTGCTTCGCGGTCGCCTTGATGTCCTTGCCCTTGAGGGCGTCCTCGACGACCTTGGCGCGATACGGGACCGGCGAGACGCCGCCGACGACGACGCGTCCGTCGTTCCAGTTGTTGCCGTTCATCGTGAACGACACCGCGACCGACGTGAGCGCGAAGTCGTAGACCTGCCGGTCCTTGAGCTTGTTCCAGGCCATCTTCGTCCCGGACGCCGGGTTCGGGATCGTGATGTACGTCACGAACTCGTCCTTCTTGAGGACGTTCTCGCGGAGCACATCCTCGCGCGGGCCGATGAAGTAGCTGTCGAACGCGACCTCGCGATCGCCCCCGACCCCGGAGATCTTGGCCTTCGCGTTGAGCGCGAGGAGCGCGGTCGCCGTGTCCGAGGGGTGGACGATGTAGCAGAGCTCGCCGCCGATGATCGCGTGATAACGGTTGTCGCCGGTCACGGCGTAGCAGAAGTCGCCACCCTTCTTGTAGCAGTTGAAGTCCTCGCCACGGAAGAACCAGCAGCGCGGCCGCTGGTTGACGTTGCCGCCGAGCGTCCCGAAGTTGCGAATGAGCGGCGAGGCCACGCTCTGTGCCGCCGCGACGAGCAGCGGGAACTTCGCCTGGATGTCCTTGTGGTCGATCACTTCGCTCAGGGTCGCCGCGGCGCCGATCGAGGCCTCGCTCGAGCCGGCGTTGATCTGGGTGAGGTCCTTGATCGTGGTGAGGTCGATAAGCACATCCGGAAAGGGAAGGCCCTTGCCGTGGACCCAGTCCTTGAGGATGCCGCCGACGAGGTCGCTTCCCCCGCCGACCACCTTCACGGCGCGGTCGGAGTTCTGCTTGAGCAGCGTGACGGCCTCCGAGACCGTCGTCGCGTCGTAGAGCTCGAACGCTCTCATCTCTTCCTCCTAACCCTTGAGCGCCGTGAGGAGCTTCTCGCGCGTGAGCGGCATGTCGGTGACCCAGACGCCGACCGCGTTGTAGACGGCGTTCGTGATCGTCGGCGCGGGGAGGGCCATCGGCGGCTCGCCGATGCCGTGCGCGCCGAACACGCCGTACTCCTTGGGATGCTCGACGATGACCACCTGCGCGAGAGGCGCGTCCTTGATCCGTCGCCATGACCACGCCGCCTTCGATCTGCTGCTGCACCGCGAACGGGTTGAGCGCCTTGCCGAGGTCATGGGCCGCGACGTAGTTCGTGATCTTGATGGTCCCGAGCACGGTGTCGACCTCGACCTCCGCGCCGTGGGCCGCCCACGCGGTCCGCTGCCACTTCGGGTCCTGGACGTAGTCGGCACGGCCGACGATCGGTCCCGAGGTCTTGAAGCCCATCACGTCGGCGAGCTTGAGCTTCTTCGCCGGGTTGGCCGAGACAAAGACGCTGCCATCGACCATGTCCATGTCAGCGGCCACGAAGCTCGTGGTCTGGCCGGCTTTCTTCGCGTCGTCGTTGAACTTGCGCGCGCCCCATTCGAGGACCTGCTTGCGCGTGTCGGTCGCGGCCTCGAACTGCCCGCGGCCCCCGGTGTTGGTCTGCTGGCTTCCGAACGTGCCGCTGGCGTCGGTCGTGAGATCGGTGTCGACGAAGGGCGTCGTGGTGACCGATGTGAGCGGGACACCGAGCGCTTCGGCCACGATCATCATCAGCAAGCTGCGCTGGCCGTCACCGATGTCGTTCGTCGCGGACACGGCCTGAACCGTGCCGTCGCTGTTGATGATCACCTGGCCGGATGCCGGGTTGCCGCCGGCGCCGTGACTGCAGGCGTGCGCCGCCATGCCGATGCCGTGATACACGCCCGGCCGGACCTGCTGCGCCTTCGGCGCGTGCCACTTCTGCTTCCACCCGATGGTGTCGCGGACGGCGGTGATGCAGTCGCGGATCCCGGGGTTGCTGAACGGCGCCTTCGTGTCGGGGTTGCCGACCTCGTTCAGGTTCTTGAGGCGGAACTCGATCGGGTCCATCCCGATCGCGTACGCCGCCTTCTCCATCGTGATCTCGAGCGCGAACGTCCCGTTGGGGTGCGACACGCACCGGTACGGGCCCGACTTGTAGCTGTTGGTCATGACGTCGATCGCCTCGAGCTTCAGGTTGGGGATGGTGTAGAGGTTCTGCATGTTGAACCACGCGCCGTTCGCTGCGCCGGCGCGCTGCGCGCCGACGTTCGCGATGACCTTGAACTGGCCGAACGCGATCGACCCGTCCTTGTTCACGCCGAGCTTCATCTCGTCGCGGAACTCGTTGCGGTGCGTTCGCGTGACGAAGTCCTCGTACCGCGTGTAGTTCATCTTGATCGGACGCGCCGTGAGCTTTGACAGGATCGCCGCATGGACCTCGGCGAGGTCGATGCCCGAGCGGTAGCCGTATCCGGACCCGACGTAGCCGGGCTGGACCACGCGGACTTTGTTCTGGGGGATCTTCAGCGCCTGGGAGAGTCCGGCGCGCACACCGTGCGCCCACTGGCTCGTGTAAACGGCGTTGAGCTTGTCGTTGTCCCACCAGAAGAGGCCGTTCGTGACCTCGAGGGCCACGTGCTGCTCGACCGGCTTGTGGGCGACGACGTCGACCGTGGAGTCGGCGCGCGTGTTGGTCGCGTCACCGCGCACGAGCGGCGGCGTGATCGCGATCGTCGTGCCGTCGAGGTTCGACTGGAACTGCTTCGGCGTGCTTGCCTTCATGGCCTCGAGGAAATCGAGCGCAGCCGGGAGGACCTGGTACTGGACGTCGATCTGCCGGAGCGCTTCATCCGCGATGTGCTCGCTGTCGGCGGCGACCACGGCGATCGGCGAACCGACTTCGAAGACCTCCTCATTGAAGAGGAACCGCGTGGGGTTCGCCGCGCCGAGGAACACATCCGCGTACTCGGCGGGCAGGTTCGCCCGGTGGATGATCTGGCGGACCCCGGGGAGCTTCTCGGCCTTCGAGATATCGACGCTCGTGATCTTCGCGTGCGGGTAGCGGCTGCGGAGCGTGCGCATGAAGAGCATGCCGGGCATGCGCATGTTCTCGGTGTACTGGCCGAGGTTCGTCACGATGCCGATGCCCTGCATGCGCGCCACGTCCGATCCGATGACCTTGAACGCGGCAGCCGGGGCCGCCGGCGTCTTGCTGGTCGTGCCGTCGCCGGCGTAGCCGAGCTTGTGTCCGTGTACCGCGATCGCGCTCGCGACCATCTCCGATTGCTCGGCGACGAGCTGCTGCCACTCGTGATCCTGGGCCAGTGCTTGCCAGTCGGCGTCGCTGAGCGACGCCGCGTACGCGGCATCCTGGGCGACGCGGACCGCTTCGATACGTGCCATCTCTTTCCCTCCCTACCGGACCGGATGCCCGGAATTGGTGAGGATCGTGCGGACCTTGGTCTCGTCGAGCTTGGCTGCGTCCCACTTGATCGTGATCGATCGCTCGTTGCCGCTCACGTCGAGGACGCCGTCGCTCTTCTTGATCGTCGCCGCGAGTGGATCGAACTCCTCGATCGTCGCGAGCGGTGTCACGAACTGGAAGTCTTTCGATGTACCGGCCGCCGCGGGATTCACCGTCGCGGGCTTGGCGACCTCGACGACCACCGGGATCGCGCGGTAGGTGACCTTCTCACCACGCATCTCGGCGGCCGCGGTCTGCACCGACTTGAAAACCTTCGCGTACTCGCCGCACCGGCAGATGTTTCCCGAAAGGCCTTCGGCGATCTGAATGTCCGTCGGTCGGGGGTTCGCGGCCAGGAGCGCGACCGTTGACATGATGAATCCGCGGGTGCAGATGCCGCACTGGAATCCACCTTCCAGCCAGAACGCCCGTTGGATCGGATGCAAGCCGGCGATGCCTGGACCGGTCGCGAGTCCCGCGACGGTCTTGACCTGCTGGCCGCGTCCGAGCCTCGCGCTCAGCATCGTGCAGCTGTTCACCGCTTTTCCGTCGACGAGCACCGCGCACGCTCCGCACTGCGCGCGGTCGCAACCGAGGTTCGAGTTCGAGAGACCGAGCTGGAAGTTCATCGTCTCCCAGAGGCTCTCGCGGTTATCGACGAGCACCGTGTGCTTGTTGCCGTCGATATTCAGCTCGACACGCCGCATCGTCGCGGGCACCGCGGAAAGATTCCCCGCGCCCGTAGCGGTGGTCGTCGTCTGGGTCGGCTGGATCGCCTTTGTGGCGACCGCTGCGCCACCAAGGACGACCGCGGCGGTCGCTGCGCCGGCTCCGGCGCCGATGAGGAAGTCGCGTCGCGTGACAGTCGCTTTCGTTCGGTCGGCAAACGATTTCTGATCGGGTTGCGGCGAAGTAGGCGCTCCCGCTTCCCCCATGGTTCACCCCCAAAGTTCCTCTCGGAAAGCGGTGCTGAGAGTAGCAGTCTGGGAAAGAGCCCGCCGTTCGTCAGCCCACCGGGAAGACGGCGCGTCGGCTCGCGTCCCCCCGGTTTTCCGACCGGCGGATACTGGACGAATGCGTGAGGTCTACGCGAGGATGGCCGAGCTGGAGC
>VBGS01000028.1 GCA_005889445.1 Chloroflexota bacterium
CGACCTTGAAGATCTGCTCGAAGATGCGCGCTTCGCGGATAACGGGAGTCGCGTGGCGAATCGCGATGAGCTCACCGCCCTGATCGACGCGCGTGTCAGCAGGATGAAGAAAGCCGACCTCGTGCGAAAGCTCAGAGAGGTCAACGTGCCGGTCGGCCCGATAAACGATCTACACGAGGTCTTCACCGATCCGGTCGTCCGGCACCTCGGGCTCATCGCTGAGGTCGATCACCCGACAGCGGGTCGGGTCCGCGCGCCAGGCATACCGGTGCGGCTCTCGGGTACCCCGCCGTCGGTGCGCAGTCACCCACCGCTCCTCGGCGAGCACACCGACCAGATCCTCGAGGAGCTCGGCTTCACCAGCGCCGAAGTGGCAAAGCTTCGCGCGGACGGCGCAGTCTGATCGCCGCGGCGGCGCTTCCGCCACGTCGGCGTCCGCTCTGGCTGGTCGCGCTGCTGACGATCCTCTCGACGGGCATCTACCTGCCGATCTGGATCGGTCTTTCGTGGGCCGAGCTGCGCCGAGAGACGGGCGACGAGCGCATGCAGCCGCTCGGTCATGCCCTCTCGATGATCGTTCCGGGATACAACTACTGGCAGATCTACCGACACTTCGCCCTCCTGGCCGCTCAGCTTGCGAAGGTCGGCGGGAAGACGAGCGTCGATCCGCTCTCGGCCACGCTAGGAGCGGCGCTCTTCTCGCTCACGTTCTTCCACTGGTCGAGCGAGGTGGTCTTCACGATCCTCAACGTGATCGAGCTCGCCGCGGCGACCGCCGTCGTGGTCTACGGGCAGCGGGCCCTCAACGCGTACTACCTCGCTCGACCGGGCCAGCCGGTCGAGCAGCGGGTCCTCGAGGTCGACTGGATCGCGCTCGCCCTGGCGGCGACGAACTTCATCCTGGTCGTCCTCAGCTACGCGACCCCTTCGAGCACATAGCATCGCGTCCTTGCAACAGCAGATCCTCGTCGTCGGGTCGCTGGCGTACGACGACGTCGAAACACCCTTCGAACGGCGGAAGGCCGTCCTCGGAGGCGCCGCATCCTACTTCGCGCTCGCCGCGCGCCTCTACGCGCCCGTTCGGCTCTGCGGAGTCGTCGGCGATGATTTCGTCCAGTCGGACCTGGAGCGCCTTGCCTCTCGAGGGATCGACATGGCTGGGGTCGAGCGTCGGCCCGGCCGGTCCTTCCGGTGGCTCGGTCGCTACAACTACGAGCTCAACACGGCGGAGACGATCAACACCGACCTGGGTGTCTTCGCCGACTGGCAGCCGGAGGTCCCGTCCAGCTTCCGCGACAGCGACACCGTTTTCCTCGCGAACATCCATCCGCGCATCCAGCTCCGCACTCTGGAGCAGGTGCGCTCACCGCGCGTCGCCGCGGTCGACACGATGAATTACTGGATCGAGCGCGAGCGGGACGCGCTCATCCAGGTCATCTCGCGCGTCCAGATCGTCACCGTGAACGAGGCCGAGGCGCGACAGCTCTGCAAGACCCACAGCACGGTGCGCGCCGGACGGGAGATCCTGAAGCTCGGGCCTCGCGCCGTCGTGATCAAGCGCGGCGAGTACGGCGCGGTCCTCTTCACGAAGGACCGCGTCTTCTGGGCACCCGCCTATCCGCTCGAAGAGATCCGCGATCCGACCGGGGCCGGCGATTCGTTCGCGGGCGGACTGATGGGGGAGCTGTCTCGAACCGACGACATCGACGACGCGGCACTGTGCCGTGCGGTCCTGAACGGGACCGTCTGCGCCTCCTACGCCGTTGAGGATTTCAGCGTCGAGGGCATCGACCGCGCCGACCCGGCCGCGATCGACCGGCGCGTGCGGGAGCTCGAGCGGCTCGTCACGGCGTGATGCGGGAACCGCTTGGCGGGACGGTTGTACGGAGGATGAGACCCGACTCCGTGGAGGGCCGACCGTCGGAGGACACCGATCTCGTGGAGCGTGCGCAGCGTGGAGACCAAGACGCATACGGCGAGCTGGTGCGGCGCTATCAGGCGCTCGCGACCAGGACCGCGTACGTGATCACGGGCACCGCGGCGGATGCCGAGGACGCCGCCCAGGAGGGTTTCACGAAGGCGTATTTCGCTCTCGACCGGTTCCGGACCGGCGCGCCCTTTCGGCCCTGGCTGCTGCGGATCGTCGCGAACGAGGCCAAGAACCGCCGCAAGGCGGCGGGCCGTCGTCCGACGGTCGATCTCAGCGTCGCCGAGGATCGCCCCTCGGGTGACACGGCCCTGTCGCCCGAGGCGGCGGCCCTGGCGGGCGAGCGGAAGGAATCGGTGCTCGCGGCGTTACGGCAGCTACGTGAGGAGGATCGTCTGGTCATCGCCTACCGGTATTTCTTCGAGCTCTCCGAAGCGGAGATGGCGGACGCGCTCGCCTGCGCGCGTGGGACCGTGAAGTCCCGCCTTTCGCGCGCCCTGGCGAGGCTCCGTGAGCTCGCGTCTCGGCAGGTCAGTCTGGATGGCTGAGCACATGGATGAGCGCGAGCTCGAACGGACGCTGGCGCAGATCGGCCGAGGCCTCCCACCTCCCAGCCGCGACCTTTGGCCGCTGGTGAGGGCGCGGATCGCCTCGGGCAGGAAGAGGCCATGGTGGCCGAGCGTCGGCCTGCCGCGCTTTGCGCTCGCGCCGGCGCTCGTGACGCTTCTCGTGCTGGCGGTCGCCGCGATCGGGTTGACGACAAATCTGGTCGCTGATGCCGAGCGGATCCTCGGGCTGCGTGGCGTGCAGATCTTCAAGGTGCCCGAGACGCCGACACCTCCGCCGTCGACCCAGGCATCGCCGGTCCTATTCACGGGCACACGAGCGCTGTCAGTCGCCGATGCCAGCAAGATCGCCGGTTTCGTCGTGCAAGCACCCGCGGCCCTCGGCGACCCTGACGCGATCTACGTCGACGCGTCGCCGACGCGGGTCACGCTCGTGTTCTCTAGCCGTCCGGGTATTCCTCCCGCCGCCCAGATCGGCGTGAGCGCTCTCGTCGTCGAGATCCGCGGCGCGGTCGATCAGCAGCTGATGGGCAAAGCCATCGGGCCCGGTACAACGCTCGAACCGGTCGAGGTGAGTGGAGCGCCCGGCTTCTGGCTCGCCGGGTCGCCCCATCTGTTCTTCCTGCGGGACGCGAACGGCGTTCCCCAGATGGAAACACTTCGGCTCGCCGAGAACACGCTCCTGTGGGAGCGCGGCGGCGTGACCTACCGCCTCGAGGCGCAGGTCACGCGCGATGAGGCGATCCGGATCGCGTCCAGCTTCCGTTAGCGCGGGAAACCACCGCCCCCGCGGTTGTAGGGGAAGGCAGATGCGTCTTCTTCTGGGATCGCTCGCCGGCGCCGCGATCGTCGCGACCGCGTGCGGCTCGCTGGCAGAAAACGGCTCGCTCGCGGGGCCGTCGGCCTCGGCCGCGACGTCCAAGAACACGCTCATCGTCGGTGGACGCGACGGAGTGCGGGTCATGGACTCGGGCGGCAAGCAGATCGCCGACCTGGGACGGGTGATCGGCACGGCCGATTGGCGATACGCCTTCGCAGTCGCCATCGATAGCTCCGGCAACACGACGCTCCGCACGGTGGACCCCGGAAGCGCCGCGACGGTCCGCGGACTCCCGCTGGCCGGACGCTGGGAGGCGGTCGGGGGCTACGACGGCGGGCCGACAGGGCTCTCGCACGATGGCCGCTGGCTGGCCCTCACGGCGGCCGACGTTCCCGGCCGTTTCGCGATCGTCGACACGACCGGCGGGGTCCAGCCTCGGGTGGTGAACGTCGGCCCTTCCGAGCTATCGACGTCGCGCTTCGCCTTCGACGCGATCTCGGACAACGGCGAGTCGCTCTACCTGATCGAACATCTCGTCGGAACGCAGTACCGGGTGCGGGTCCTGGACGTCCGCTCCGGGCTCCTTCTGCCCGGCGCGATCATCGACGTCAAGCAGCTCGCCAGCACCGCCGACGCGAACGGCGTCATGAGCGGCACCTATACGAGCTCGGCGGCTGGGCCCAACGGACAGTGGTTCTTCAGCGTCTACCTCCACCCGGCGATGGGCCCCTACGTGCACGCCCTCAACACGACGAGCCGCATCGCCGAGTGCATCCTCGATCTACCGACGTTCGGCAAGGCCGGACAGGTGGAGATGGCAAAGCAGCCCTACTGGGCCGTCGTTCTCGGTAAGCAGCTGACCGGCTCCCGCGTCTATGCCGTCAACGGAGCGCTCGGCGAGGCGGCGGTGATCGATCCGGAGGCGGTGAAGGTCACGAGGACATCCACTTTCAAGGTCCCACGGCCGACGCAGGCGACCACCGGGTTCGTGCCGCGGCCCGCCGCAGCCGTCTCCCCCGACGGCTACCGCCTCTACGCCCTCGGCGACAAGGGGATCTTCGTGCTCGACGCGATGGACCTTTCGCTCCGGGCGACGTTCGAGCCCAGCAGCTCGTTCCGCAGCCTCGCCGTCGCGCCTGACAACGCGACCCTCTACGCCCTCACGTCCGACGGGGCGACGATCGTCGCGCTTGACGCGCGCACCGGCCGTCCGCTGACCACGCTCACGCTTTCGGCCACGGCCGACTACCTCGCCATTCCGTCGCGCTAGCTACCAGACCGGCCGCCCCTGCTGGGAAATCGCTTGCGCAGCGCGGAAACCGTGTTCCGCGCGGCGCCTCATCGCGGTATAGATTCCCGAGAAGACGCTGGAGGTGGCTGTGGAGAAGAGAGATCGAGCAACCAACGTGATCAGTCGGCGCAGCCTGCTGAAGGGAGCGGCGGCCGTAGCGACCGCCCCGGTGCTCGCCGCATGTGTCGGCCAGCAGAACACCGGAGCCGGCGGCGGCACGAGCGCCTCACCTGCGGCGGCATCGGCGACTATCGGTGCGCGGCCGAAGCTCAGCGGCGAGCTCAAGATCCTGCAGTGGAGCCACTTCGTACCGGACTTCGACACCTACCTCGATGGCTGGGCGAAGAAGTGGGGCGACACGAACGGAGTCAAGGTCAGCATCGACCGCATCCCGCAGGCGGACCTGCCGGCGCGTTTCGCGGCCGAGGTCGGAGCGAAGTCCGGGCATGACCTTGTCGCGCATTTCGCGAACGGCCTGCCCGCGCTCTTCAAGGATTCGCTCGTCGACATCACCGACATCACCGACCGCGCGGCGAACAAATACGGCGGCTGGATCCCGGCCGGCGAGGCGATCGGCAAGGTCGGCGGCAAGTGGTACGGGTACCCTGACTTCGTCGTGCCGTTCCTGTCGTCGTGGCGCACCGACGTCTGGAAGAGTCCGGCCGTCGGCTTCACCAAGGACCACCTCGAGACGTGGGATGACCTCCTGTCGTTCTCGCCGAAGCTGAAGGCGGCCGGGAACCCGGTCGGGACCGCGGTCTCGCAGACTTCGGACGCCGAGCACACGTGGCGTTCGCTGATGTGGTCCAACGGCGCATACGAGTTCAGCAAGGATGGCAAGACGGTCACGATCGACAGCCCCGAGACGCGCACCGTCCTGAACTTCGCGAAGAGCCTCTACGCGAACATGGAGAACTCGGTGCTCTCGTGGGCCGACGTCGACAACAACACGTATCTGCAGTCCGGCAAGGGCGCCTGGATCTACAACCCGATCAGCGCGTACCGCACGATCGAGGCGCAGAACAAGGACCTCGCGGCCAAGATCAACGTCGATCTCCCACTGAAGGGCACGAAGGATCAGATCGCGTCGATCCAGTTCACGGTGTACGGGATCTGGAACTTCTCGAAGAACATCGACGCCGCCCGCTGGTTCCTGATCGACTACAGCGACGACTGGGAGGCCCAGTTCACCGCGAGCAAGGGGTACAACAACCCGTTCCTCAAGGCCCATCAGAAGAAGCCGATGCCGGTCCTTGGGTCCGACACGAAGCTCTCGCATCTTCAGGACGTCGCGAACTACGTGCAGCCGGTCGGCTACCCGGGCCCGTCGTCGCAGGCTGCGTACGACGCGCTCAACAACCATCACGTGACGGACATGTTCTCCAACTACATCACCGGCAAGAAGTCGATCGACGACACCATTGCCGACGCGAAGAAGCGCCTCCAGGACTCGCTTTCGAAGTTCCCTGTCTAACGAGTGACTGCGGACCTGCGGATGCAGGTGGGGGATGGAGAGGCCGGGCACGACGCCCGGCCTCTTCTGGTTTCAACATCGCCACGTTGCTGCCACGGTTTCGGCCTCGAGCCAGGATTGAATCACCAGGTGGAACGCACAGCGCGCCCGGCTCGCGAAGCGAGCGTGATCATCTTCTCGTCCGAGCTGGAGACGAAGGTGAGTGCGTAGACGTACTCCTGCATCGCCAGGGTGAACGCGAAGATGCAGATCGTGAGGACCCCGGGCACCGACAGCGGCAGGACGATCCGGAACATCGCGCCAAGCCGGCTGCAGCCGTCGACCCGCGCGGCCTCGGTGATCTCCCTTGGGACGCTCTTGAAGAACCCCATGAGCAGCCAGGTGCAGAAGGGGATCGTGAACGTCGGGTAGACGAGCGCGAGCGACCACTTGCTGTTCACCAGGCCGAATCCCACGACCAGCTGAGAGAGCGGCAGGAAGAGGAGCGTCGGCGGCACGAGATAGGTGAGGAAGATGCCGATGCCGAGCGAGCCCGATCCCGGAAAGCGCGAGCGGGCGAGGACGTACGCCGCCGGGACGCAGACGACCACCGTGATGAGCACCACCGCGAGCCCGACTTCGCCGGTATTTGCGACCCAGGTGGTGAAGTTGGTCTTCTGGAAGAGGTAGTTGACCTGATCGAGCGTCGGGGGGAGGTGAAAGAGGAGCGGGTTGTTCTGCAGGTTGTAGAGGTCGTTCACCTCTTTGAACGTCGTGACGAACATCCAGTACACGGGGAACGTCGCGAAGATGATGAACAGGCCGAGGGCGAACCAGAACAGGATGGAGCCGCGCAGCTTGCGCAGTCGATACGCACGTGAGTGCGCGACGCGCGGATGCGCGATCACCGCCGCCGCCATCAGTCGAGCGTCCGCGCTTTCAGGTTTCGCAGGATGACGAGCGCGCCGACGAGGAGCACCGGGAAGAGGAAGAGCGACATGGTCGCGCCGCGTCCCAGGGCGCCGGCGATCACGCCGGTCTGGAACGCATACGAGGCGATCACGTGAGTCGCCCCGACTGGATTGCCTCTGGTCATGAGCCACACGACGGTCATGTCGGTGAACGTGAAGACGAGCGAGAACAGCAGGGCGATGTAGAGGATCGGCGCGATGATCGGTGTCATCACCTTCCGCCACTTCACCCACCAGTTCGCGCCGTCAAGGCTGGCGGCCTCGATGAGCTCCTGCGGCACCGCGCTGATCCCCGCGGTGAGCACGATCGCGGTGAACGGTAGGTTTCGCCAGACGTTGACCAGGATGATCGAGAACATCGCCGGGTACTCCTCGCCGAGCCAGTTGGGCCCCTGCGCGAAGAGGCCGGCGTGCACGCCGAGCCAGTTGATCACGCTGTACGTCGGATTGAGCATCCAGGTCCAGGCCATCGCCCCGATCGCGACCGGGATGGTGAACGGCAACATCACCAGCGCGCGGGCGATGCGCCGCCCGCGAAAGCGCTGCAGCAGGATGAACGCGAGAAGCGTCCCGAGGACCATCTGCAGGATCTGCGAAGACAGGGTGAAGACCAGCGTGTTCACCAATGCTCGCCGGAAGATGTCGTCGTTCAACACGCCCTCGAGGTTCCTGAGACCGCTGAACTCGGCGATCGGGTGGGCGACGGTCGAGTTGCTCACCGTGAACCAG
>VBGS01000029.1 GCA_005889445.1 Chloroflexota bacterium
GATAGACGTGAAGCACTGGGCCGACACGCAGCGCAAGGTCGTGCGCGGCGAGATGCCGCTGAAGGAGGCCATCAACTCCATGCCACGCCTGGCGCGCGTCGGCGGCGGGTGCCCGTGCGCGAAATCGGTCCGCTGGGTCCAGGACGCGTGAGCGTCTTCAGCGACGTCGAGCTCGCGTATCTAGCCTCGCAGCGGCTCGGACGGCTCGCGACGGTCGCAAAGGGACAGCCGCACGTGGTTCCGATCTCCTTCCGGCATAACCCCGACACGGACACGATCGATCTCGGCGGTCACGGGCTCGGGCGGTCCAAGAAGTTCCGCGATGTGCAGCGTCACCCGCGCGTCGCGTTCGTCGTCGACGACGTACCCCCGCCGTGGCGTCCGCGGATGGTGGAGATCCGCGGCACCGCGGTCACCGTCCCAACGGGCGGAGAGTCGTTCGGCCGCGGCTTCGCGCCAGAGATCATCCGCATCACCCCGACGCGCATCGTGAGCTTCGGACTCGAAGACGAGCGGAGCGCGCGCGACGTTCCGGCGCGGGTCGCCTGAGCCGCCGAGATGGGGCAATTCAATGACCGCATCGAACCCAAAGACTTCACGAAGATGCCGAAGGAGTACCAGGATCTCCTGACGCGCCTGCTCACCATCCAGGCCGACTGCGAGATCGGCGGGCCCCACATCTACGTCGATCACTGGACGCTTCGCGCGCCGACGGTCGACGACCAGTGGCGCGTCGCGAAGATCGCGATGGAAGAGATCGACCACTGCCGCAAGTTCCTGCGGATGCTCGGACTCCTGGAGATCGACCGGAGCGACATCCTCACGCGCCCGCGCAGCAAGCGCGAGGTCGACGCCTTCAAGGAGGACATGCCGCACTGGGCGGACTTCGCCGCCTTCGGGATGCTCATCGACAAGGTGGGCGAGTATCAGCTCGAGGAGATGACGAGCTCAACGTACCGCCCGGTGGAGGACTACCTGCCGCAGATCCTCCGCGAAGAGAAGGGGCACATCAGCTACGGGCAGCAACAGCTCGACAAGCTCGTGCGGTCGGGCGACGAAGGACGTGCCGCCGCGCAGGCCGCGGTCGACAAGTGGTACATCGTCGGGCTCGACATGTTCGGCACGTCGGGGTCGGCTCGGACCGAGCGCTACATCGAATGGGGCCTCAAGCGCCGCACCAACGAGGAAGCACGGCGTCAGTACATCGCCGAGGTCGATCCGCAGATCCAGTCGCTCGGACTGGTGATCCCGGACAAGCTCAAAGGCCGGAAGTACCTCTAACGCCGCGCCGCCGGTGAGCACGCACCGCCTTCGCTTCAAGCTGAACGGCGCCGACCGCGACCTCGAGGTGCCGGCGGACCGGCTCCTCATCGATCTCCTGCGGGAGGACTGCGGCGCGACCGGCACCAAGCTCGGCTGCGGCATCGGCGTGTGCGGGGCGTGCAGCGTGCTCGTCGACGGCGAGCTCGTCTCCGCGTGCCTCGTCCCCGCGGTGTTCGTCGACGCCACCGCGATCGTCACCGTCGAGGGGCTCGCGAGGGACGGCGCGCTGACGCCCCTGCAGGACTCCTTCATCCGCGAAGGCGGCTTCCAGTGCGGCATCTGCACGCCCGGGCAGCTCATCGCGGCGACGGCGCTGCTTGGCGAGCATCCGCGGCCGACGCGCGACGAGGTCCGCTCCTGGATGATGGGCAACATCTGTCGCTGCACCGGCTACTACGGCATAGAGCGCGCGATCGACCGCGCCGCGGGAGCCCGATGACGTTCGAGTATCACGAGCCGCGCGAGCTCGGCCCCGCGCTCGATCTGCTCGCCCGTCACGGTCAGGACGCGCACCTCATCGCCGGCGGGACGGCGACGGTGCTGCTGCTACGGCAGGGACTCCTCCGCCCGGGTCATGTGATCGGCCTGCGACGGATCGAGTCCCTGGGCGGGATCGCGCGCACCAGCGATGGCGGCCTGCGGATCGGCGCGATGGCGACGCATCGCGCGGTCGAGCGTTCGCCGATGGCGCGCGCGTACAGCCCGGCGCTCACCGATGCCTTCGCCAGCGTCGCGACGATCCGGATCCGCAATCAGGCGACGGTCGGCGGCAACCTGGCACATGCGGATCCGGCGCAGGACCCGCCGCCGATGCTCGCTGCGTTCGGGGCGACCGTGACCGCGCGTTCGTCGCGCGGCGAGAGGACCATCCCCGTCGCGGACCTCGCCGTCGACCACTTCACGACGTCGCTGGCGGGTGACGAGATCATCACGGAAGTCGTGCTGCCGCCGATCGTCGAGGGGACGCGGGCGGCCTACCTCAAGTTCCTCCCGAAGACGGCCGATGATTACGCGACCGTCTCGGTGGCGGCGACCCTGCGGCTCGCGAGCGACGGCACCGTCGCCGCCGCCAGCATCTTCCTCGGAGCGGTCGGCCCGACGCCGATCAGAGCGCGGCGCGTCGAGGACGCGCTGCGCGGGCGCGCCCGTGGCGACATCGGGGAGGCCGCGGCGCTCGTGGGCGAGGAGATCGATCCCGTCGACGACGCGCGCGGCTCCTCCGAGTACAAACGACGGATGGCGCGCGTGTGGACCGAGCGCACGCTCGCGCAGCTGCTCCGATGAAGTTCACGCACACGGCCATGGTCGCGGTGCCGCGCGCGAAGGTCTGGGCGCAGGTCATGGACGTGCCGGCCGCCGCGCGGTGTGTCCCGGGCGTCGCATCGGTCCGTCCATCCGGCAACGGAAAGTACGAGGGCACGCTCGCGGTCCAGGTCGGCCCGGTCCGTCTCGTGCTGGACGGCGACCTCGCGATCACCGCGCGCGACGAGAACGCGGGCACGGCGGCGCTCCGAGCCGAAGCCAAAGATTCGCGGGTGGGCGGCGCGATCCGCGCCACGATGAGCCTCGCGCTGGCTGAGAAAGGTGGAGAGACCGAGATCCGGATCGAGACGGACCTTGCGGTCATGGGCCGCCTCGGTGAGTTCGGGCAGGCGGTCATCAAGCGGAAAGCCGACCAGCTCATGGGCGATTTCGCGGAGTGCCTCGCGCGGCAGGCTTCCGCGCGGTGACCACCGTCGCGGCGCGCTCGAGCTCGATCCTGACCGAGCCCGAGTACCGGATCGAGGGACGCGACAAGGTCACCGGCGCGGCGCGCTACGCGGCGGATGTCGCGATGCCGGGGATGCTCCACGCCGCATTCGTCACCAGCCCGTTCCCGCACGCCCGGATCGTGTCTGTCGACGCGTCGGCCGCGCGCGCGGTGTCCGGCGTGCGGGCGGTCATCACCGGCGCCGACACCAGACCCGCTCGCTTCGGGCGGCGCCTGCAGGACTGGCCGGTCCTCTGCTGGGAGCGCGTGCTGTTCATCGGCGACCGCGTCGCCGCCGTCGCCGCCGATACGCCCGCGATCGCCGACGAGGCCGCCCGTCTCGTCGTCGTCGAATACGAGGAGCTGCCCGCGATCCTGGATTCGGCCGCCGCGCTTGCCGAAGGCGCGCCGATCCTGCACCCGGACTCGGCGACCTACGCGTATGCCGGCGGCGCGCGCCCGGAGCGGTCGCACCAAAACATCCAGGGCCACGGCGTTCGCGAGCACGGCGACGTGGAGGCGGGCTTCCGTGCCGCGCACCGGGTCTACGAGCACACCTTCGTCGTGCCGCGCGTGCACCAGGCCTACCTCGAGCCCCGCGCGAGCCTGGTGTGGCTCGACGGCGAGCGCGTGCGGGTCGTCACGACGAACAAAGCGCCGTTCGCGCTGCGCGAGCACATGAGCGCGTCGCTCGGTATCCCCGAGGCGCGCATCGTGGTCGACGCGGGCCACATCGGCGGCGACTTCGGCGGCAAGGGGCTCACGCCGGACGAGTTCGCGCTCTACCACCTCGCCCGCGCGACCGGCCGCCCGGTGCGTTCGGTCATGCGGTTCGCCGACGACGTGCAGGGCACGAACACGCGACACGCGGCCACGATCACGCTGCGCACGGCCGTCGATCGGGACGGCCGCATCCTCGCGCACACCTCGCGGGTCGTCTTCGATGGCGGCGCCTATGCGGCGGGGAAGCCCGTCGCCACGCTGATGCCCGGCGACGCGATGCTCACCCTCGCCGGCTATCGCCTGCCCGCGGCACGCGTCGAAGCGACGACCGTATACACGAATCAGGTCCCCGCCGGCCACTCGCGAGCGCCGGGTCAGCCGCAGAACTCGTTCGCGGCCGAGTCGCACATGGATCTCATCGCGCGCGACCTCGGGATCGATCCGCTCGACCTCCGCGAGCGGAACGTCGTCCGCTCCGGCGATATCGACATCACCGGCTCGGCGTGGCACGGGACCGACGGCCACGTGCTGCTCGCACGCCTGCGCGCGGCGTCGCGCTACGACGTTCGGCGGAAGCAGACCGACGAAACGGATGGAACTGGACTCGGCGTGGCGCTCGGCGTCCGCCATGTCGGGCGCGGCCGCGCATCGACGGTGCTACGGCTCGAAAACGGAACGCTCGAGCTCCACACCGGCGTCTCGGATCAAGGCGGCGGGGCGCATACGCTCTTCCAGCGCATCGTCGCGAGCGAGCTCGGCGTGCCGCTCGACCGCGTCCGTGTCGTCCGGGAAGCGACCGATGCCGTGCCGAGCGATCCAGGCGTCGGTGGAAGCCGCGTCACACCGGTCCAGGGCAGCGCCGCGCTCGACGCGGCGCGAAAGCTGAAGGCGAGGCTCACCGAGGTGGGCGGATCGCTCGACGGCGATCACCGGCTCGAGGTCACTGGGGAGGCCTCGCAGGAGGGGCATGAGAGCTCGATGTACGGCTACGTTCTCGAGGCCGCCGTCGACGTCGAGACCGGCGTGGTCAAGGTCGGGCGAGCCACGCTCGTCGCGGACGTCGGCACGGTCATCAATCCGGTGGCGCTGCGCGGCCAGCTCGAGGGCGGATTTGTCTTCGGACTGGGTCAGGCGCTCATGGAGGAGCTGCTGATGGAGGACGGCCGCGTCACCAACCCAAACCTCGGCGACTACAAGCTCCCGACGATCGCCGACGCTCCTCCGCTCGATATCGAGCTCATCACCGAGCACCCGGGCCCTGGCCCCTTCGGCGCGAAGTCCGTCGGCGAGCTCGCCAATCCGGCCGTCGGCCCGGCCGTGGCCAACGCCGTCGAGGACGCGTCGGGCGCGCGTGTGATGACAATGCCGGTCACGGCTGAGAAGGTGTGGGCCGCGCTCAGCGCCAGGCGGTGACGACGGCCCCCATGACGATCTGCACGAGCAGGTTGTGCGCGTTGTTCAGGACCCAGAGCCCCCAGGGCAGCTTCTGAAACGAGATCTCGGCGGCCGTGATCGTGGCCATGAAGCCAAGCCACACGAAGAACCCGAGCATCGCGCCGGCTCCGATCGTCGTGCCGCCGAGGTTGACCGCGAGGACCGCGAGGACCCACGCGTTCACCAGCGACGCGACGATCCCGACCGCCATCCCGGTCGGACCGGGATTACCGAGCTGTGCCTGCGTCGTGCCGAGGTAGGCCATCCAGCGCTTGCCGAGGACCGCGGGCGAGTACCACGCGAAGCCGATGACGAGCGCGACGATCGCGGCGACGATCACCGCGAGGTAGTTGACGCCGAAGGTGATGGTCACGAAACCCCTCCCGCCGCTGGATGCGGCGGGAAGATGCTAGCTCGCTTGCTCGCTCCGCAGCGCTAGTCGCCCGGGCGCCTCACGGGCACTCGCCCGCGAACTGCGTGTCGGCGAAGTCAGCGAAGGTGATCGGCTGCTTCACCAGCTGGTAGGTCACCGCGAGATTCATCTCGACGTCGAAGCCCGACTTCGAGAGGCACCCCGTCCCGTAGCCGCTCTTGATGCGGTCAATGAGCTTCACCACCGTAGACCGGTCGAGACCCTGGAACTGCTCGGCCGCCTTCGGATTGCCGAGGATCACGCCGGCGAGTGTGTCGGCGGTCGAGGAGCGGATGAAATCGAGCGCCCTCTTGTGCGCGGTCACCATCCGCTTGACCAGATCGGGCTTCGCTTGGATCACGTCCTCCCGCGTCATGAGCGCGAAGCCGAGCGCGTGATCCGAGCCGACCCACTCCTTGTGCTGAGCGGCGTCCCAGATCGAGACGAGCGGAAACCCGGCCCCGGTCTCGATCACCCGGCTGGTGATCGGTTCCCACGAGCTGATCGCGTCGACCTTCCCGCTCTGAAGCGCCGTGTAGATGACCGCGGTGTCGCCGCCGAGGTTCACGAGGCTCA
>VBGS01000166.1 GCA_005889445.1 Chloroflexota bacterium
AGCCGCCGATGACCCCGATGCGCTCCGGCGGCGCGATGCTCGATTCGGCGAGCCATGCCGCCGCCGCGTCGAGATCCTTCACCGAATCCATCCGCAGCCGTACGTCGTCGAGCGACATGTACGCGCGCCCGTAGCCGCTCGACCCGCGCACGTTCGGCTGGAGGACGTTGAAGCCCGCCGCGACCAACGCCACGGTGAGCGGATTCCAGAGCGGGCGGGCCTGTCCCTCGGGACCCCCGTGCACCTGCACGACCGTAGGTCGCTTTCCGCGACCGCCGCCTCGCGGACGCAGCAGGAAACCCGGGATCGTCCGACCGTCGAACGAACGCCACGACACGAGCTCTTCCTCGGGCATGCCTTCGCCGGCGAGGCCGGCCATCTGCGGCCGGACCACGAGCTCCGCGTCGCGACCCGCCCTCGCGACGTACACCGCCGACGGGGCGTCGAAGCGGGCCCAGGCGATCGCGACGGTACCGTCGCGCGCGATCGCGAGGCTGTTCCCGATGAGGTCCGTGGCGAGGCCGCCGGGCGGGAGGCCACCCACGACCCGGTCATTCCCGTCGACCCGATGCACCTCGGACCGGCCATCGACGTTCAGCGCGTACGCGTAGCGGTCCTGCGCCGCCGCGAGATCGTCCACGACACGCTCCGGCGTCAGGACATACGAGAACGCGCCATCCAGTCCGACACGCGCGATCGCGGCCATGTCGCGATCGCGGTCGGAAAGAACGAGCACGCCGTCGCCCGCGTACGGCTGGGCATTGGCGTGGAGCGCGGACGGTTTCTCCGGCGTGAGGCGTCTTGGGTCGCGTCCGCGGTCGACGAGCGTCAGATGATTCTCATCGCCGCGTCCACGGTTCGTGGTCACGACGATTCGGCCGTCAGCAAGGGCGGCCGCATCGAATCCGGTGCCGTCATGCCTGAAGAGAAGCTCGGGCTCACCATGGTCAGCGGGGAACGCGTAGAGATCGAAGAACCGCTCGTCGCGGATGTTCGCGAACGCAAGCACCTGGCGGCCGTCAGCGCTCCACTCGACGACGTGATGGATGCGATCCGGTCGCCCGGTCAGGCGTCGCGGCGACGCGCCGTCCGCGCGCATGACCCAGATCGACCATCGTTCGTTGCCGCCCTCGTCGGCGCCGTACGCGATCCATTCGCCGTCAGACGAAACCCGGTAGGCGCCGACCCGGTCGCACTCGTAGCTGAGCCGGATCGGCGCGCCGCCCGCGGCGCTCACCCGCCAGAGCTGCATCGTGCCGGTGAGATCGCTGACGTAGTAGAGGGTTCCTCCGTCGGGGGACAGCGCCACTCGCTGCGCACCGCGCGCGTCCAGAATCCGTGTCAAAGAAGGGGCCACGACCGGAGTCTCGCATCCCTTCGGGGAGAATGTCCCGGAGTGGGTGGCCGCGTCCGCGTCCTCGTCTGTCTCGGCCTCGTGGCTCTCTTCGCGAGCGCATGCGCATCGGGCGGCGGCATCGTGGGCACCGCCGCTTCCCCATCCGCACCGCCGCTCACGGACACGGTCATCCAGTCCGGACTCGTGGTCCCGTGGGACGCCGCGGTCGCGGGCGATGGACGTCTGCTCGTGACCGAGCGCCCGGGGACGATCGACGTGTTCGAGAGCGTGAGCCCGAACGCGAAACGCGCGGCCAGCCTGCAGGTCCCGGGGATCCGCGCGATGGGTGAGGCCGGGCTGCTCGGTCTGGCGCTCGATCCGGATTTCTCCGCGAACGGCCTGCTCTACGTGTGCGCGTCACGCACCGATCAGAGCGAGTGGCGCAACCAGGTCCTCCGGTACCACCTCGCGCCTGCGGGCCTGACCCTCGAAGCGACGATCGTTCGCGCCGGGATCATGGCCGCCGGAGTTCACGACGCCTGCCGGCTTCGGTTCGGACCGGATCGCAAGCTCTGGATCGCGACGGGCGATGCGGGACAGCCCGCCCGAGCGCAGGATCTGGCATCACTGAACGGCAAGGTGCTGCGCATCAACACCGACGGGAGCGTCCCATCCGACAACCCGACGCTGAAAGGCGCGAGCGGGCCCGGTCCGATCTACGCGCTCGGCCTGCGCAACCCCGGGGGTCTCGCGTTCCGTCCCGAGACAGGCGTCTGCTACGTCGCCGATGCCGGCGACCAGATGCAGGATGAGGTCGATGTCGTCGAACCCGGCGCGAATTTCGGTTGGCCCAGCGTGCTCGGACCAGGTGGATCGGCGCAGGGATTCAGCGATCCGGTGTGGAGCTCTGGCACGAGATCGCTCGCCGTATCCGGCGCGACCTTCGTCTCCGGCGAAGCGTGGGGAGCGTGGAACGGATCGCTGCTGGTTGCGACGCTCAAGGAACAAGACATCCGACGTTTCTCCGTCGACGGTGCCCGCGCCGTCGAACACGAGATCGTGTTCCATCAGAAGTACGGTCGGCTCCGGGGCCTCGCGACGGCGCCCGACGGAGCATTCCTCATGACGACCAGCAACGGGAGCGGCGATCGGATCGTGCGCATCGCGCCGGCCCGCTAGCGCCGCACCAGGCGCCCGTCGGGCGCGCTCGTGATCGCGCCCCGGATCACCAGACGCGCGATGACCGTGGCGAGGGCGGGCGCGGCAAGGCCGAGGCTCCGTGCCAGCGTGTCGGCATCGGCGGGTCCCGCGGCCAGCGCGTCGAGGAGCCGCGCGTCGAGGCTCACGACGGCTGGCGCGGCGGCCTCGCGAGGCTGCCCAAGCAGCTCGCGCAGCATCGCGGCCCCGATCAACGCTCGCGCGTGGCCGCTCGCGATCAGCCCGTTCGTCCCCTCCGAGCCGCTCGCGCCGACCGGGCCGGGGATCGCGTAGACGCCACGCCCTAGCCGTCGCGCGTACGCGGCGGTGATGAGCGCACCGGAGTCGCGCGGCGCCTCGACGACGACCGTGAAGGCCCCGAGCGCGGCGATCGTCGCGTTGCGCTGCGCGAAGGTCCACGTCTGCGGCGGCGCCTGGGGCGGGAACTCCGACACGAGCGCGCCGTTCGCCGCGATGTCGCGAGCGAGCATCCGTCGACGCCCGCGAAGGTCTTGCAGGCATCTCGGGAGACCGGCTCCCAGTACGGCGATCGTCGCGCCGCGGCTCTCGAGAGCGGCTTCATGGCCGACGCTGTCGATGCCCTGGGCGAGCCCCGAGACCACGATCACGCCGAGCTGCGCCGTGGTGCTCGCCAGCTCGCGCGCGATCCGCGCACCGTACGGGCTCATCCGCCGCGTGCCGACGATCGATATCGCGCGCCGCCCGAGGAGCGTAGCGTCGCCTTCGACCCAGACCGGATCGGGCGGCGACCCCAGGTCGAGCAACGCTCGGGGGTAGCGCGGGTCCGCGCGGTCGAGGCGGATCACGGATCGCTCCTGAGCAGCAGCGCCAGCGCGACATCCTCGCTGCGGAGGTCGTCGTTGCCCGCGAGATCGGCGATCGTCCGCGCGACGCGCAGGACGCGGTGATAGCCGCGGACCGAGAGTCGTCTGCCGCGAACCGCCTCGGCGAGCAGCTGCTCCGTCTCCGGATCGATCCGGCAAAAGCGGCCCAGCTCCGACACCGTGAGATCAGCGTTGCCGCGGGAGGAGACGCCAAACCGCGTGCGCATCCGCTCGCGCGCCGCGATGACGCGCGCTCGAACGATCGCGGAGGATTCGCGGCTCTGCTCGCGAAGCCGCTCGTACGGGACGCGCGGGACGTGGACCCGCAGGTCGATGCGATCGAGGAGCGGACCGGAGAGCCGACCGCGGTAACGCTCGACCGTCTCCGGAAGGCAACGGCATTCGGCGCCCGCATCGCCCCAGTGCCCGCAGGGGCAGGGATTCATCGCCGCGACGAGTAGGAACCGCGCCGGATACGTGGCCGCGCCCCCAGCGCGAGAGATCGTGATGGAGCGCTCCTCGAGCGGCTCGCGAAGTGTGTCGAGCACGGCGGGCGCGAACTCCGCGATCTCATCGAGGAACAGCGCGCCACAGTGGGCGAGACTGACCTCGCCGGGTCGCGGGGGCGAACCCCCGCCCACGAGCGCGAGATGCGACGCGGTGTGATGTGGCGCGCGGAACGGCCGTGTCGCGAGAACCGGGTGGCGTGGATCGACCAGGCCCGCGACGCTGTGCACCACGCTCGCGGCGATCGCCTCGTCATCCTCCAGCGGCGGGAGCAGCGACGGCAGGGCTCGGGCGAGCATCGTCTTGCCCGTACCAGGCGGGCCGACGAACAGGACGTTGTGGCCGCCCGCCGCGGCGATCTCCAGCGCGCGCTTCGGCGTTTCCTGTCCCGCGATCTCGGCAAGGTCGACCGCGACAGTCGACACCGCCGCGCGTTCGGGGATCGACGCGGGCGGCACTCGAATGCGACCCTCCAGGTGCTCGACGACCTCGCGGAGCGAGCCGAACGCGAACGCCGAGACCCCGCACGCCGCCGCCTCACCGGCGTTCGCGTGCGCGACGATCGCGTCGCTCACTCCGCGTGCGGCGGCGTGGCGAACGCGCGGCATCACGCCTCGAACGGACCGCAGGGCTCCGTCGAGCGCGACTTCGCCGACGCAGACCGCGTCCGGCTTCGCTTTCAGCTGACCGCTCGCACAGAGGATCCCCAGGGCGATCGCCAGATCGAATCCCGTCCCCTCCTTCTTCCGCTCGGCCGGAGCGAGGTTTACGGTCACGCGGCGAAGAGGGAACTCGAAGCCGGAGTTGCGGATCGCGGCGCGAACGCGCTCCCGCGACTCCTGGATCGCCTTGTCGGGAAGACCGACCACGACGAAGGCGGGCAGCCCGTTCGCGACATCCACCTCGACGGTGACGAGCGCGGTCTCGAGACCCCAGAGCGCGCAGGCGATCACGCGCGCGACCGAGCGCGCGGCATCGGGCCGTTCCGGCGCGGTGATCGCGATTCCGCGCACGCTCGTAGCCGCCCGCGCACATGGCGATAGGACCTTCGGTCGGTACTGGCAGACTAGGTTCGTTGAGCTGGCGAGTCGGCCTCGGCCTCTTCGTCCTCGCGCTCGTGACCCGGCTTCCCTTCGCCACCGCGAACCTCTACGCGCCTGACTCCGTGCTGTACGAGCGCGGGATGGAACGGTTCGATCCATTCGACCAGCGGCCGCAGCCGCCCGGGTATCTCTGGTACGTGCTCGTGCTCCGCGCCGTCGACATCTTCACTGGCGATCCGAATCGGGCGATGACGATCGTTTCGGCTGTCGCAGGGGCCGCCACGGTGGCGCTCGTGTATCTGCTCGCCGCGCGCCTGTACGAGGAGCGCACCGCGCGAGTCGCGGCGCTGTTCGTCATGACCGCCGTGACGTTCTGGGCGTATGGCGGCGTCGCCTATCCCTACACGGTGCTCGCGGCCCTGACGACGGGGTGCGCGCTGCTCTTCTGGCGCTCTCTCGATCCGGCGGTGCCGCGCTCGTCACGGGGATTGCGGCTGATGGCGGCCTCCGCGGCCTGGGGCATCGCCGTCGGCTTTCGGTCGGATCTCGCGATCTTCCTCGCACCGCTCTGGCTCTTCGCGGCGATACGGACAACGCTCGGCAGCGCCGTCCTCTCCGCGGCGATCGTCGCGGCAGCCGTCGCGATGTGGACCGGCGCCAGCGCGGCAGCCGACGGCGGGCTCGACCGATTTCTCGAAGCGGTGCGGATCCAGAGCAGATTCGTCGACGATCGCTACAGCGTCTTTGGCAACGGTCCCATCGCCATCTACCGCAACGGCTACGAGCTCGCGCGCTTTCTGGGGCGAGGCCTGTACTTCCTCATCCCGCTCGTCGGCGCGACCCTGCTCTCCGCCGAAGCGCGGCGGATCGAGCTCCGCGATCGCGGCCGCGCCGCGTTTCTCGCGCTGTGGACGCTGGCACCGCTGCCCTTCTACGTGTTCGTGCACGTCGGCGAATACGGGTACGTGTTCTCGATGCTCCCGGGCCTGGCGATCGTCGCCGCGCGCGGAGCGATCGCGGTGGCCAAGGGCCTCCGGCGGCCGCGCGTGTTCCGTTGGATCGTCGTCGTGGCGGTCCTCGGAAACGCCGCGATCTATCTCGTGAGCGACACGCCGATCTCGGCGCGGGACATCGTGCGCCACGACCGCGGCATCGACGAGAAGGCCGCATATCTTCGGGCGCGCCTCATGCCCGGAACGACCGTCGTGGTGACGGCGTACGACGCGGTGCTCGTGGACCGGTACGTCGGATCGGAATACGCGACGATCGCGTACGACCCGGTCGCGTTCCCGGATTACCGGCGGTCGCTCAGCTGCGCCGGTGCGCCACCCTGCGACGGAGCGGCCGTCGACGTCGTCCTGTGGGACGACCTCCTACGGGCCGAGGGCAACGGGTGGACGGAAGTGCGCATGCCCCACGGCTCCCGCCTCCGGATCGCGCACGCTCCGCGATCCGATTCGCTACGGGTGAGCGAGGGCCTCGGAGTCGAGATCGCTCCGTAGCCGAGCGCCGATCCGCTGCCCCAGCGCAAGGCCCGCCGCGGCGAGCGGCGCACCGACAATGGCCGCGAGGATCGGCCAGGCCGAGAGCCATGGCCGCGCGATGGTCTGCTCGTAGTACTGCATGAGGAGCACGGTCAGCCGATCGGTGTCGGCGCCTCCTGTCGGCGCCGGTGGACCGAACAGCACCATCCTGACGAACTCGGCAGAAATGAAGGCGAACGTGAACGCGGCCCCGAGCGCGAGCGGGTGCGCCCAGCGCCCGCCGCGGGCGCGCAGGGCATCGATCGCGAGCGCACCCGCGAGAACGAGCGGCGGAAAGGCCGGTGGCCGCCAGCCGCTCGCCGCGAGCAGCGCGTACCCGCCGAGCGCGATGACCGTGTACGCGAGCGCGGCGACGGACGCCGACCAGCGTCCGGGCGATGCCGCGATCGCGAGACCGAGCACGAGGGGGATCAGCGCCGAGACGAGCAGCGGATAGAAGAAGGCTTCCCGCGCGACGGCGGTGACGTAGTAGAAGTTCAGCGCGAAGACCGAGACCGCGCAGAGATTCCCGAACGTCGCCAGGCGAAGGACCTGGCGCACCGGCTCGCTGACGGGAAGCACGCCGCGGCCGTACGCCGACACCCATCCGACGAGACCAATCGCTCCGCCGAGAATGCCGGCCAGATGCGGGGGACTCCAGATGTCCACGTCGCGCCCGTAGAGCGAATGCCACAGGTTGTCGAACGGCCCAGCCAGGATCGTGACGAGCGCGCCGACACCGACGAGCGCGAGACCGAGCTCCGCCCGGATCGGCCCGATCGCGAGCGCTCTGCCGCTGATCGGACGGCCGCGCATCGCGGTCACGGTGGCGACGAGCGCGGCGATGCCCCAGAGCGTCACCCCCGTGTAGATGAACAGGTGCGGGGTCGTCCAAAACGTGTCCCGGCCGTAGATCCGATGCCAGGACACATCCCAGCCCGATCCGAACCAGCTGAGGAACGTGCCGATCGTTCCGACGACGAGCGCCGACCACAGCGCAGTGATCCCAGCGGCGCGTCGGCGCAGAGGGAGCGCGATGGTCGCCATCGCCCGTCGATTCTAGGGACCGACCTCCAGCAGCTCGACGCGGGTGCCATCCTCACCGACGGTGAGCGCGGCCACGAGCACTCGCCAGCGCGCCCCGCGTTCGCCTCGGAGCGCGAGCCACCCGGCACCGAGGCGGGCCAAGCGTTCGAGCTTGCGTCGATCGACGGCTTCGGCCGCGGCCACGAACGAGCCCGCGCGCCGCGTCTTGACCTCGACGAAGACATAGCCGTCGCGATCCCGACAGACGAGGTCGATCTCGCCGGCTCGCGTGCGGACGTTCCGCGCGAGGATCCGATAGCCGCCTCGCTCCAGCTCGACCTCGGCCGCTCGCTCGCCGGCCATCCCGAGGATCGCGCGCGGGTGCATGGGACCAAGAGCGGCGCGCGCTTGCGCTACGGCGTCGGCGTCACCCGGATGATGCGATCCGTGCCGTTGTCGGTGCTGAGGTAGAGCGTGCCATCGGGCGCCTGGACCGCGGCGCGCAGGCGTCCGTAGGTTCCGGTGAAGAGCACGCCGCCAGTCTTGAACGTTCCGTCGGCCTGCGGCTCGAGACGAAGCAGCATGGTGCCTGCGAGCGCCGCGAGGAACAGATTGCCGTTCCAGGCGCCCCACTGCGTGCCGCTCACGAACGTGTCGCCGCTCACCGCGACGTAGGGGTTGTCGAACGACTGCCACGCGGGAGGCGTGAATCCGGGGCCCGCGCCGTTCGGCCACGAGAAGTTCAGACCCGGGCGAAGGAGGTTCACGGTCGCGTGCGAGTGGGCGCCGGTCGCACGATCGGTGTAGTGCGCGTGCTCGCTCGTGAACGGCAGGCCCGTGCCGGGCTGGAACGCGATCCCTTGCGGGTTGCGGTGTCCCATCGTGTACGCGGCGGTCCGACCGAACGCGCCCGCGAGGATCGGATTGTCGTTCGGGATCGTGCCGTCGGGATTCACGCGAAGCACCTTGCCATTGAGCGCATTCGGGTTCTGCGAGAAGGACGTGTTCCCCACCTCGCCCATCGTCACCCAGAGCTTGCCGTCGGGCCCGAACCGGATCCGGCACCCGTCGTGGTTTCCGCCGGCATAGATCCCCGTGCGGATGACGTATCCGTCGAACACGAGCGTGCTGTCGACGTCGCGGTAGCGCAGCACCTGGTTGAGCCAACCGCCATCGTCACGCGAGGCGCAGACGTAGACGAAATGGTTCGTCGCGAATGCGGGATCCAGCGCGATGCCCATCGCTCCCGCTTCGCCCTCGGCGTGGATGCTCGCGACCCCGTTGTTCGCGAGCTGCGCCGCCCCCGGGGCGCCGCTCGCGTAGACGAGGATGTTCCCGACGCGCTCCGTCACGAACATGCGTCCGTCGGGCGCGAAGGCGATGTCCCACGGGTTGTGCAGCCCCGATTGGACGACCGCGGTGACGAGGATCGGCGCGTTCCCAGATCCGATCGGCACGCCGGGGACGGTGATGGTGAGGAAGACGCCCTGATCCTCCATCCACCACTGACCGTCGACGACGGGACGCAGATGCAGGGCGTAGGTCCCAGGCGATTGGGGCGCGCGGACCTGGAAGGTGAAGGTCGCGTTCGTACCCGGCGCCACCGTCGCCTCCGATTGGACGGCCACGCGCGTCGCGAACGGCCAGTTGACGGCGAGCGGCGCCCACTGGGCGTCGTCGCCGTTGATCCCAAGACGAGCTTCCTGGCCGGGCACGCCCTTGGTCCACGTCTGCGTGCCGGTGTTGCGAAACACCAGGTTCAGCGGCGTGCTCGTCTGGCCGGGCTGCAGGGTCGGGTAGGGAGACTGGCTCACCCACGCGCTGTGAAAGCCGAGATCGCTCACGACCATCACGAAGACGCCCTCGTCCTCGAGGTGCTGGACGCCCTCGAGCACCGGATGCAGTGGCAGCCGATACGAGCCAGGGCTCGCCGGAGCACGCAGCGAGAACGTGAACGTTCCGATCGCTCCCGGCGACACGGCGGCCTCCGTGGTGGTGGCGACGCGATTCGCGTTCAACCAGCCAACGGCCATCCCAAGATCGGCGAATGCGGTCGAGTCGCCGGCGACCCCGAGGTTCACCTGGCGGCCGGCGACGCCGCGCTGCCACGTTTCCGTTCCGGTGTTCCGGAAATGCATCGTGTAGGTCGTCGCGGTCGAGGGACGCAGGACCGGCCACGGGCTCTCGTCGACCCACGCGGTGTGCCAACCCGTCGCGCCAAACGCGGGCAGCGGCGCCAGCGCGGCCGCGAGGAGCGCCAGGCACGCGGCGGCCAGAAGCGCTCTCATCGACTCTTTATCGGGCCTGAGGCCGTTTCGGTGCTATGGCGCGCGGCGAGACTGCGACGAGGCTGACAGGTCCTTTTCGTAGGTGACCCACGCGGGCTGGCGCACGAACCCCATCGCCACGTTGATCGCCAGCATCGGCTGGTTGTTGACGTCGTTCCAGGTCTTGATGTGCTCGACGCCCCTCGCGATTCCGTAGCGCACGGTCCGCAGCTTGAGCGCCATCGCGATCCCTCGTCCGCGCGCCTCCCGGCGCACGCCGGTGAGCCCCTGCCAGAGGAACGTCGGATCGTCGAGCGAGGAGAAAAGGTCGGACAGACCAAGGTACCGGCCGTCGCTGTCGATCGCGATGAACCACGCATCGGGGAGCGCGTTGGGTGCCTCGATCGTGTGCGCGAGCCACTCCTCGTATGGGGCGGTCGTGTGTGGATCGATCGAGGGGACATCCTGGGAGCAGTCCGTGTCCAGCTCGTATGCCTTGCGCAGCGCCTCGGGATCCCGCTGACGCTCTTCGGCGAGCGTCGTGATGCGGATGCCCTGCTTGGCGACGCGCTCTTCGGCCCCGGCGAAGCGGGAGAAGTCGAAGTCGCGAACGAAGAGACGCGACTCCCAGTCGCGCTTGCGCTCGCGATAACCACGATGCTCGAGGAAGGCCACGCCATCGGCGAGCGACTCCTTCGCGGCGGCCTGCACCGCGCGGGCGCCGCGGCCGTCCGCGATGGCCAAGAGCTGGTCGTGGATCGCCGATCCGAACCCGCGGCGACGCGACTCCGGGAGCACGGTGAGGTCGATGCGGTATTTGTCCGCGACGAACGCCCACGGCGTGTGGTTGATCTGGCCCCAGCCGACGATGCGACCGCCGTCCTCGGCGACCAGCCGGGCCTTGAAATACTTCTTGTGCTCCCACGTGTCGTCCCAGTGCCGCCACTCTTCGAGGCTCTCGGTGTAATCGGGATAGGACGCGCGGTTCACCGCGATGGCGGCCTCGTAGTCCGCTGGGGTGAACTGGCGCACGGCGATCTCGGTCGGACTCTTCATGAGCAGCCCGCGCACATTAGCCGAGGGGCTGCGTCGCGGAACGTTACTTGGACGACACTCCCGCGCCCGCCAGCTCGAGCTCCATCTGCTCGGCCGACAGCATCACTCGGACCGTGCCGAAGTCCTGACGATGGAACGGCGTGACGCCGAGCTCGCGGAGCGCCTTGCGATGATCGATCGTCGGATACCCGCAGTTGTGTTCCCAGCCGTAGCCGGGGTACTTCGCGGCGAGCTTCGCCATGAGCCGGTCGCGGGTGACCTTCGCGACGATGGATGCCGCCGCGATCGCGAACGACTTCGCGTCGCCTCTGACGATCTCGCTGTGCTTGCCTGGCGCGAACGCCGGATCCAGGATGCGGCGCCCATCCACGAGCACCCAGTCGTACTCGCCGATCTGGCGCAGCGCGCGGAGCATCGCGACATGGCTCGCGTGATAGATGTTGAGCCGGTGGATCTCGGCGACCGAAGCCGCGCCGATCCCTACCTTCACGACCCGTCCGCGGATCGGCCCGAGCAGCCCCTCGCGCTGCAGACGGGTCAGGACCTTCGAGTCGTTCACCCTGCGAATGAGCTTCGTATCGGGAGTCACCAGGCACGCCGCCGCGACGACCGGACCGGCGAGCGCGGCCATCCCGACCTCGTCGACGCCGACGACGCGCTCGAGGCCCTGCGCCCAAAGGCGCTTTTCATGATTCAGAGAGGGCACGATGACTTAGTGGAACGGACCGGCGTCGCGCCGGTCAAGTAGTTACTTGCGCTTTTCGCGGAGGGTGGCGGCCTTGCCGACGCGCTCGCGCAGGAAATAGAGGGCCGCGCGACGTGCGTGTCCATGCTTGAGGACTTCGACCTTCTCGACACGCGGCGAGTGGATCATGAAGGTCCGCTCGACCCCGACGCCGCTGGCGATACGGCGGACCGTGATCTGCCGGTCGGCGCCGCCGTTACGCACCCGAAGGACCGTTCCTTCGAAGTTCTGAAGGCGCTCGCGGTTCCCTTCGACGACCCGGACGCTCACGCGCACGGTGTCGCCAGGCCGGATCTCAGGTAGATCGGCCTTGAGCTGCTCCCGGGCAAGCGTGTTCAGCAGGTCATTCATAGGAATGGTCAAAGCACTCACGAGGTGGAGCGAGTCTAACAAAACCCGGCTCAGCTCGTCAGCGCGACGGTCCCGACTTCTTGGCCTTCTTGAGGCGATCGAGGATGGTGACGTGCGACACGCCGAAGTGGCGCGCGAGCTCGCGGACCGTAAGCCCGGTCGCGCGCATCCGCACGACCTCGTTCGCGGTGGGTCCCCGCTGGCCACCGCGGGGCGGTCGCAGCCGCACGCCGGCGGCCCGCAGCCGCGCGCGGACGGTCGCCGGCGAGATCCCAAAACGCGCCGCGATCCGGTACGACCCGACGCCCGAGGTGTAGGCGGCCACGAGGTCGGCGTCCGCGACGCGAGCGCGCGTCTGCGCTCGCGGCAGCCGGGCTCGCTCCGCCGGCGTCAGCGCCGCCCCGTCGAGCAGCTCGGGACGGCGCTCCGCGGTGCGCCGGATCGCCTCGGCCCGACGCCAGCGCGTGATCGCGGCGTGATCGCCGGAGAGCAGCACCGCCGGTACGCGCTTGCCCTCGTGCTCGACCGGCCTGGTGTAGTGCGGCCCCTCGAGAAGCCCTTCGGTGTGCGACTCGTGCTCGAGTGACTCCGCCTCGATGACGCCCGGGACCAGCCGCGCGACGGCGTCGATCACGACCATCGCCGCGAGCTCCCCGCCGGTCAGGACGAAGTCGCCGATCGAGAGCTCTTCGTCGACGTCCTTCTCGATCACGCGCTCGTCGATGCCCTCGTAATGCCCGCACACGATCACGAGGTGCCGCTCCTTCGCGAGCCGGCGCGCCGCGGACTGATCGAACAGCGCTCCCTGCGCGCTCATGAGCACGACGTGACCATCATCGCCGCGCGCGGCTCGGATGGCGCGCGTGAGCGGCTCGGGCTTGAGGACCATCCCCGCGCCACCCCCGTACGGTGCGTCGTCGACGACGTGATGACGATCAGTCGCCCATTCGCGGATGTCGCGAACCGCGAGCGTCAACGTGCCGGCGGCTCGAGCACGCGCCACGATGCTCTCCGCGAACGGACTCTCGAACATCTTGGGGAACAGCGTCATGACATCGATGCGGAGATCGCTCATTCGGCGGGCTCCTGCGGGACGATGACGATGCGCCCGGCGGCCACGTCGACGGAGCGCACGACCGACGACAGAGCGGGCACGAGCAGATCGTCGCGGACGCCGAGCGCGCGGATCACCAGGACGTCCGTTTCGCCCGCGCGAATGATCTCGCGGACGGTCCCCAGATCGGCGCCTTCAGGCGTGAAGGCACGAAGCCCGAGCAGATCGGCCCACAGATATCCGCCCTTCGCGGCACGACGAGCCTCGCTCTTCGCGATGCGCAGCCGCTTTCCGCGCAGGCGCTCGGCGTCCTCTCGGGTGGAGCGTCCCTCGAACCGAACGATCGGCACGTCGGCGGCGCCGCGGACCGAAGCGATGACCAGCTCGCCAACATCGTCGCACTGCAGCTTCGCTCCCTTTCGGAAGCGGCCGGCGACGTCGGTTTGAGACTCGACCTTGACCTCGCCGCGCACCCCGTGGGGCGAACGGACTATCCCGACGACGGGGTCGTCGCTAGTCGATCTCGAGGTTGACCTTTGTTCCATCGCGCGTCGCCATCACTTTGAGGAGCGCGCGGATGGCCTTCGCGATCCGACCGCCTCGGCCGATCACTTTTCCGACGTCGGCCTCCGCGACCTGGAGATGCAGCTTCGTGAAGTCACCGTCCTGGGATTCGGTCACGACCACCGCGGCCGGATCGTCGACCAGCGCCTTAGCGACGTGCTCGAGGAGGATGCGCATGCGTCCCTGCTGCGCGGCTTCAGTCGCCATGCGGCCTCATCTGACCGACGCGGGAACCTCGCCCTCGGGGATGCCGCTCCGGATGAGAAGCGAGCGGGTCGTCGCCGTCGGCCTGGCGCCGTTCTTGAACCAATGCCGCGCGCGCTCGGCGTTGACGACAAGGGTCGAGGGCTCGGCGCGCGGGTCGTAGTGACCGATGGACTCGATGAACTTGCCGTTACGCGGCGCGCGGGAGTCCGCGATGACCACGCGATACGTCGGCGCTTTCGTCTTGCCTACACGACGCAGGCGGATGTGCACAGCCAAATCCTCGGATGTCCCTCCCTGGAATAGCGAACCACTTCGACGGAGCTAGAGGTCAAGTGTATCCGATCACTAGAGCCTGGGCATGCCCGGCATGCGGGGGAGCCGGCCGGACTTCGCCATAGATCCGAACTGCTTCATGAGCTTCCGCATCTCGGCGAACTGCTTCAGGAGCTGGTTCACATCCGACACGGTCGTGCCCGAGCCCGCGGCGATCCGCTTGCGGCGCGATCCGTTGATGACGGTCGGATCGGCGCGCTCTCCGCGCGTCATCGACGAGATGATCGCCTCGATCTGGCGCATCTGGCGCTCGGCTTCGGGTCCTTCGGGAAGCTGCTTCGCCATCGCGCCCATCCCCGGGATCATCTTCAGCAGGTCGCCGAGGGGCCCCATCTTCTTCACCTGCTGCAGCTGCGAATAGAAGTCGTCGAGCGTGAACTGCGCCTCGAGGAACTTCCGCGCCTGTTCCTCCGCCGTCTTCTGGTCGACGTGCTCCTGGGCGCGCTCGACCAGCGTGAGGATGTCGCCCATCCCGAGGATCCGCTGCGCTAGCCGATCCGGATGAAAGACCTCGAGCGCGTCGAGCTTCTCACCCGTTCCGATCAGCTTTAAGGGGACACCGGTCACGGCCCGGACCGAGAGCGAGGCACCGCCGCGCGCGTCGCCGTCCGCCTTGGCGAGGACGAGACCGGTGAGCGGCAGCCGCGCGTGGAAGGCTGACGCGCTGTCGACCGCGTCCTGGCCGGCCATCGCGTCGACCACGAGGAGCACCTCATGCGGTTTCACGGCGGCCACGACCTCGGCGATCTCGCTCATCATCGACTCGTCGATGTGGAGGCGGCCCGCGGTGTCGACGATGACCGTGTCGCGGCCCTCGAGCGGCGCCGATGCCGCGATCGTCGCGACGTCGCTCGCGACGCGCGAGGGGTCAACCGCCCGCACCGGAACACCAAGCTGCTTGCCGAGGGTGACGAGCTGGTCGATCGCCGCGGGGCGGTAGACGTCGGCCGCGATGAGCAGCGGCTTCCGGCCCTGCTTGCGAAGCATGTTCGCGAGCTTCGCGGCGGTCGTCGTCTTGCCCGAGCCCTGCAGGCCCGCGAGCACCACCACCGTCGGCGGGCGCTCCGCCCGCGCAAGCGGGGTCGCGGTGCCGCCGAGCATCTCGACGATCGCGTCGTGCACGATCTTCACGACCTGCTGCGCGCCGGTGATCGACTCGAGCACGCGCTCGCCGAGCGCGCGCTCGCGAACGGTCGCGATGAGCTGCCGGACCACTTTGAGATTGACGTCGGCCTCGAGCAGCGCGACCCGAACGTCGCGCAGAGCCTCGTCAAGATCGCCTTCGCTCACGCGAGGACGCCCGCGCAGGCGCTCGAACGTGCTGTTCAGCCGGTCGGAAAGCTGCTCGAACATCTCTGTCGAGCCTAAGACGTCGCTAGTGGGGCCGGGTGATGAGCGTTCGCAGCTCGCTTGGCGCCACCTCGGGGCCGTAGAGGTATCCCTGGACGATCTCGACGCCCAGGCTCAGGAGCGCCGCCTCCTGGGTCGCGGTCTCCACGGAGTCGGCGACGACCCGCGCGCCCTGCCTCTTGGCCTCGGCGACCACCGCGCGGATCGCATCCGCGTTCGCCTCGTGGTCTCTCGAGATCGGGAATGGGATCTTCATCGTGTCGAAGCGAAGAAGGTCGCTCGGGTGCGCGCCGCTCGCGTACTCCTCGGACGCGAGGCGCACGCCGAGGGCACGAAGGTTGAGGAGGGCCTTCGTGAGCGCGGGATCGGTCGTTGAGCCGCGCGGGCACTCGAGCTCGATCGTCTTGGGATCGGCGCCGGCCTCGGCGAGCGCGTCCACGAGCCTGAGCGCGTCGGGCGCACGGAGCGTCTGCGCCCAGATGTTGGCGGCGACGATCGGGACCGGAATGCGCGCGGCCCGCCAGGCTTTCGACTGTCGGGAAATGGCGCCGACGACCCATCGGTCGAACCGGACATGAAGACCTGACTGCTCGACGAGTGGAAGGATGTCTCCCGGTCCGATCATCCCGTATGCCGGGTGCGGCCACCGGACGAACGCCTCGACGCCGGCGAGCCTGCCGCTCGAGATGTGGACCTGCGGCTGGTAATGAAGCGACAGCGCGCCCGCCTCGAGCGCGCTCTCCAGATCCGCGGCTCGCAGCCGGATCATCGCCACAGTGGCGCGAGTATGAGGTCAGCCGCTCGCCGGCAGAAGCCCGTTGACGAATGCGGTGGGATCCATCGGGACGAGGTCCTCGGCCTTTTCACCGACGCCGAGCAGCTTCACAGGAAGCTTGAGCTCTTGAACGATCGCGAAGACCGCTCCCCCTTTTGCGGTGCCATCGAGCTTGGTCACGACGAGACCAGTCACCGCCGCCGTCGCGGTGAACTGACGCGCCTGCTGGATCGCGTTCTGGCCGGCGGTGCCGTCGAGCACCAGGAGCACCTCGTCCGGCGCCCCCTCGCGGGCGCGTGCCGTCACGCGGACGATCTTGCCGAGCTCCTCCATGAGCTGGCCCTTCGTATGGAGGCGGCCCGCCGTGTCCGCGATGACCGTGGTGTTCCCGCGCGCGGTCGCCGCGCTCACCGCGTCGAACACCACCGCGGCAGGATCGCCGTCCGGCTTGCCGGACACGATCGGGACGTCGACACGCTCGGCCCACCGCTCGAGCTGCTGGATCGCGGCGGCGCGGAACGTGTCCGCCGCGACGAGAAGAGGCCGTTCTCCCGAGTCCTTCAAGCGCTTGGCGAGCTTCGCCGCGGTCGTGGTCTTGCCGCTGCCATTGACGCCCACGACCAGGATCACCCGCGGCGTCTTGCCGTCGCCGCGAAGCCGGACATCGCCGGCAAGCGCCGCCACCAGCGTCTCCCTCACCGCCGCGAGGGCCTTCGGCACGGTCTTCAGCTCGCCCGTAGCAAAGAGATCGCGAAGCTGGGCCATGAGCGGATCCACCAGCGAGACCGAGAGGTCCGCGCGCAGCAGCCCTTCCTCCAGCGAGTCCAGCCAGTCGCCAGTGACCTTCTCGTCGCCACGGCCGAAGAGGCGGCCGAGGAATCCGCCGCGCGTCTTGGCGAGCGCGCTCTCGATGGTCACTCCGGCGGCGCTAGCCGGCACGCTCCGCGTCGAGGTCCGCGAGCCGAAGCGAGATGATCTTCGAGACGCCGGCGTCGTCCATCGAAACGCCGTAGAGCATGTCCGCGGCCTCGATCGTCCCGCGGTTGTGGGTGATCACGACGAACTGCGTGCGGTCGGTGAGCTCCCTCAGAGCCTGGGTGAACCGTCCGACGTTGCGCTCGTCGAGCGCGGCATCGACCTCATCGAGAACGCAGAACGGCGCGGGACGCACGCGAAGGATCGCCAGGAGCAGCGCCGTCGCGGTCAGGGCACGTTCACCACCCGAGAGCTGAGCGAGACTGCCGATGCGCTTCCCCGGCGGCCTCGCGTTGATGTCGATGCCCGGATCCTCCGGATCATCGCTGGTTCGAAGCGAGGCTTGTCCACCGTTGAACAGGCGCTGGAAGAACAATCCGAACTCGCGGTCGACTGCCTGCAGCGTCGCGCTGAACTGCTCCGCGATCGTCGTCGCGAGCTCGTCGGCCAGGGTCCGCAGATCCGCCATCGCCCGCTCGAGGTCGTGTTTCTGCGTGCTCAGGAACTCGTGCCGCTGTCCGATCTCCGCGAGCTCGGTCGCGGCCAGCGGATTGACCGGCTCGAGTGCGATGAGACGCCGCCGCAGCCGCTGCAGCGCCGCGACCGTGCTCGCTCGCTCCTTTTCATCGGGCTCGTCCGCGAGCTCGATCGTCGCAGGATCGGGAAGGGGCTCGTCGTCGGGCAGGCCGAGCTCGGCGCGGACCTGCTCCTCGAGCAGGCGCAGCGCCCCCGCGGCGCGCTCCTCCTCGACCGCGAGCTTGCCGCGCTCGCCCCGGATCTCGGCGAGGCGCTCACGCGCCTTCGCGAGGCGCTGCTCGGATTCGCGGCGCGACCCCTCCGCCGCGAGCGCCCGCTCGCGCGCGAGCTGGGCCGAGCGCGCCGTCTCCTTTGCCTCGGCCGTCGCGCGTCCGAGTTCCCCCTGCGCGACATCCAGGCGCGACCGTGCGTCGCGCTCCTGCGCGGCGAGTGCGCGGAGACGTTCCTCTTCGTCGGCGATGCGCCGTTCGGTGGCGCCGACCTGATCATCGAGGGCATCCCGGAGGCGCACCGAGGATGCGCGCCGCTCCTCGAGCGTGGCCGCCGCCAGTCGCGCCTCTTCGGCGCGGCGAGCGGCCGCGTTGTGCGCGTCGACCGCGTCCTGCTCGGTGCGTTCGGCCGCCGCGAACGCGTCGGCGGCGAGGGATCGCAGGGCGGCGGCCGCGCCGCGGTCAACGCTCAGCTTCTCGCGGCGGGCGAGAAGATCGGCGCGCTCTCGCTCGATGGCGGATGCGCTCGCCTCCCCGAGACGGACGCCGTCGCGGACATCCGCCTCGGCCGTCGCCAGCATGTCGGCCTGCCGCTCGGCGTCGCCGCGAGCCTTCTGCGCCGCGGCGAGCCGGGCTTCCGTATCGGCAAGCCGGCCGTCGGCGCGCACACGCTCCTCGCCCACCTCGCGGTTGGCACGCTCCGACGTCACGAGCTCTTCGCTCAGACGGGCGGCCATCGCACGCAGCTGCGCGAGCGCGTCCCGCTCGGCGCGCGCCCGCGGCTCGACCAGCCTCGCCAGGCCGGGAAGCACAAGCAGTCCGCTCGACGCGACGACGGCACCGGTGCGCAAGGTCGCGGCCGCGGCGAGCGCCGTGTCGTCATCGGGCGCCACGAAGAGCGCGATCCCGTCCGCCACCTGCCGGCAGCCTTTGGGGACCGCGATCTCGGC
>VBGS01000070.1 GCA_005889445.1 Chloroflexota bacterium
TTGAGCTCGACCGGGCTTCCTGGCATCAGGCGAATGAGGAAGAAGGTCAGCGTCGTCGTGACCCAGATCGTGAGAACGGCCTTCAGCACCGCGCGGGCGAGCGGATGTCGCCAGAAGCCGCCGAAGTAACGGCGCGGATTCCAGCCGACGCCGATGGGCTTGGTCGCGACGGGCACCGCGGTCATGTCGAGAGATTAGCGCTGCAATCGCTCGAGAAGCGCCTCCAGCGGCAAATCGGCGCATGAGGCGAGCCGGCAGTCGGCGCGCGAAAGATCGAGGGCGCTCGTCAGATCGTTCGGCACGGCCACCACGAGCATGCCGGCATCCTTCGCGGCCGCGATCCCGTTCGGCGAATCCTCTATCGCGACCGCCTCGCCTGGCGCGACGCCGAGCAGCTCCAGCGCGCGCAGGTAGAGATCCGGCGCGGGCTTGGCGCGAGGCGCGTCCTCTCGTCCGACGACCGCTTGCAACTGGTCCGCGAGCCCGAGCCGAACGAGATGGCGCGTGACGTAGTCGCGTGACGAGCTCGACGCGACACCGAGCCGCAGGCCGAGGCGGCGTCCCTGGCTTACGTAATCGCGGATGCCGGCCATCACGTCGAGCGTGTCCAGGAGCTCCGAGCGGCGTCGTTCCCGGCGCGCTCGGACCGTTTCGCGGTCGAACCCCGTGCCGACAAGCGATTCGAGATGACCGAGCGCATCGAAGTAGCCTGCTTCGCGACCGACGTAGTCGAGCCAACGGTCGAGTGGAAGCTCGTGTCCATGCTCGCGATAGATCTCGGACCATGCGGTGTAGGCGGGCATCTCCGTCTCGAGGATGATCCCGTCGAAGTCGAAGACGAGCGCGCGGATCACGCCTGCGTCGCGAAGATCGAGTAGAGGCGCGAGGTAGCGCGCAGCGCGCGCCAGTAGTTCTCGAGAAGGATGTGCTCATTTGGCGCGTGCGCTCCCGCACCGGGATGACCCATGCCAAGGGTGACGTTCGGCATCCGACGCGCGTTGCAGACGACCCACATCGGCGACGTCCCGCCGCTCGAAGGTATGAGGACCGCGGGCTTTCGGAACGCCTCTTCCGCGACGGCGGCGACAGCGCGCACCAGCGGCGCGTCCGCCGCGCCGCGGTACGGGTGCTCGCCCTCTTCGGCGCTGAACTCGACGTCGCCGAAGCCCTCGCGATCCAGGTGCTTCCGGAGCAGCGCGGCGATCTCCTCGGGGTCCTGGTCTGGCACGAGCCGGAAGTCGACTTTTGCCGTGGCTTCGGCCGGGATCACCGTCTTGGAACCGGGACCGTTGTACCCGGACTCGACCCCGCAGATGTTGCAGGTCGGCTCGAACACGGACGCGCGCTTCGCCTCGCCGTCGCTTCTTCCAAAGGCGAATCGCTGTATACCGACGACTGCCCTCACCGAGGTCGGATCGAACGGCATGCGCTCGAGCAAGTCTTGATCGGTCGCGGAGGGCTTGCGGACGGCGTCGTAGAAACCTGCGATCCGCACGCGACCGTCCGCGCCCATGAGCGAAGCGAGCGCATGCGTGAGCCGCCATGCCGCGTTCGGGTAGTGCGTCGCGCCACCCGAGTGGGCGTCGCGCGCCATGGTCCTGACGCGGAAATGGCAGTAGAGGATGCCTTTGCCGCCGAGCGACAGCTGCGGCCGGCCCTCGCTATCGATCGCGCCGCCTTCTTTGAGAGCTCCGTCTGCCTCGGTGAGCGACGGCTCGAGGGCCAGGAGCTTCGCGAGATTCGGGCTACCCGACTCCTCCTCGCCTTCGATAAGGAAGCGGATTTGGATCGGGAGCTCGCCGAAGACTGCGCGATGAGCCTCGACCGCCTGCATACGCAAGAGGAGATGTCCCTTGTTGTCGTCGACGCCGCGCGCGTATACGGCACCGTCGCGCTGCGACGGCTCGTACGGCGGCGTTTTCCAGAGGTCGAGTGGAACGGCCGGCTGGACGTCGTAGTGCTGCACGCCAACGAGTGTCCGCCTGCCCTCGCCGGTCGCGCCAACCACGAGCGCGGGCGCGCCGTCGACCCGGAGCTCGCGTGCGTCCGCGAAGCCCGCGGCCCGAAGCCGATCGCGGCACCAGCGCGCTGCGGCGTCCAGAGCTCTTTTGTCGGACGCTTCGCAGGGGATCGCGCAGAGCTCACGTAGCTCCGCGACGAAGCGATCCTGCTGCGACGCGATATAGCGGTCGAGATCGTCGCGTCCGCCCACCGCGGGCAGTATGGCGTCGTGGACGCGTGGACGCGGACGGTCCGCGAGGTCGTTCGGCGTATCCCGCGCGGACGGGTCGCGAGCTACGGGCTCGTCGCGGTCGTGGCCGGAAGACCTCGCGCCGCGCGCGCCGTCGGGAACGTCATGCGTGCGTGCCGCGATCGCGCGGTACCCGCTCACCGTGTCGTACGAGCCGACGGCAGCCCGGCCTTTGCGAGGTTCCGGCCGCTCCTGGAGGCCGAGGGCGTTCCTTTCCGCCGCGGGCGCGTCGACATGCGATCGGCGCTGTGGGCGCCGCCGCTCAGCGGCGCCCGATCACGTGTCGCGGATCGAGCGCGTCGCGGAGACCGTCACCGATGAAATTGATCGAGACGACCGCGAGGAAGATCGAGAGACCGGGGAAGACCGCCATCCAGGGCGCCTTTTCCATCTCGCTCGGCGCGTCCTTCAGCATGTTGCCCCAGCTCGGGGTGGGCGGCTGGATGCCGAGACCGAGGAACGAGAGCGTGCTCTCGGCGATGATCGCCGCGGCCACGCCGAGCGTCGCCGCGACGATGATCGGGGCGAGCGAGTTCGGCAGGAGGTGCCGGACGATGATCCGGCGGTCGCTCGCGCCGATGCTGCGCGCCGCTTCCACGAATTCGCGTTGCTTCAGCGAGAGGAACGAGGCTCGTACCAGCCGCGAGGTGCTCATCCACGAGAGCAGCCCGAGGACGGTGACGATCACCGGCAGGGTCATCCCCTTGAAGAAGACGCCGAAGAGGATCAGCAGGAAGAGCCGCGGGAACGAGTACATCATGTCGACGAATCGCATCAGCAGGCCATCGACCCATCGGCCGTAGTACCCGGCGACGACGCCGACCTCCCGTCGGTCCCGAAGGGGTGGGCCGCGGACGGCGGCTCATATATAAGGAGGAGGGCGGTCTTCTCCGGGTCGTACGGCGAGAGCAGCGGCGCCGCCGCGCAGAGCATCGCGAGCACCGCGAGCACCGCGATGCCCGCGACCGCCGGGCGGTGCGCGCGGAAACGCTCGAAGGCCATCTGCCACTGCGTGCGCTCGCGGAACGTCGGGGTCGCGGCGGTGACGGCCACAGTGCGCGCGGCCATCACCCGAACCGGATCCGCGGATCGAGGTATCCGTAGACCACGTCCGCGAGGAGATTCGCGAGAACGATCAACCCACTCGAGACGGTGAGGATGCCCATCAGCACCGGGTAGTCGAAGCGCGTCGCGGCGTCCCAGAAGAGTCGGCCCATGCCGGGCCACCCGAAGATCTGCTCGGTCACGAGCGCTCCCGCGAAGAGCTCGGGGACATCGAGGGCGACGACGGTGACAAGCGGGATGGCGGCGTTCTTGAGCGCGTGACGAAGGACCACGACCCGCTCGCCGAGTCCTTTCGAGCGCGCGGTTCGCATGTAGTCCTGCGTGATCGTCTCGAGCATCGACGCCCGCAGATAGCGGACGTGCGAGCCGAGCTGGACCAGCGCGATCGTCGCGACCGGAAGGACCAGGTGGCGAAGCCGATCGAAGATGTTGAACGGCTGGCCCGGGGTGTCGATGCCGCCGATCGGAAGGAGGCGGAGCTGCAGCCCGAACAGGATGATGAGCAGCAGACCCAGCCAGAACGTCGGAGTGGACAGGAACGCGAAGGTCGATCCGGTGACCAGATGGTCGAACCATGAGTACTGCTTCACCGCGGCGACGACGCCGATCGGGATCGCCAGCAGCAGCACGGTCACGAACACGGTGCCCATCAGGTAGATGGTGTTCGGCAGCCGCTCGCCGATCAGCGAGAGCACCGGCTGATGACTGGCGAAGGAGTATCCCCAGTCGCCGCGGACGAACTGTCCGAGCCAGCTGAGGTACTGGAGGGGGATCGGCTGATCGAGCCCGAAGGCGTGCTCCAGGCGCGCGCGATCCTCATCGGTGAAGAGCGGATTGCCCTCGTACGCCGCGAGAGGCCCGCCCGGTGTGAGCTTCAGGATCGTGAACGAGACGGCGCTGATCGCGACGAGGAGCGGCAGCGCCTGCAGGAGCCGTCGCAGAACAAAACGACCCATTGGCGCGGCCGCTCCTACCTCGTCGCTATTTCTTCAGCCACCAGCTCTCGATGTTCCAGGTGAAGCGCTGCCAGGCGTTGGGCTCCCAGCCCTTCAGCGCATCCTGCCGCGCGTCGATGTCCGCGCGGTCGTAGAGCCAGATGATCACGTACGCGTCGTTGAGCAGCTTCAGCGCGGTCGCGTAGGACTGCTTTCGCTTCTCCTGGTCGAGCGTCGCCCCGGCGGCGTCGATCGCCGCGTCGATCTCTGGGTTCTTGATACGGGTGTAGTTCTGCCCAGCGCAGTTGGCCTGCGTCGGAATGTTCTTGGAGTGGTACCGCGGCAGAACTGTCGAGTGCGGATCGATGCCCGGAGCCGAGGAGAACTGCACCAGGTCGAAGCTCCCGAGCTTTCGCGGGTCCTTCGAGGTGCACGAGCCCGAAAGCAGGACGCTCGACGGCTGGTTCTGGATCTTCACCTCGACCCCGATCGCCTTCCACTCGTCGAGCAGCACCTGTTGCACCTTCTCACGGGTCGCGTCGCCAGTCGTCGTCGTGTAGCTCAGCGACGCGCGGGCGCCGTTCTTGGCGCGGATCCCGTCAGGGCCCTTCACCCAGCCGGCCTTGTCGAGCGTGTCGTTCGCCTTCCTCGGGTCGTATCCCTCCTGCGGTCCCTTGAAGGCCGCCCATCCCTGTGAGACCGGAGACGACCCGACCTGCGCCTTGCCGAAGAAGAGCTTGTCGATGATCTGCTGCTTCGGCGTCGCGTACAGGAGCGCCCTCCGCATCTCGATGTCGCCGAGGACAGGATTCACGCTGTTTGGATCGGTGAACTCCTTGTTCTGCGCCGTGTTCATCTCGATCCGCTCGACGCTCGGCCCAGGCACGACTTGATTCACAAGTCCCGTGATCTTGTCCAGGTCGACCGACTGGGCCGCGGTCAGGTTCCAGACCGCGTTCGCCTCGCCCGCTTTCAGCTGTGCCATCGCGACCTCGACCGAAGGGACGCTGCGGAAGATGACCTTGTCCAGGTACGGCTTCTCCGGTGCGAGGCGGTAGTTGCTGTTCTTTTCGAGGGTGATCGAATCACCGGCCTTGAAGTCGGTGATCTTGAACGGGCCCGTGCCCATTGGCTTGCGGTTGTAGTCGGACTTGCTGATGTCGGCCTCGTTCTCGAGCAGATGTTTTGGCATCAGCTGGTAGAAGTTCAGCGGATACGGCGCGTAGATCGTCTTGTAGTGGACGACCGCCGTGGTGTCGTTCGGCGTGTCGATCGAAGCGATCTGATCGAACCCGGTGCGCGTGTTCACCTTGGGATCCTTCAGGTAGATCTCCCAGGTGTACTTGACGTCCGCGCTGGTCACCGGCTGCCCATCGGACCATTTGAGCCCGGACTGCAGCTCCCATTTGACGTCCATCTTGTCGCCAGTGACGGTGACCCCGCCGTTCGCGACCGTCGGGACGGACTTCGCGAGCGTGGGCACGTATTCGCCGGCGTTGGTCGTCTCCGCGAGGCCTTCGAGGACCCCGTAGTTCACGATGTCAGAGACCGTCTGGTTCGCGTACACGGGCGCGAGCGTCGACGGCTCCTGCCAGATCGCGATGACCGCGGTCCCGCCGCGCACGGGCATGTCCGACGCGCTGGGCGGGTTCGATGCGGCGCTGCCACCGGGCGTTTGCCCGCAGGCGGTGACGACGAGCGTCGCAACGGCGAGCGCGATGAACGAGCCCCTCACGATGACCTCCCCCGCGACCGGAGGTCGCGCCTCCTGGCCGTCGACATTCTGCTCTACGCACTAGCATCGCGACCGACCGAGAGTTCGAAGGGGAGTGCGAAATGACCACCGTGAAGGCCGCGCTCGTCCAGTGCGCATGGGCCGGCGACAAGGACTCGATGATCGACAGACACGTGCGCCACATCGCCGACGCGGCGAAGCAGGGCGCCAGAGTGATGTGCCTTCAGGAGCTCTTTTATGGCCCATATTTCTGCCAGGTCCAGGACACCAAGCACTACAGCTACACCGAGCACATCCCCGACGGGCCGACCACGAAGCTCATGCAGGAGCTCGCCAAGAAGCACTCGATGGTGTTGATCGTCCCGATGTATGAAGAGGACCAGCCCGGCGTCTACTACAACACCGCGGCGGTCATCGACGCCGATGGGAAGTACCTCGGTAAGTACCGGAAGACGCACATCCCCCAGGTGAACGGCTTCTGGGAGAAGTTCTACTTCCGCCCCGGGAACATGGGCTATCCCGTTTTCGATACCGCGGTCGGGAAGGTCGGCGTGTACATCTGCTACGACCGCCACTTCCCGGAGGGAGCGCGGATGCTCGGCCTCCACGGCGCAGAGCTCGTGTTCATCCCGTCGGCGACCTCGCGCGGCCTCTCGATGCACCTGTGGTTCATCGAGCAGACCGCGCACGCGATCGCGAACGGCTACTGGGTCGGGACGATCAACCGCGTTGGTGTCGAAAAGGAGTTCGGTCCGAACGAGTACTACGGGTCCAGCTATTTCGCCGATCCCCGCGGGAAGATCGTGGCGCAGGCCAGCGACAAGGACGAGCAGCTGGTCGTCGCGGACCTGAACATGGATCTGGTGCGCGAGGTCCGCAACACGTGGCAGTTTTACCGCGACCGTCGCCCGGACATGTACGGCGACATGGTGAAGCCGTAGTTAGAGTCTTGGTGTAATGACCACGACCGCGACGCTTCCGATCCTCAACCACGTCGGCGGCGCGTGGGTCGGTTCGTCCAGCGGCGAGACCATCGTCGACCGCAATCCCGCACGATCCGACGAGGTGCTCGGTGAAGCGACGGTCTCGACGCCCGAGGACGTCCGCCAGGCGATCGACGCGGCGGACGCGGCCTTCCGGGAGTGGCGCGCGACCCCGGCGCCCCAGCGCGGCGACATCGTGCGCAAGGCGGCCGATCTGATGGAACGCCGGCGTGACGAGCTCGCGCACCTCCTCACCCAGGAGGAGGGCAAAGTGCTGGCGGAGTCGTTCGCCGAAGTCGATCGCGCGATCGCCAACGTCCGCTTCGCCGCCGGCCAGGGCACGCGCCTCACCGGCGAGACGATCCCGTCGGCGCAGCGCGGCACCTTTATCTATACGGTGCGCGAGCCGCTCGGGGTCGTCGCGTGCATCACGCCGTGGAACTTCCCGATCGCGATCCCGGCGTGGAAGATCGCGCCGGCGCTCGTCGCGGGGAACACGGTCCTCTTCAAACCGGCCTCGCTTACCCCGCTGTGCGCCGTACAGGTCGTGCAGTGCTTCATCGACGGCGGACTTCCCGACGGCGTGCTGAACATGGTCCTCGGCGGTGGCGAGACGCTCTCACGTGCGATCACCTCCGATGAGCGCGTGAAGGCGATCAGCTTCACCGGTTCGTCGGAGGTCGGGCGGCGCCTGTACGCGCGCGCCGCGGAACGCCTGTGCAAGGTGCAGCTCGAGATGGGCGGGAAGAACGCGGTCATCGTCATGGAGGACGCCGATCTCGAGAAGGCGGCCGACTCGGTCGCCACGGGCGCGTTCGGGGCGACCGGCCAGCGCTGCACCGCGACGAGCCGCGCGGTCGTGGTGCGCTCGGTGCTCGCCGACTTCGATCGGCTCCTGGCCAAGAAGGCGGAGGGCTGGCGCGCGGGGAACGGTCTCGATGCCGGCGTGCGCATGGGACCGATCGTCGACGAGACGCAGCTGCGGAAGGTCCGCGCGAAGATCGACGAAGGAAAGCGGTCGGGCGCGAAAATCGTGCGCGACGGAAGCGCGCCCTCGCGCTCGGATCTTCGTGAGGGCTACTTCCTGGAACCGACGATCTTCATCGACGTCGACCCGCGGGCGGCGCTCGCGCAGGAGGAGATCTTCGGACCGGTCGTGAGCGTGATCCCAGCGGACGATCTTGCCTCCGCCCTCGCGGCGGCGAACGCGGTCGGCTACGGACTCTCGTCGTCGATCTACACGAGCGATCTGCGGACCGCCTTCAAGTACGCGGATGAATCGCAGGCGGGGATGCTCCACGTCAACATTCCGACGCTCGGCGGCGAGGCGCAGGTGCCCTTCGGCGGCGTGAAGGACTCCGGCTTCGGTGATCGCGAGTGCGGGACCGCCGCCTTTGACTTCTTCAGCGAGCAGAAGGTGGTCTACGTCGGCTACTAGCGCCGCGGTCATCGACATCGCGGGCGAGTCCGCGCTGCCCGCGGGATACGACCGCCGCCGCGCGCTCTTTCTCGCGGGAATCCTGTCACTCGCGGTCGCGAGCGCGTTCCTCGGGCGGGACGGGCCGGTCGAGCTCGCACCGCCGAACCCCATCCTCGCGCTCCCCGTCGGTCTCGCGGATGTCGTGCTCTTCACGTTCCCGGATCGGCTCGCGAACGAGGCGCCTCCCGCCTATCTCAGGGACGTCGTGCCCATCCGCACGACCGAGGGCCTCGCGTATGTCCCCGTGCACGGCGGCGACCTGGCGATGGTCATGTGGACCGAACACGGGACCGTGTACTGGCTCTTTTCCAAGCAGCGGGACGTGTTCGATCTGGTCAGGATCGCGAACACGCTGCACTGAGCGCCGCGCAGCGATCGGTACATCCGCTCGCGGGCGGCGCGCTAGCATCCGCGCGCCAACCAAGGGGAGTACGAAGTGGGGAAGACGCTCATCACTAGCGGCACCATCGTCACCGCCGCGGACACGTACAAGGCCGACGTGCTCGTCGACGGCGAGAAGGTCGCGATGATCGGCAAGAGCCTGAAGGTCGCCGGTGCCAAACGAATCGACGCGACCGGCA
>VBGS01000071.1 GCA_005889445.1 Chloroflexota bacterium
CCTCGCTTCGTTCGCCGCGCGCGGTGCCGAGGTGCGAGGCACGCGCGCGCGATGCGAGCGCCGGTGGGACCATCGCGCGCACCGCATCGGCGAGTCCGCACCGGTACCGCTCGGCCATCCACGCGGCGAGGGCGAGCTGGTGCGGACGCAGCAGCGGGAGCGGGTGGACCAATGACTCCACGGGCCGCAGCTCGCGCTCGACCGCGCCGTCGAGCGAGATGACCACTCCGGGAACGGGCCGCTGTCCCAGGCCGACGCGGACCAGATGCCCCGGCTCGAGCGCGAGCCCATCCGGGACCAGGTAGGTGAACGTCCGGGCAGGGCCGCGCATGCCCGCGAAGACGGCGACCTCGGCTGAGCGCGTCACAGCTCGTAGTGTCGCGGCTTCGTCATCTCCTTCTTGATGATCCTGGCGATCTCCTCGACCGTCTTGTCGATCTTGCCTTCCTCGTTCACGACGACGTAGTCGTACTCAGGTGCGGCGGCCATCTCGATCGGCGCGTTCCGCATGCGGACCGCGAACTCCTCGGGCGATTCGGTCCCGCGCTGGCGGAGCCAGTTTTGGAGGGTGTCGAGCGAGGGCGGCATGATGAAGATCGTGAGCGCCTCCGGCAGCTGGGCCTTCAGCTTTCGCATACCTTGCGGCTCGGGCTTGACGATCACGATCTTGTGGTCGCGAAGGGTGTCCGCGAGGGCGTCGCGCCGGACCCCCTTGAAGTCGCCATGGACCATCGACCACTCGAGAAAGTTCCCGGCCTCGATCTCCGCGCGGAACTTGTCCGGCTCGTAGAAGTAGTAGTCGACGCCGTGCTGCTCGCCGCGGCGCGGCTTGCGGCTCGTGGCGGTCACGTACACGACCGCGTCGTCAAGCACTTTCGTGAGCGGATGGATCACCGTGTCTTTGCCCCCACCCGATGGCGCCGAGATGATCACGAGCAGGCCACGTCCGTCGATCTCGCTCACGCCACCTCCCGAAAGTCCGCCGTGGCGGCCACGGGCGCACCCAGGGCCGCCAGGTACGTCGCGAGATCCGCCGCGAGCGGCGCCGTGAACGTGCGTTCGCCGGCATGGGGCAGTCGGACCGTGAGCCGCCACGCATGGAGAAATTGGCGCGCGAGGCCGCTGCGGTCGCCGCGCTTGCCGTACACAGGGTCGCCAACGATAGGGACTCCGGCATACGCCAGGTGCGCCCGGATCTGGTGCGTCCGTCCGGTCACCGGCCGCACATGCAGAAGCGCCTGGCGATCGGCGGCCGACCCCCATGCGGCGAGTCGGACGAACCGAGTCACCGCGTCGCGGCCGCCGGCGCGGACGATCATGCGCCGCCGGTCGTTCGGGTCGCGGAGCAGCGGCGCCTCGACGACCGCGGGGGTATCTCCGGGATCTCCCCAGACGAGGGCGAGGTACTCCTTGCCGAACCGCTTCGCCTGCAGCTGTCGAGCGAGCGACAAATGCGCGACGTCGTTCTTCGCGATGACGAGCACGCCGCTCGTGTCCTTGTCGAGCCGATGCACGATCCCGGGACGCGACGCCGCGCGGCCAGTCTCGGCCATGATGCGTCCGACGACCGCGTTCACCAGCGTGCCGGTCGCGTGACCGTATGCGGGGTGCACGACCAGCCCCGCGGGCTTGTTCACCACGATCACATCCTCGTCCTCGAAGAGGACGTCGAGCGGGATGTCCTCTGCGGCGAGCGAGAGCGCAGGCGCGGCGTCCGGGACATCGACGACGAGCTCTTGTCCGGCGCGAACCCGGTGGGCTGGTTCCACCGCCACGCCGTCGACCAGCACACGGCCATCCTTCGCGAGCCGCGCGATGGCGCTGCGGGAAAGCTGGCTGTGCGCGGCGAGGAAGCGATCCACGCGCTCGCCGCCATCCTCGACGCGAACGGAGATCCGCTCGGCCATCCTCAGGCGGGCTTGGTCGCGGACGCGCGACGCTCCTCGAACCAGAGCGCCGCGGTCACGAGCACGATCCCGACGACGATGGAGGAATCCGCGACGTTGAACGCCCAGAATCGGATGTCGCCGACGCCGACATCCACGAAGTCGACGACGTAGCCCTGCGTGACGCGGTCCAGCAGATTCCCGGAGGCGCCCCCCAGCTGCATCCCGAGCGTCGCCGAGACGATCCAGGAGCTGCTCGCGATCTGGCGGTAGTAATAGACGATCGCGAGGACGGCCACGACCGAGAGGATCGAGAGCAGCGTCGTCCGCTCGGGCAACAGGCCGAAGGCCGCACCGGTGTTCTGGGCGTGCACGATCCGGATGTAGTCGCCCGCGATCGGGCGTGCGGTCCCGACGGGAATGTTCTCCACGACCCACGTCTTGGTGATGCGATCGGCGACGAAGACGGCGAGCGCGACGCCCGCGACGAGGAGGAGGCGGCCAGGACGCACGCCGCAATGCTAGGGAGTGCCGCCGCTACGCGGTCACCATTCCGCCGTCGACGACGAGCACCTGCCCGGTGATGTAGCTCGCCTCGTCAGAGACCAGGAACGCGATCGCGTTGGCGACGTCCTCGACCGTGCCGAAGCGCCCGAGCGGGATCTGCTTCAGGATCGTGTCCTCCATCTGCCTCAGCAGATCGCTCGTGAGGTCGGTCGGAACGAATCCCGGGGCCACCGCGTTGCAGGTGATGTTCCGGCTGGCCATCTCGCGGGCGACGGTCTTGGTGAACCCGATGAGTCCCGCCTTTGCCGAGGCGTAGTTGGCCTGACCCGCGTTCCCCACGACGCCCGCGACCGACGACACGTTGACGATCCGTCCCGAGCGCTGCTTCATCATCGGCCGCATCGCCGCCTTCGTGACGAGAAAGGCCCCTCGCAGGTTGAGGTCCAGGACCTCGTCCCATTCCTGCGGGCTCATCCGGACCAGGAGGTTGTCGCGGGTGATGCCCGCATTGTTGACGAGGATGTCGAGGCGGCCGCCGCCGTAGGCGAGCGCCTGCTTCACGATCTCGTCGGCCGCTCCGTCCGCCGAGACATCGCCCTGGACGAGCGTCGCCTTGCCGCCGGCCCGCTCGACGAGCTGCTTCGCTTCGTCGGCCGCGGCCGCGTTCCCCTTGAAGTTGATCGCGATCGCGGCGCCGTCGCGTGCGAGACGGATCGCGGTCGCGCGGCCGATCCCGCGGCCGGCCCCGGTGATGAGGGCAGTGCGGCCCTCGAGCTTCATGGCCGCGGAAAGTAGCAGGGCTCAGCGTCGCGAGGGTTCGGTGGGCGAGGACGATCGCGCCATCTGCTTGATCAGCAGCTCGCCGATGCGGCGCGCGGCCTCCTCCTTGTTCAGGTCGGGGGCGTATTCGCCGCCCTCTTCCGCCGCGAGCTCCTTCAGGTACGCGGCCTGCGCCGCCGTCATGCGATCGCCGTCGCCCGCCGCCCCCTCGGCCGCTCCAGTGGCGGGACGGCGGCCGCGGCGCCGGGGCGCCGAGGCTTTTGAATCGCCCCGCGACCGCAGCTCGTCGATGCGCCGCGACGCGTCCGCCTTGCTGAGACTTGGATCGAAGGGCTCGCCCGCATCATCGGAGAGTCGCTTGAGGAAGGCCGCTTGCGCCTCCGTCATCGGCTCGGATCCGCTCTTCCATTCTTCGGGCGGACGCGGCGTGGTGTCTCGTGGCATACCGGCCTGCCGTGCAGCCCCGGTGCCAGCGCCCTACTGGCGGAAGATCAGTGAGGCGTTGTGCCCGCCGAACCCCATCGAGTTCGAGAGCGCGGTCGTGATCGGCTTGGGACGCGCCTGGTTCGGCACGTAGTCGAGGTCGAGCGCCGGGTCGGGCGTCTCGTAGTTGATCGTCGGAGGGATGCATCCGTCGCGCATCGCGAGCAGGCAGGCCATCGCCTCGAGCGCGCCGGCCGCCCCAAGGAGATGACCGGTCATCGACTTCGTCGACGAGACCATCAGCCTGTAGGCGTGCTCGCCGAACACGTGCTTGATCGCGGCGGTCTCCTCTCGGTCGTTCGGCTGGGTCGAGGTGCCGTGCGCGTTGATGTAGTCGATGTCGCTCGGCTTCATGCCCGCCTCGGCGAGCGCCATCTTCATCGCGCGCGCGTTCCCCTCGCCCTCGGGCGATGGCGAGGTGATGTGGTAGGCGTCCGCGGTCGCCCCGTAACCGACGATCTCGCCGTACACGCGTACCCCGCGCGCGAGCGCGCGCTCGCGCTCCTCGAGGATCAGGACGGCAGCGCCTTCGGAGAGCACGAATCCGTCGCGGTCCTTGTCGAACGGACGCGACGCCCGCTCGGGATCGTCGTTGCGACGGCTCATCGCGTGCATCGTCGCGAACGCTCCGATCGGCAGCGGCAGCACCGCGGCCTCGGCGCCCCCCGAGACCATCACGTCGGCCTGGCCCCGCCGGATGAGCGCGGCGCACTCGCCGAGGGAGTGCGCGCTCGACGCGCAGGCCGAGACATGCGTCAGGCTGGGGCCGCGAAGGTCGAACTGCATCGAGATCTGGGCCGAGCCGGCGTTCGCCATGAGCATCGGGACAAGGAACGGCGAGAGCCGCGACGGTCCACGCTCCTTCATCAGGAGCACTTGATCGATCAGCGTCTCGATGCCCCCGACGCCGGTCGCGATCGCGACGCCGATCCGTTCGCGATCGTCGCCGCCACCCTTCAGCCGGGCATCGTCCAGCGCCTGCGCGGCCGCGGCGACGGCGTACTGAGTGAACCGGTCCGTGCGGCGGATCTCCTTGCGGTCCATGTACTTCGCGGGCTCGAACCCCTTGATCTCGCCGGCGATCTGCGTCTCGTACGGCGATGGGTCGAACCGACTGATCCGCCCGATGCCGCTTCGCCCGTGCACGAGGCCGTCCCACGTCGTCGCGACATCGTTCCCCAGTGGGGTCACCGCCCCGAGGCCGGTGACGACGACGCGTCGCGTCACAGGGAGACTGGCGCGGGTGCTTCGAGGCTCGACACGGCCCCCCTGATCGAAAGTGGGTCGGAGATGTTGAGCAGCTTCACATCGGCGATCCGCTTCACCAGTCCGTTCACGACCTGGCCCGCCCCGATCTCGACGAATGTCGAAGCGCCGCGCTCGACCATGTACCGGACCGAACGCAGCCACTCGACCCGCTGCGAGAGGTGGTGCACGAGCGCGTCAGGGATGGCCGAAGCGGACACGTGTGGAAGGGCACTCACGTTCGCGACGATCGGCACGACCGGCTCGCGGAAATGCAGGGTGTGCATGAACGTGGCGAGGTCCGGACCGATGCGCCCCATCGCCGGGAAGTGGAATGGCGCCGAGATACGCAGCGGCACGATCCGCCGAGCGCCGTGTCGGCTCAGCGCTTCGGTCACGCGCGCGATGCTCTCGCTGTCGCCGGCGATCGTGACCTGTGAAGGACCGTTGTCATTGGCCACGACGGCGCTACCGAGCGCGACGGTGTCCTTGATGACGCGATCGACCTCTTCCGCGGGAAGCCCGACGATCGCGGCCATCGCGCCTCTCGCGCCGCGCGACGCCGCGAGCCTGCCACGCTCCGCGACGAGGCCGAGCGCCTCCTGGAACGTCAGCACCCCCGCCGCGACGAGCGCGGTGAACTCGCCCAGCGAATGACCGGCGACGAACCGCGGCCTGAATTCGGGGGGCAGCGCGGCGACACCGCGGGGCTCGCCCCCAGCGGTCGCCCGCCGACCGAGCTTGGCGTTCACGGATTCAACAAGCGCCTCCAGGATCGCGACGCTGGTAGCCAGAACCGCAGGCTGCGCCACGGACGTGTCGTCGAGGCGATCCGCCGGACCGTCGAAGATGATCTTCGTGAGGTCGTAGCCAAGCGTTCGGTCCGCTTCCTCGAACGTTTCGCGCGCGCGAGCTGACGACTCGTAGACCGCACGGCCCATGCCGACGATCTGCGAACCTTGCCCAGGGAACACGAAGGCGATACCGCGCACGACGAGTACAACGATAACCGAGGGGCCGCGACCCCGCGGACGATTGCATACACTCCATGTGCAGTGAATTCTCGTAGGTACGTGCAACGCGAGCGGGCGAAGCGCACGGCGCGCACCGTCGCGTCGATCGAGAGCGCGGCCCTGCGGGAGGTCG